>CP066692.1:0-352496 GCA_016432505.1 Candidatus Azosocius agrarius
CGGTGCCGGAAGGTTAATTGATGGGGTCAGCGCAAGCGAAGCTCTTGATCGAAGCCCCGGTAAACGGCGGCCGTAACTATAACGGTCCTAAGGTAGCGAAATTCCTTGTCGGGTAAGTTCCGACCTGCACGAATGGCGTAATGATGGCGGCACTGTCTCCACCCGAGACTCAGTGAAATCGAAATCGCAGTGAAGATGCTGTGTACCCGCGGCAAGACGGAAAGACCCCGTGAACCTTTACTATAGCTTTGCACTGAACTTTGAACCTGTTTGTGTAGGATAGGTGGGAGGCTTTGAGACCCAGGCGCCAGCTTGGGTGGAGCCAACCTTGAAATACCACCCTGACAGTTTCGGAGTTCTAACCTGGGCCCATAATCTGGGCTGGGGACAGTGTATGGTGGGTAGTTTGACTGGGGCGGTCTCCTCCGAAAGCATAACGGAGGAGTACGAAGGTGCACTCAGCACGGTCGGACATCGTGCAATGAGCATAATGGTAGAAGTGCGCTTAACTGCGAGACGGACATGTCGAGCAGGTACGAAAGTAGGTCATAGTGATCCGGTGGTTCTTAGTGGTAGGGCCATCGCTCAACGGATAAAAGGTACTCCGGGGATAACAGGCTGATACTGCCCAAGAGTCCATATCGACGGCAGTGTTTGGCACCTCGATGTCGGCTCATCGCATCCTGGGGCTGAAGCAGGTCCCAAGGGTATGGCTGTTCGCCATTTAAAGCGGTACGCGAGCTGGGTTTAGAACGTCGTGAGACAGTTCGGTCCCTATCTGCCGTGGGCGTTGGAAAATTGAGAGAAGCTGTTTCTAGTACGAGAGGACCGAAATGGACATACCTCTGGTGTTCCGGTTGTAATGCCAATTGCATTGCCGGGTAGCTAAGTATGGAGAGGATAACCGCTGAAAGCATCTAAGTGGGAAGCCTTACTCAAGATTAATTTTCCCTAAAGTGTAAACTTTCTAAAGGTTTGTTGAAGACTACAACTTTGATAGGCAAGATGTGTAAGTATTGTAAAATATTAAGCTAACTTGTACTAATTAACCGTGAGGCTTGAATGTATTGTTTTATTTAATATATAATATTATATTTAATTTTGTTGTTGTACCATATTTTATTTTTTGTAAGTTGCTTGGTGGTTATAGCGTTAATGTCCCACCCGATCCCATCCCGAACTCGGAAGTGAAATTTAACAGCGCCGATGATAGTATGAGCTTTTTTCATGCGAAAGTAGGACGCCGCCTGGCAACGTTTTTTTTTATTTTAATATGATGATAAAGAAATATTATTATATGGCCAGAGGAGGAATTGAACCACCGACACGAGGATTTTCAGTCCTCTGCTCTACCAACTGAGCTACCTGGCCTATCTATATAACAACATGACTTTTATTTATTGTCAAGTTAATTTTATATTTATATTTTGATTTGTCATATATTGTAAATTTTAAATATTTTTATTTTCAGGCCATACATTTATAATTGTTTTGATCAAGGTAGCAAGTGGAATTGCAAAAAAAATTCCCCAAAATCCCCATAATGCACCAAAAATTAATATTGATATCACAATTGCTACTGGATGTAAATTTATAGTTTCAGAAAATAATAATGGGACTAATACATATCCATCTAAAGCTTGAATTATAAAATATATTATTAATATATATGCAAGTTGATTTGTCAACCCTAATTGAATGAATCCTACTAATATAATTGGTATTATTACTAATGTAGCTCCTATTATTGGTATAAGAGATGAAAATCCTACTATGATAGCCAATATAGCGGAATAATTTAATTTATAGTACATAAATACTATATATGTTAATAAGCTAATTAATACTATTTCTAATATTTTTCCTCTTATATAATTTCCTAATTGATTATCCATTTCAAACCAAATTTTTTTTAATAAGTTATGTTTATGAGGAATAAATTTTATAAACCAACTTATTATAATTTTGTGGTCCTTTAAGAAAAAAAAAACTAACAATGGAAACAATATTAAGTATATTATTAAAGCTATAATTCCTGGTATGGATGATATTGATATTGATAGCATATTTTTTCCCCATATTTGTATATTTGGCGTTAAATGTGTAACAATGGAATTTACTTGTTCTTGAGAAAAATATGCTTGATATTGTTGCATAAATAATGACAATATATTTTTTATTTGTTGTATCATTTGTGGTAAATCATTAAATAAATTTATAAATTCTTGCCATAATAAAGGAATTAAAATTGTACATCCTGTTATAAATAATGTTAAAAATATAAAATATATTGTCAGATATGATGTAGTTTCTGATAAATTTAATTGTTTTAATGATTTTATTCCTCCTTGTAAAAAATAAGCTACTATAATACTTGTTATTACTGGTGTTAAAATTGATCCAATTGTAATTATTATTAATGAAATTAATAATATTAATAGTATCAACACTTTTACTTCTTTATTTAAAAAATAATAATAAAATGATTTTTTTAATATAAACATAAGTATGCCTTATAAATTTTTTAATTTTATTAAAATATATTGTTTTTTATTTTTATTCCATTGTTTTATTATTATATCATTTCTTATGATAAAGATTTTTATTTCTATTATAAATAATAAATTATCAGATATTATTAATATATTTTCATTTTGATTTAAAAAATTTATATATTTGTTAATTTTTATTATTAATTTTGTGCAAGTTAAATTTTTTGTATATAATTTATATATATTTTTCATTTTTTTTTAAAATTTTTTTTGTAGAGCTTTTTGTATTGTATATAATTATTGTTTTGTTTTATATATATATAATTATTTATTAATTTTTTTATGTATATTTTTACATTATTTTAGTGTATAATTTTTTATTATTATTATTTGTTTGTATAATATTGGAGTTTTTAATGGTTGTGATTAGATTAAGGAGAGGTGGAGCAAAACATCGTCCATTTTATTATATTGTTGCAGCTGATAGTCGTTGTTTTCGTGATGGGGCCTATATAGAAAATTTAGGTTTTTTTAATCCTTTATCTTCTGGTAAGGATGTTAAATTAAATGTGTCTATAGATAGAGTTAATTATTGGATTAATGTTGGAGCTAAAGTATCTGATAGAGTTAAATTTTTATTGAAAAAATAAAATATAATTTATTTTATATGGTATTTTTTTTTAGTAAGGATGTTTTATATACAAATGTAAATTTGTTTTAATATTTTTCTGTTAGATAAAATATTGGTAATTCATGTTAATGATTTTTTATCTGTGCATAAACTGTAAATTGTTAGTAAGTTTTTGTATATATTTTATTTTAAATTATTAAAGTATTGTTTGATATGTGGATAGGAATTATTACCATATTCCCTGAAATGTTTGTAACTGTTTCTAATTATGGTATTTTAAGTAAAGCTATTAAAAATGGTAGTATTAAATTTTTTTTGTTTAATCCTAGATATTTTATAAAAAAATTTTTTTTAAATTGTAAGCCGTATGGTGATATTCCTGGAGTTTTGTTAAGTGTTGATATATTGAAAAACGCTATCAATTATGCCAAACTTGAATCAAGTAATGTTGATACTAAAGTTGTGTACTTATCTCCTAAAGGTACCCTAATAAATCAAAATGTTATTTCTAATATTTTGTCTTATAAAAGTGTAATATTTATTTCTGGAAGATATGAAGGCATTGATGAAAGATTATTTAATTTTTTTATAGATGAAGAAATTTCTTTTGGGGATTTTATTTTCTCAGGTGGAGAAAATATACTTTTTTTATTATTAGATTCAATTGTTAGATTACTTCCTAATGTGTTAGGAAATATTAATTCTGTTATTAATGATTCTTTTATTGATTATGTATTAGATGCTCCGCATTATACTAAGCCTAAATTAGTGTATAATGTAAAAATACCTAAAAATTTATTATTTTGTAATAATCTTTTAATAAAAGATTGGAATATTAAATATAAGTTAGGTTGTACTTTTTTTAAAAGAAGAGAATTATTTAATAAATTTAAAATGTCAAAAATTAAATATATGTTGTTAAGAAATTTTATATTAGAAAATAGAGAAGTGTTATGAATATTGTAGATTATTTTGAAAAAACACAAATTGTAAAAAGTATTCCTCCTTTTTTTTCTGGAGATACTGTTATTGTTAAAGTTAAAGTAATTGAAGGAACTAAAATAAGAGAACAAGCATTTGAAGGGTTTGTTATTGCAAAACGTAATAGAGGATTTAATTCTTCATTTATTGTTAGAAAAATATCAAATGGTGTTGGAGTTGAAAGAACTTTTCAAACTCATAGTCCTATTATAACTGATATATTGATAAAAAGATGTGGTAGTGTTAGAAGAGCTAAACTTTATTATTTGAGAAATAAAATTGGAAAAAATATTAAAATAAAAGAGAAGTTAAAAATGAAAGAAAAATAATAAATATTTTTTTTAATTATGAAATTTCATGATTTAATATGCGAAAATAATATTGATAATATATTATTTTGCAGTGAAATTTATAAACAGGAATTAAATATAAATCTTATAGCGTCTGAAAATTATAGTAGTAAGGAGGTGTTATTACAGCAGTCATCTTGTTTAACAAATAAATATTCTGAAGGATATTATAAAAGTAGATATTATGGTGGTTGTAAATATGTTGATGAAGTAGAATTTTTAGCTATTGAGCGTGTTAAAAGATTATTTAATATTAAATATGCTAATGTTCAATTACATTCTGGGTCACAAGCTAATTTTGCAGCTTTATATTCTTTATGTTCTGTTGGAGATATAATCTTATGTATGAAATTAGACCATGGTGGGCATTTATCTCATGGATCTAAAATTAATTGTTCTGGTAAATTTTATCATTCTATATATTATGGAATTGATAATAAAACAGGATACATTGATTATAATGAAGTTTTAAATATGGCTTTAAGATATAAACCTAAAGTTATTATAGCTGGATGTTCTTCGTATTCTAGAATTATTGATTGGAATATGTTTAGATTTATTTCTGATTTAATAAATGCATATTTAATTGCTGATATATCTCATGTTGCTGGATTAATAATTGTTGGATTGTATCCATCTCCTGTAAATATTGCTGATATTATTACAACAACTACACATAAAACTTTAAGAGGGCCTAGAGGTGGAATTATATTAACAAATAATTATGAATTAAAGAAAAAAATTGATCAAGCAGTTTTTCCTGGAATTCAAGGTGGGGCATTAGTTAATATAATTGCAGCAAAATCTTTAGCATTTAAAGAAGCTATGTCGTGTGATTTTGTGCTTTATCAAAAACAAGTGTTGGAAAATTCAAAATATTTTGCCGAATGTATGATTAATAACGAATTTATTGTAATTTCTGGAGGAACAGATACTCATTTATTTTTGCTAAATTTAAATAATAAAAAAATTAGTGGGAAATATTTTGAGTATATTTTTGAAAAAATTAATATTATTGTTAACAAAAATTGTATTCCTAATGATTTTTGTTCTTCTAATGTAAGTAGTGGTGTTAGAATTGGTACGTCAGCTATAACTTCTAGAGGATTTAAAAAAAAAGAAATTTTTTATTTAAGTAATTTGATGTCAAAATTAATAAATATAACTGATAGTATGAATGATAAAAAAATGTTATATAAGATAAAATCTGATGTTGTGAATTTATGTAAAAATTTTCCTATATATGATTAATTATGAAGATAAAAAAAAATTTATTTAAAAAAAGAAAAAAAGCTAAAATGTATGTTTTACAGAGCATGTATATTTGGACTTTTAATGATATCGAAATCAATAAAATAAAATATAATTTATTGTTAAATAAAAATTTTAATAAAATAGATATTAATTATTTTGATAAATTATTGTATGGTATAATAAATAAGTTGAGTTTAATAGATAAATTTATTATGAAATATGGATATAATAAAATTTATGATATTAGTGTTATAGAATTGAATATTATTAGAATTGCGGTTTTTGAATTTATATTTTGTACTTTTATTCCTTATAAAGTTGTTATCAGCGAAGCTTTGCTTTTGAATAAAATTTTTGGTGCTGATTTGGGGTATATTTTTGTTAATAAAATGTTAGATTCTATAATTAAAAAAATTAAATTAATTATTTAATAGTATTATATAATCTTATTTATTAGAAATTAAAATTTGTTATTTTATAAATTTTTATTTATTTCTATTGAAAATATTATGTATTATTAATATAATAAAGCTTGTTATATTAATTTTTAATGCTGGTGTAGCTTAGTTGGTAGAGCAGCTGATTTGTAATTAGCAGGTCATGGGTTCAATTCCTATCATCAGCTATATTTTTTGGAGGGGTGCCCGAGTGGTTAAAGGGAGCAGACTGTAAATCTGTCGACTGTGTCTACGTAGGTTCGAATCCTACCTCCTTCATTTTATTTGCGGGTGTAGTTCAAAGGTAGAACTTCAGCCTTCCAAGTTGATAGTGTGGGTTCGATTCCCATCACCCGCTTTTTTTGCCCACATAGCTTTAGTGGTAGAGCACTTCCTTGGTAAGGAAGAGGTCGTCGGTTCAATCCCGGTTGTGGGCTCATATATATAAATATTTTTTTTTTGAATATTGTTTTATTTTTACTGTTATTATATCATGTATATGTTTTTGTTCATTATTTGTTTAGTATGTAGGTCAGTAGCTCAATTGGCAGAGTAGCGGTCTCCAAAACCGTTGGTTGTGGGTTCAAGTCCCTCCTGGCCTGTTTTTTTGAAGGTGTATTGTGTTTTTTAATTTAAAAAAAAATAAGTTACGTGATTTTGTTTTGTGGTTTTTTATTTTTATAAATTTTTTCTTTGGGTTATTTGGATTTTATTATTTTGATGATAAAATTTTAGTTATTCGTTATGGTTTTATTTTATTCTTTTTATTTATATCTTTTTTATTATTTTTTAAAACTCCTTATGGAGTGATGTGTCATATGTATTACAATGAAGCTAAAATAGAGTTTTTTAAAATTGTATGGCCTTCTAAACGTGAAACGGTTATTTCTGCGTTGTCTGTTTTTGTGTTAATTTTAGTTTCATGTTTTCTTTTAGGAATTGTTGATTTTATTTTAACAAAAATTATTTTTAAAATAATAAATTATTAGGGAGTGTTAATTTGTTTAAATATTGGTATGTTATACAAGTTTGTTCTGGATTTGAATTTAAAGTTAAATCTTCTCTTGAAAAAAAAATATTTGATGAAAATATTGGAGATATGTTTGGAAAAATTTTAATTCCAACTGAGGAAGTTATGGAAATAAAATCTGGAAAAAAAAGAAAAAGTGAAAAGAAATTTTTTCCTGGATACATTCTTATAGAAATGATTTTAAATGAAAAACTTTGGCATCTTGTCAGAAGTATACCTAAAGTTTTGTGTTTTGTAGGAAGTACTTCTGGTAGTCCTTTGCCTTTAACTAAAATAGAAGCAGAAAATATTTTAAATAAATTAAGTAATGGAGTTTATTATTCTAAACCTAAAATTTTATTTGATCCTGGTGAATTTGTCAGAGTTATAGATGGACCTTTTACTGATTTTAATGGCACAGTGGAAGATGTAAATTATGAAAAAAATCGTTTATGTGTTGCTGTTTTAATATTTGGTCGATCTACTCCTGTTGATTTGAATTTTTCTCAAGTAGAAAAGTATTAAATATTTTATTTTTAAGAGGTATAAATAAGTGGCGAAAAAAAAAATAGTTGAATCTTATATAAAATTACAGGTGAAGGCATGTTCTGCCAATCCTAGTCCTCCTATAGGTCCGGCTTTAGGATCTAAGGGTTTAAATATAATGGAATTTTGTAAAGATTTTAATTTAAAAACAGAAGCAATGAAAGATGTTGAAAAAGGTACACCTTTATCTGTTATTATTACTGTTTATAAAGATAAATCTTTTGATTTTATAATTAAAACTCCACCAGCTTCTGTTTTATTAAAAAAATTTGCTAATATTTCTAAAGGAAGTAGTGCTCCTAATAAAAATAAAGTTGGAAATGTTTCTGTAAATGATGTAATAGATATTGTTAAAATTAAAGGTAGTGATTTAACATCAGCGTCTTTAAAAGCTGGAATAAATACTATAAAAGGTACAGCACTTAGTATGGGAATCGTTGTTGAGGATGGTATTTAATATGGTTTTTGTTTCTAAAAAGAAAAAAAATATTTTAAAAAATATAAATAAAAATAGTGTATATAGCTTTAATGATGCTTATATTTTATTACAAATGTTACCTATGGCTAAATTTAAAAATACTTTTGAAAGTGTTGATATTGCTATTAATCTTGGGGTTGATATAAAAAAGCCAGAACAAAATGTTAGAAGTTCTGTAGTATTGCCGAATGGTCTTGGTAAAAATATTAGAGTTGCTGTTTTTTCTGATAGTGATAAAGATAATTTATTAAATTGTGGGGCTGATATTGTAGGTGTAGATGTTCTATTTGATAATATAAATAATGGAAATATTAATTTTGATGTTATAATATCTGATCCAGATTCTATGAAATTAATTAGTAAATTAGGTCCTATATTAGGACCTAGAGGATTAATGCCTAATCCCAAAGATGGAACTGTTGCTAAAGATTTAGTTTCTTGTGTAAAAAAAATAAAATTAGGTCAAGTTATGTATAAAGCTGATAAATATGGAATAATTCATACTTCAGTTGGAAAAATTAATTTTGAAAAAGATAAAATTAAAGGGAATATAGAAGCTTTGTTAAATTCTATTAAAAAGAATAAACCAGCTTCTTCTAAAGGAATTTATATAAAAAAATTATCATTATCTACAACAATGGGTCCGGGATTATTTATTGATTTATCTAGTTTTATTTATTGATTGTTAAGCTAGGAGTTTTAAATAATTAAGTTGTATAATTTTAATATAGGATTATAAATGGTAGTTAAGTTAAACAGTAAAAAAAAAGTTGTTTTAGAAATACGTAAATTATTAATAGGCGTTGTTTGTATTATAGTTATTGATTATCGTGGGTTAAAATCTATACAAATGATGGAAATAAGACGTATATCTCGTGGTATAAATGTTAAATTTATTGTTGTTAGAAATACATTAGCTAGATTGGCTTTAATTGGAACTGGGTATGAGTCTTTAATAAAAGTTTTATATGGCCCTGTTTTATTAGTTTTTTCTTATGATGAACCTAATAGCATTGGTAAATTATTGAATGATTTTTCTAATAATAGTGTTAAATTGAATGTTAAAGCTTTTATTTTTGAATTTAGTGAAGTTAATGTTGCTGGGTTGGATAAATTTGTTTTATTACCTACTTATAAAGAATCAATTTGTAAATTAATATTTATTTTTAAATTTCCTTTAAAAAAATTAATTTGTACAATATTAGAACCATATGTTAAATTTGTTAGATTATTAAATATTATATTGCTCATGAAAAAAAATGTTAGTATTTAATTGTTAAATTTTGTTTTATAATGATAAATAGGAGAAAATGATGTCTATTTCAAAAAATGATATACTTGAAGCTATAGGAAAAATGAATGTTCTTGAAATTGTTGATTTAATTAAATTGATGGAAGAAAAATTTAATGTGTCTGCTTCAATGTCTTTTTCTGAAAAGCCTTTAGCTGTTTCAAAAATTGATAATGATAGTGTTGCAGAAAAAACAGAATTTTCTGTTTTTATGACTAGTTTTGGTGATAATAAAGTTTCTGTTATTAAAGCTATAAGAGGTATAACTACTTTAGGTTTGAAAGAAGCAAAAACTTTAACTGAAAGTGTTCCAGTTAGTGTTAAAGATAATGTAAGTAAAAAAGAAGCTGAAGATTTAAAAAAGATTCTTGAAGAAGCTGGAGCTTCAGTAGAAATAAAATAAATATTTTATTTAGTTATATTGGTTATATTGATAATATTAATAATACTGACAGTATTATTAATATTATATGATATATTTTAAATATATTTTTATAATGGTGAGATAACGTAATGACAATTTTAGATGCTTCAGCTCTTTCTTTTGTTGAAAAAAAGAGAATTCGTGCAAATTATAGTAAATATGAGGATGCTATAAGAGTTCCACCTTTGCTTGAAATTCAATTAGAATCTTATAAAAAATTTATATATTCTATATCAGATCCTTTTAATAAAAAATATGATAATTATGATTTAAAAAGTACTTTTGAATCTATTTTCCCTATTTATAGTTATTCTGAATATTCTTGTTTAGAATATATTTCTTATGAGATAGGTGATAATGAATTTGATGTGAATGAATGTAAAATAAAAAGTTTAACTTATTCTGTACCTATAAAAGTTAATATTAAAATAATTATATATGATAAAGATTATTCTTTTGAAAAAAAAGTAATTAAAATTTCTAAAGAAGATAAAGTATATATTTGTGATCTTCCTATAATGACTGAAAGGGGAACTTTTATTATTAATGGAAATGAAAGAGTTATTGTATCACAATTGCATAGAGCACCAGGAGTTTTTTTTGAGCATGATAAAGGAAGAACTCATTCATCTGGTAAATTTTTGTATTCTGCTAGAATTATTCCTTATAGAGGGTCTTGGATTGATATAGAGTTTGATATTAAAGATATTCTTTTTGTAAGAATTGATAGAAGAAAAAAAATTCCAGCCACTATATTATTGAGAGCTTTAGGTAAAACTACTGAAGATATTTTGGATTTATTTGTGAAAAGTACTACTTTTTTTAATAAAAATAATAAAATTTTTTTAAAAATTGATTTTGAGCAATTGCGTGGGACAATTGCTATGTTTGATATTAAAATATTGGATAATATTTTAGTTAAAAATGGACGGTGTATTTCTATAAAACATTTGCAAAAATTAATGGATAATGGCATTCAAGAAATTTTAGTTCCTGATGATTATGTTCTAGGAAAAGTTTTATCTAAAAATGTTATTGATAGTGAAAATAATATAATAATAAAGTCTAATGTTAAAATTACTAACAATGAATTAAAATTGATTTTAGATAAAAATATTTGTGTATTTTATACTATTTATACAACAGATATTGATAATAGATCTTATATTTCTGACACTTTATCTATTGATGAAATTGAACATCCAATAGAAGCTTTATTAGAAATTTATAAAGTAATGAGGCCTGGTGAGCCACAAAATAAAGATGCTGCTGAAAAATTATTTAAAAATTTGTTTTTTAATCTTTCTAGATATGATTTATCATTTGTTGGAAGAATGAAACTTAATCTTAGAATTGGAAAAAGTGATACAACTGGTTCATTAATATTATTATCGGATGATATTATTTCTATATTTAAAATTTTAATATCCATTAAAGATGGAAAAGGAGATGTAGATGATATAGATCATTTAGGAAACAGACGTGTTAAAACTGTAGGAGAGATGACTGAAAATCAATTTCGTATTGGCCTTGTTAGAATGGAAAGAAATGTTAAAGAAAAATTGTCTTCAATTGAAGTAGATGAAATAATTCCTAAAGATATAATAAATTCTAGTGTTTTAGTCTGTTCTATAAAAGAATTTTTTTCATCTAGTCAACTTTCTCAATTTATGGATCAAAATAATCCGTTATCTGAAATAACACATAAAAGGAGAATTTCAGCTTTAGGCCCTGGAGGATTAACTAGAGAAAGAGCAAGTTTTGAAGTAAGAGATGTTCATAATACACATTATGGAAGAATTTGTCCTATAGAAACTCCTGAAGGGCCTAATATTGGTTTAATAAATTCTTTGGCTATTTATGCTAAAGTTAATAATTATGGCTTTTTAGAAACTCCTTATAAAAAAATAGTAAATTGTTTTGTTATAGATGAAATTAATTATTTATCTGCAATAGAAGAAGGTATGTATGTTATTGCACAGGCAAATATTTTATTAGATGAAAATAAAAAAATAAAAGAAGATTTAATTTTATGTAGATATAATGGTGAATTTATATATTTACCATCTGAAAAAGTAAATTATATGGATGTTTCTTCAAAACAAATTGTATCTATTGCTGCAGCGTTAATTCCTTTTTTAGAGCATGATGATGCAAATAGAGCTTTAATGGGGTCAAATATGCAAAGACAAGCTGTTCCTTTAATTTTTAATGAAAAACCTTTAGTTGGAACAGGAATGGAAAGAGTAGTTGCGGTTGATTCTGGGGTAACTGTTATTGCAAAACGTGGTGGTATTGTTGATTTTGTTGATGCTTTTCGCATAATTATTCGTGTAAATGATAATGAAATGTGTTTTTCTCAAATTGGAATTGATATATATAACTTGATTAAGTATGAAAAATCTAATCAAAATACTTGTATTAATCAAAAACCAATAGTTTATCCAGGAGATATAATTAAAAAAAATGATGTTTTGGCAGATGGGCCTTCTACTGATTTAGGGGAATTAGCTTTAGGACAAAATGTTTTAGTTGCTTTTGTTCCGTGGTATGGGTATAACTTTGAAGATTCAATTATAATTTCTGAAAAATTGGTAGAAAATAATAAATTTACAAGTATACATATTGAGGAATTGGTTTGCATTGCAAGAGATACAAAATTGGGAATGGAAGATATTACTTCTGATATTCCTAATGTATTAAGTTATTCTTTAAGAAATCTTGATGAATCTGGTATTGTATGTATTGGAGCAAGTGTTAAATCAGGAGATATTTTAGTTGGTAAAATTACTCCAAAAGGGGAAACTCAATTAACTCCTGAAGAAAAATTATTACGTGCAATATTTGGAGAAAAAGCTTCTGATGTAAAAGATACTTCTTTAAGAGTTCCTTCTGGAATGAATGGAGTTGTTATAGATGTGCAAATTTTTATTAGAGATGGAATAAAAAAAGATATTAGATATTTGTCTATAAAAAAACAAGAATTTGAGAAAATAAAAAGAAATTTAAATGATGAATTAAGAATAAAAGTTGATGATTTTTATAAAAGAGTTAAATTATTGTTATTAGGTAAATGTTTGAGTGTTGGTGAAAAAATAACTGAAGATTATTTAAATAATTTATCTAAAGATAAATGGTTGCAGTTAATTTGTAAAGATACTGTCATTAATGATCAATTGAATGTTACTTTTAATCAATTAAAAGAAATTTATCATAAACATGATATATGTTTAGAAATTAAGTATAAAAAGATAAATGAATTTGATGATTTATCTCCTGGAATTTTAAAAATCATTAAAGTTTTTTTATCTATAAAAAGGCAAATTCAATCTGGAGATAAAATGTCCGGAAGACATGGAAATAAAGGAGTTATATCTAAAGTTGTTCCAGTAGAAGATATGTTGTATCTTTCAGATGGAACACCAATTGATATGATCCTAAATCCTTTAGGAGTGCCATCTAGAATGAATATAGGTCAAATTTTGGAAACTCATTTAGGTTTGGCATCTAAAAATTTGGGAGTAAAACTTTGTAAGTTTATAGAAAATGATATTTCTAATGATAATGTTATTAAATTTCTTGATATGGTTTATAATCATGTTTATTTGAATGGTTATAGTCAAGCTAAAATTTTTGATTTTAAAAATTTAAGCATTAAAGATTTATTTGTGTTAGTTGATAATTTAAAAAATGGTATACCAATTGCTACTCCTGTTTTTGATGGTATTTCTGAAAATAAAATAAAAGATTTGTTGAAACTTGCCGATATGCCAGAATCTGGTCAAGTTATTTTATATGATGGACAAACAGGATGTGCTTTTGATAGACCTGTAACAGTTGGATATATGTATATGTTAAAATTAAATCATTTAGTTGATGATAAACTTCATGCAAGATCTACTGGATCTTATAGTCTTATTACACAACAACCATTGGGTGGAAGATCTCAATTTGGAGGTCAGCGTTTTGGAGAAATGGAGGTTTGGGCACTTGAAGCTTATGGAGCCGCATATACATTACAAGAAATGTTAACAGTTAAATCTGATGATATTGAAGGAAGAACTAAGATATATAAAAACATTGTTGATGGGAAACAGGATATGGAAGCTGGAACTCCTGAATCTTTTAATGTATTAATTAAAGAAATTCGTGCTTTAGGTTTAAATATTGAATTAGAACAAGATTAAATTTAGGAGTTATCTTTTGGATAAAATGCGTAATTTATTGGAAAATAAAATTGAACATTCTGACATTGCAGGAGTTTCTTTTGGTTTAGCCTCACCTGAATTAATAGAATCTCGGTCTTATGGGCAGGTTAAAAAACCTGAAACTATAAATTATAGGACTTTTAAGCCTGAAAGAGATGGGTTATTTTGTGCTAAAATTTTTGGACCGATAAAAGATTATGAATGTTTGTGTGGTAAATATAAAAGGTTGAAGCATAGAGGAATTGTTTGTGAAAAATGTGGTGTAGAAGTTACATTATCTTCTGTAAGACGTAAAAGAATGGGTCATATTGATTTAGCTACATCTGTTGCTCATATATGGTTTTTAAAATCATTGCCATCTAGAATAGGATTACTTTTAGGGATGGCACTTAAAGATGTTGAAAGAATTTTATATTTTGAATTGTATGTTGTTATTGATCCAGGAATGACTGTTTTAGATAAAGGAATGTTATTAACCGAAGAAGATTATTTGGAAGCTTTTGAACAATATGGAGATGAATTTGATGCTCAAATGGGGGCTGATGCGATTAGACAATTATTGTCTATTTTAGATTTGCAAGAAGAGGCAAGATATTTAAAAGAAGAGATTATAATAACGTCTTCTGAGACAAAAATAAAAAAACTTCAAAAGAGATTAAAAATTATTGAATCTTTTATGAATTCTGATAATAAACCAGAATGGATGATTTTAACTATGTTACCTGTTTTGCCTCCAGATTTACGTCCTCTTGTTCCTTTAGATGGTGGTAGATTTGCCACTTCTGATCTTAATGATTTATATAGAAGAGTTATAAATAGAAATAATAGATTAAAACGGTTATTTGAATTGAATGCTCCTGATATTATTGTAAGAAATGAAAAAAGAATGCTTCAAGAATCCGTTGATGCTTTATTAGATAATGGTAGAAGAGGAAAAATTATTACTGGGTCTAATAAGCGTCCATTAAAATCTTTAGCTGATATGATAAAAGGAAAACAAGGAAGATTTAGGCAAAATTTATTGGGAAAAAGAGTTGATTATTCTGGAAGATCTGTAATTGTTGTTGGACCTAATTTGAAACTTCATCAGTGTGGAATACCAAAAAAAATGGCTTTGGAATTGTTTAAGCCTTTTATATTTAGTAAATTAGAATTTAGGGGATTGGCTAGTACAGTTAAAGCGGCTAAAAAATTAGTTGATAAAGAAGGTATTGAAGTATGGGATGTTTTGGCTGATGTCATCAAAGAGCATCCAGTGTTATTAAATAGAGCTCCAACTTTACATAGACTAGGTATACAAGCGTTTGAACCTTTATTAATAGAAGATAAAGCTATTCAATTACATCCGTTGATTTGTGGTGCATTTAATGCTGATTTTGATGGAGATCAAATGGCTGTTCATATTCCTTTAACAATAGAAGCTCAATTAGAATGTCGTGCTTTGATGATGTCTACTAATAATATATTATCTCCAGCAAATGGTGATCCTGTGATAGTACCTTCTCAAGATATGGTTTTAGGTTTATATTATTTAACACGAGAAAAATTGAATGTTTTAGGGGAAGGAATGTGTTTTAGTGATGTTTTAGAGGTGAGAAGAGCTTATGAAGAAGGGGCTATTTCTTTACATGCTAAAATAAAAATAAGATTAGATAAATTTATGAGTAAAGATGATAAAACTTGCGTTATTAATACAAGTGTTGGCAAAGCTTTATTGTCTGAAATTTTACCTAAAGGAATGTTTTTTGATTTTATAAATAAAACTATGACTAAAAAGATGATTTCTCCTCTTATTAATATATGTTATAGGGATTTTGGTTTAAATGCTACTGTATTATTTGCTGATCAATTAATGTATACTGGATTTTTATATGCTACACGGTCTGGAATATCTATATGTATAAATGATTTAATTATTCCTTCTAAAAAAGTTGATTATATTTTAAAAGCTGAATTTGAAGTTAAAGAAATTGAAAGGCAATATGATTCTGGATTAGTAACTTATGGTGAAAGATATAATAAAATTATAGATATATGGTCTAAAACTAATGAACAAGTTGCCAGTGCCATGATGAGAGAATTAGAATCAGAGAATTTTTATACTTTTGATGGAAATTTTGTAAAACAAGAATCTTTTAATTCTATTTATATGATGGCTGATTCTGGAGCAAGAGGATCAGTTGAACAAATGAGACAACTTTCTGGTATGAGAGGATTAATGGCAAAACCTGATGGTTCAATAATAGAAACTCCTATTATAGCAAATTTTAGGGAAGGATTGAATGTTTTACAATACTTTATATCTACTCATGGAGCTCGTAAAGGTTTAGCAGATACTGCCTTAAAAACAGCTAATTCTGGATATTTAACTAGAAGATTAGTTGATATTTCTCAAGATGTGATTGTAAGTGAAAAAGATTGTGGCACAACTAAAGGATTAGTTATGGTTTCTTTAATTGAAGGAGGGGATGTAGTTGATACTTTAGTAGATAGAGTTTTAGGTAGAGTATTATTAGAAAATATATATGATGTTAAAACTGGTAATTTATTATTATCTGAAAAAACTATATTAACGGAAAAATTAATTTCTTATATAGAACAGTGTGGATTGGATGAAATAAAAGTACGATCAGTTATTACTTGTGAAACTAAATATGGTGTATGTTCATATTGTTATGGTAGAGATTTAGCTAGAGGAAATTTAGTTCATATGGGAGAAGCTGTTGGAGTTATTGCGGCTCAATCTATTGGTGAACCAGGAACGCAATTAACTATGAGAACATTTCATATTGGAGGGGCTGCTTCTAAAATTGTTGTTTCAAGTGATATTCAAGTCAAAAATAATGGTGTTGTTAAATTTTATAATATTAAATTTGTTAAACATATTAAGGATCATTTTGTTGTTGTATCTAGATCTGGAATTTTGATTATAACTGATTTTTTTGGTAGAGAAAAAGAGCGCTATAAAATTCCTTATGGAGCTGAGTTAAATGTTAAAGATTGTGAAAAAGTTGTTTCTGGGCAAATAGTTGCTACGTGGGATCCTCATAATCGTCCTATTATAACAGAAGTTGCTGGAAGAATTAAATATGTTGATTTAATTGATAATATAACTATGAATTATCAAGTAGATGAAATTACTGGATTAGCCACTATTGTTGTAATGGATCCAAAACATCGTAGTAGTGCTAATAATAGACCTATGATAAAATTAATTGATGATAATGATAATGATTTATGTTTAGCTGGTACTAATTTTCCAGCACATTATTTTTTACCAGCTGGGACTATTATAAGTATTGATAATAATTCTCATGTTGGAATTGGGGATGTAATAGCTAAAATGCCTCAAGAAACTTCTAAAACTAGAGATATTACTGGTGGATTACCTCGTGTTGCTGATTTATTTGAAGCTAGAAAACCTAAAGATCCTGCTATTTTGGCAGAAGTTTCTGGAATTGTTTCTTTTGGAAAAGAAACAAAAGATAGAAGACGTTTAGTTATTACAACAGCTAATGGTAATGCATATAATGTGTTAATTCCTAAATGGAGACATATAAATGTATTTGAGGGAGAATCTATACAAAAAGGAGAAATTATATCTGAAGGTGCATTAAATTCTCATGAAATTTTAAGATTGTTAGGTGTTGATGCATTAGCTAATTATATAGTTAAAGAGGTGCAAGATGTTTATAGATTACAAGGTGTAAAAATAAATGATAAACATATAGAGGTTATTTTAAGACAAATGTTAAAAAAAGTTGTAATTGTTAATCCTGGTGACACTGGTGTATATGATGGAGAACAGTTTGATATAAACGTTATAAAGGAATTAAATAATAAAATTTCTGGTAAAGCTAATTTAGCAAAGTATGAAAGAATATTATTAGGTATAACAAAAGGATCTTTATCTACAGAATCATTTATATCTGCAGCATCTTTTCAAGAAACAACAAGAGTTTTAACTGAATCAGCTATATGTGGAAAAAAAGATCTATTAAAAGGATTAAAGGAAAATGTTATGGTTGGAAGATTAATTCCAGCTGGAACAGGATTAGAATATCACAGAAAATATAGAAATATGTATTTAGATACTGAAGAAATAGATGGTTATATTTCTCAAAATGATATAGAAAAAGCTTTGGGACGACCATTATGTGTAGAATATATATAGGCATTTATTTTTTATGTATATATTTTATATATATATATTGTATGAATGTAAATATTACAATTAATGATGTTATTCCAAATATTTTAAAGTAAACCCATACTTTTATATTAAATGTATAGGAAATATATATATTTATTATTGCGATTATTATGAAAAAAATACCCCATATGTAATTTAACGTTATCCAAACTTCTTGAGGTAATTTTATTATATGATTTCCTATATTTTTTAGAATTAATTTATTTTGATTTTTAGTATTAGTGATAAGAATTAATCCTATTATTGTATATATAATGGTAAGTTTCCACTTTATAAATAATTCATTTTGTAATATTATTGTTAAAGATCCTAATGTAATTAAGATAATTATTATATAAAATTTTTTATTGTATTCATTATTTTTTTTAATTTTATAATGTAATATTGTATTTATTATGTTTATTATTATTATTGTTATAATTGCATAATAAATGTTACTGTATTGAAATAATATGAAAAAAAATAGTAATTGTGATATATTTAGTAAATTGTTCATTTTTTTTTTTTATTTTATTAATTATTATTTATATTTTATACTATTTGTTGAAGTTTTTATTTTATTATGAGTTATCTATTTTAAAAAAAATTATATTAAAATAGTTATATTTTAAATCAAATTTTGATATTTATTAATATATTTTATTAATTTAAGTTTTGTAAATGTTAATATTTTTATTAATAATAAATGTTTTATATTTATTATTTTTATTTTTGTTACTTATAAGATAAGTGTATATATTTATTAAATTTTTTATATTTGTCGAAAAATTTTTATTTAAACCTGGAAATTCTTTTTTGTATAAATTTGTATTATGCATTTTTAATTGTATTTGATTTATTTTTATATTTGATATATTTTTGTATTCGCTATGAATTATTTTTATTAATGTTTGTAAGGCAGCATTTGCACATGCGTATCCACTCCAATATGTATCTAAATTTGATATATTATAGGTAGTGAATATGATTGAAGGATTTTTTGATAATTTTATTAATGGGACGATAGTTTTTGTTGTCATGAAAATATTATAAAAATTGAAATTCATTACTTTATATAATTCTTGTATTTCATATTGTTCTATAGGTGTAGAATTTCCTAATATTGGTATATTATATATAATGCCATCTACTCTTCCAAAAGTTTTATATATATTTTGTGAAAATTTATAATAATCTTTATTTGTTGAACAATTTGGATAAAAAAAGATGTTTTGTTTTTGCTTAATTGTCATTTTACTATATAATGTTGATAAAATATTTGTAGATTTTTCTAAAATTATTAATTTTGCTCCACAATTTATAAATGATTTTATAATTTTATTTTCTATATTTTCATATAATTTTATAATCAATATTATTTTGTTTTTTAATGAAAATTCGTTAGGAGTATATAATATTCTATTGTTCATAATGTTGTTATATTAATTTATAATTTCATATTATATCATGAAATGGTTATAATATTTTATTGTATTTTTTTTGATATTATATATATATTTTTTTTTTTAAAGGGTGTTAAATTATTATTTTTTTATTATTGTATTATATGTATTTTAATAAAATTTATTATTTTTGTATAATTAAGTTAATATAGTATTAATTTTTATTAATGTTTTAAAATTAAAATTTTTTAATAATTAATAATTTATATGTTGTTTGCGTGGATGATGTTTATATATGAAAGATTCTATTTATAATAAATTAAAAGATATGACTGATAGGTACATAGAGATAGATTTATTATTATCTAATTCAGAAATTGTTAAAAATAATAGCAATTATATATTGTTGTTAAAAGAAAGATCAGAATTGGAACAGTTTGTTTCTTTTTTTAAAAAATATAATTTTATAGAAAAAAATATATCGGAAGTAAAAGAATTGTTATTTGATTCTGGTTCTGATAATGAATTAAAATTGTTGTTAGAACATGAAATTAAAATTTTGAATCAAGAAAAACAAGATTTAATTGATTGTTTATATGATTTGCTTATTAAAAAAGATGTTAATGATAAAAGAAATGTGTTTATTGAAATTAGAGCTGGAACAGGAGGAAATGAAGCTTCTATTTTTTCTGGGAATTTATTAAGAATGTATATGATGTATTCTGAAATAATGAATTGGAAATATGAAATAATAAATTGTAATGTTGGAGAATTTGGAGGATATAAAGAAGTAGTAATTAGGATTGTTGGAAAAGATATATATAGTAAATTAAAATTAGAATCTGGTATACATAGAGTTCAACGCGTGCCAAATACTGAATCTCAAGGAAGAATTCATACATCAACTTGTTCTGTTGTAATTATGCCAGAAGTAGAAATTATGGATTCTGTTATTATTGATTCTAGTGATCTCAAAATTGATACTTATAAAGCTGGTGGAGCAGGTGGCCAACATGTTAATAAAACTGATTCTGCTGTTAGAATTACTCATTTTCCAACAGGAATAGTTGTTGAATGTCAACAAGAAAGATCACAACATAAGAATAAAGCAAGAGCTTATTCATTATTACAAGCTAAAATTTTAAATATGGAACAAAATTTACAAAAAAATAAAGTTGATAATATTAGAAAAAAAATAATAGGAACAGGTGATAGATCAGAACGTATAAGAACTTATAATTATCCACAAAATAGAATAACAGATCATAGGATTAATTTAACAATTTATAAATTATCTTATATTTTAGATGGTAATTTAAATTTAATTATAGATCCATTGCAAAGAGAATTAAGAAATGAATAAAATATTTTTTTAATTATATTTATAAAATTTATATATGTTTAGTATTAGTATAAATAATATTTTGTTAATAGGAAAAAATTTATATAATTGTTTTAATTTTTCTATATATTTATTATCTAACATACTTAATGTGTCTACTAATTATTTATTTATATTTTATGATATTAAAATTAATTTTTTATTATATTCAAAATATATATATTTATCAAATAAAAAATTATTTGGTTGGCCTATAGGTTATATATTAAAAAAAGAAAAATTTTATAAAATAGATGTTTTATTGGATATAGGGATTTTAGTTCCAAGATATGAAACTAGTATTTTTTTAGAAAAATTATTTAATGTTATTTATAAATATAATATTACAAATATTTTAGAGTTAGGTTATGGAACTGGTATAATGTCTTTATTATTGGGAAATTTTAAATTTTTATTTGTGAAAGGAATTGATTCGGACTTAAATTCTTTTTTTTATGCAATTAAAAATTTGTATAATTTAAAAAATTTTAATATTGATTTTTATTATAATAATTGGACAATGTTTTATTGTAATAAATATGATTTTGATATTATTTTTTCTAACCCTCCTTATATAAATTTTGATTCATTTATTTTTTTAAATAATAATTTAATACCATTTGAGTCTAAAAAATCTTTATTATCAAATAATTTTGGTTTATGTGAAATTATTTTTATTATTAGATTTTCGTACATGTGTTTAAATAAAAAAGGTTTTTTATTAATAGAACATGGATTTAGGCATTCTTTCATTGTAAGAAAGATACTTATTTATTTTGGATATGTTTATGTTAATACTTATACCGATCAATATTATTATGATAGAATTACTATAGGTGTTAAATTATAAATTATTTTAAATGTACATAAAATCTATATGTAAAATAATTTGTTTATATTGATGATATTGTATATTTTTTATATTAACGGTATGTATTTCGTCGTTTATTTTAATATTTATTGGAGTTTCATAACTTTTATTTTTTTTTAACGTATAATAAATTATATTGTGATCAAGAGAAATAAGTAATGAATTTTTATGTTTAACATATATTACAGCTGGTATTTTATTTTCTAATTTTCTTAGTCTTTTGTTATGATTATTACCTATATTCGTTCTTAAATTTGCTAAAATATTTGATAACATAATATAAACCCTTATAAATTGTTATTTTACTCACATGCTAAATAATGGGGTGCCAGGATTCGAACCTGGGATATAGGGATCAAAACCCTATGCCTTACCACTTGGCCACACCCCAATTTTGTTATTATTACATATTTTTATAATTTATTAAATAGATAAATTATTTTTTAAACAATAAATATAAAAATATTTGCCGAAAAGTGGACTTGAACCTCTGACCTTTACATTACGAGTGTACTGCTCTACCTCTGAGCTATTTCGGCAATTTTATAAAATTTTATTTAAATTAAAAATTATTTTTTTTGGATTGGTTTTATTTTTTGTTTTTTCCATTATTTTTCCAAAAAAAAATTGATATAATTTTTTTTTGCCTTGTTTGTATTGTATCATTTGTTGTTTATAATTTGTAAGTGTTTTATTTATTATATTTTTTATAGTTTTATTATTATTTATTTGTTCTAAATCATATTTTTTAATAATATAATTTATATTGTTAAATTTTTTTTTAAAAGTTATATAAAATATTTTTTTTGCTGTTTTTGTGGAAATATGTTTTTTATTTATTTTTAATAATAGTAAATATAAATATTCTGGTGTAATTTTATTTATTTTATATTTTTTTAATAAAGTTATTAAGTCAACAATAAGCCAATTTGTAATTATTTTAGGCTTATTAAATTTTTTTATTATGTATAAAAAATATTTTAATAAAATTTTATTATTAATAATTATTTTTACTTCTGTTTCTGATAATAAATATTTATTTATTAAAGACATTTTTGTTTGATTTGAAGAATTTATTATTTTATGTTTTATTTTATTTATATATTTTTTACTTATTTTAATTGGTAAAAGATCAGGATCAGGAAAATATCTATAATCTTTTGAATCTTCTTTTGATCTCATTGTATATGTTTTATTTTTTGTTGTATCATATAATCTTGTTTCTTGTGTTATTTTTTTTCCTTTTTTTAATAAATTAGTTTGTCTTTTTATTTCATAATTTATTGCATTTTCAACAAATTTAAATGAATTTATATTTTTTATTTCTACTTTTGTTCCTAATGTTTTATCATCATTTTTTTTTAAGGATATGTTTACATCACATCTAAAAGATCCTTCTTGTAATTTTCCATCACATATATTTATATGGCATACTATGTTATGCAATGTTTTTAAATATTTTTTAGCTTCAATTGCAGAATTTATATCTGGTTTTGAAACTATTTCTAGTAAAGGTATTCCTGCTCTATTAAAATCTATTTCAGTTCTATTATGTTTGTGTGATAATTTTCCTGCATCTTCTTCTAAGTGCGCTCTATCTATATTTATAATTTTTTTTTTATTTTTGTTATATATGTATATATGTCCATTTTTTATTATTGGAAAATAAAATTGACTAATTTGATATCCTTTAGGGAGATCTGGATAAAAGTAATTTTTTCTATCAAAAATTGATATTGGTAATATTTTTCCTTGTACTGCTATACCAAATTTTAAAGCCATATTTATAGTATTTTTATTTAAAATTGGTAAAGTACCAGGAATTGCCATATCTGTTAATGAGATATTAATATTTGGTTTTGTATTATACGTTGTTGAGGATTTAGAAAATATTTTTGATTTGGTATTTAATTGAATATGAACTTCTAATCCTATTTTTGAGTAAAATTTCATCAATTTCTCTTTTATATTAGTTTATAAATTGTTTTGGTATTAGTTTATGCCATTCTGTATTTAATTGGTATTGGTGTGCTAAATTTAAAATTTCGTTTTCTTTTAAATAATTTCCTATTATTTGTAATCCAACTGGTAAATTATTTACAAATCCTGTAGGAATAGAAATTGCAGGCAATCCAGCTAAATTTACTGAGCACGTATATATATCTGATTTATACATTTCTGTTGGAGATTTTTTAATAGAATTTATTTTAAAGGCATGATTTGGCGTTGTTGGTCCTATTATTACATTAACTTTTTTAAACGCATTTATGTAATCGTTTCTGATTATTGCTCTAATTTTTTGGGCTTTTATATAATAGTCATTATAATATCCAGAGGAGAGTACATATGTTCCAATCATTATTCTTCTTATAACTTCTTCTCCAAATCCTTCGAATCTTGATCTAGAATATAAATCTTTAATATTTAATGGATTTATACATTTATAACCGTATTTTATTCCATCATATCTTGATAAATTAGAAGAACATTCGGCGGGTGCTATTATATAATAAGCTGGTATAGATAATTTTATATTAGGTAATGATATGTATTTTATTGTTGTTTTTAATTCTTTAAATATGTTTAT
This sequence comes from Candidatus Azosocius agrarius, assembly GCA_016432505.1. GTDB lineage: Bacteria > Pseudomonadota > Gammaproteobacteria > UBA6186 > Azoamicaceae > Azosocius > Azosocius agrarius. The sequence continues at coordinate 24,536 of CP066692.1, forward strand.
AACGTTGTTTAAATTATTTTTAATATCATTGTTTAAATTATGAATAAATTCTTTTGGTATCCCTATTATCATTTTTTTTGGTGAATTATTTATATAATTACTATATTTTTGTATATGAGTTTTTATACTTGTTGAATCTTTTTCATCATATCCTGCAATTATTTCCAGTAATATGGCACAATCTTCTGCTGTTTTTCCTATTGGGCCAGCTTGATCTAAACTTGAAGCAAATGCTATGATTCCAAATCGTGAAATTAATCCGTAAGTAGGTTTTAATCCAGTAACACCGCAAAAAGCTGCAGGTTGTCTTATAGATCCGCCTGTATCCGTTCCTATTGCTGCAGGTATTAGTCTTGATGAAATACAAGCAGCAGCTCCTCCGGAAGATCCGCCTGAAACATATTTATTATTCCAGGGGTTATAAACTTTTCCAAATATGCTTTTTTCGTTACTTGAACCCATAGCAAATTCGTCCATATTTGTTTTTCCTAAAGGAATAAAATTGGCCTTTAGTAGTTTTTTGTGTATTGTTGCGTTATATGGAGCTGTAAAATTTTGTAACATTTTTGATGCACAAGTAGTTTTTGATTCTGTTGTACAAATTATGTCTTTGTGTGCAAATGGAATTCCTCCATTATATAATTTTTTTTTATCAAATTTTTTTGATTTTTCAATAGCATATTCTTCATTTATATGAAGAAATCCATTTATTTTATTATTTAAATTTTTAATTCTTTTTATAAAATGTTGAGTTAATTCTAAAGAGCTAAATTGTTTAGTTTTAATGCCTTCATATAATTCTTTTAAAGTTTTTGTATGCATGTTCACCTTTTAATTTTTATTTATCAATTATTTTAGAAACAATATAAAAATTATTTTGCATATTATTTTTATTTAAATTTTTTATTTTGTTACTGTAATTTTTTAATTCTATTTGGTCCTTGTTTAAGGTTTGATATTTTTTTATAGGATGAAATATGGGATCTATATTGTCAATGTTTATTTCGTTAATTTTATTTAAAATTTTTAATATTTGATTTAATTCGAATAAAATTTTTATTTTATAATCTTTTTTCTTATTATTATATATTTTTAAAGCTGATAATTCAGACAATTTCTTTATATCATTTAAATTTATTATCATTTTTTTTTATTAATATTTATAAAATATGTCATTATAACATATAATAAATTTATTATAAAATCATATTAAATATAAGTATATTTAATTTAATTGATGAATTTTTTAATTTATATTTTTTGTTTTATTTTTTAATGATATTATATTTATGTATTAAATATAATAAAGTTATTTAATTTAAATATTATTTTATTAAATTTGTGCAATTGTTGTAAAATAATTTAATGTAATAATTTATATTTATTACATTTTATTGTAAATAATAAACTATTTTTAAATGATTTTTTCATTTAAAATGATATATATATTGATATGGAGTGAAATATGAGCAGTAATGTTACATCTGAAAAAACTCTTTCAGGTTATAAGTGGAATGGGGCAAAGCCTATACCTTTTTTTGTAGTTTTATTTATATTTGCTGGGTTGTGGTTTGTTGATGTTCCTTCTGGGCTTAATATTAAATCATGGCATTTGTTTGTTATATTTTTGTCTACTATTATAGGACTAATTATAAAACCTCTTCCTATGGGAGCTATGGCTATTTTTGCCGTATGCGCATGTACATTAACGAATACTTTGCCTTTAGGGCAAGTTTTGAGTAGTTTTGGTTCTGCTATTGTTTGGTTGATAGTTTCAGCTTTTTTATTAGCTAGAGGCTTTATAAAAACTGGATTAGGATGCAGAATAGCATATTATTTTATTACATTTTTAGGAAAAAGTACTCTTGGGTTAGCATATGGATTAACTATTACAGAATTATTATTTGCGCCGGGAACTCCTAGTAATACAGCTAGAGGCGCTGGTATTGTTTTTCCTATCATAAATGGTTTAAATGCTGAGTATAAAAGCAATGTAAAAGATGGGACACAACGACGTTTGGGAAGTTATTTGATAAAATTATTATTTCAAGTAAATGTTATTACTAGTGCTATGTTTGTTACAGCAACTGCTGGTAATCCTTTGGTTGTTAGTATTGTTGCTAGCCATGGTATACAATTAGATTGGGGGACATGGGCATTAGCTTGTTCTGTTCCTGGTATAATTAATTTAATTTTGTTACCATTTTTGTTATATATAATTTTTCCACCAGAAATAAAATCTACTCCTCAAGCACCAAGTTTTGCCAGAGAAAAGCTTAAACAGTTAGGGCCTATGTCTGTTAATGAAATTATAATGATGTTTGTGTTTGTTTTTTTATTAACATTATGGATATTTGGAGAAAAATATGGAATAAATGCTACTACGGCTGGAATTACTGGGTTGTTTATATTATTAGTATGTGGTGTTTTAAATTGGGATGATATTATAAAGGAACAAAATGCTTGGGATACTTTTATATGGATGGCTGTATTAATTATGTTATCTATGAAGTTATCTGATTTAGGTGTTACGGATTGGTTTGGAAATTTTGTTAAAACTTTGGTGGTTGGTAAATCATGGATAATTGTGTTAACAATTATAGGTTTATTATATTATTACGCGCATTATATGTTTGCTAGTATGACTGCACATATATCAGCTTTATATGCAACTTTTTTTGTTGTTTGTTTAACAGCTGGTGCTCCTCCAATTGTTACGGCTTTACTACTTGGTGTTGCTTCTAGTTTAAGTGCAGGTTTAACACATTATGGAACAGGTTCTGCGCCAGTTTATTTTGGTTCTAACTACCTTACTTTATCAGAATGGTGGTTTTATGGTTTTATAGTTAGTGTTATAAATATTATAATTTGGATATTATTTGGTGGCATATGGTGGAAGATGTTAGGTTATTGGTAATATTGTAAAATTTATATATGAAGTCTTCTAGATAAATCTACTAGAAGACTTTTATATAAATGTTTTAAAATTATATTCTGGGAAATTTTTTTTTAATATATATATTTCTTGTAAAGGTGTGTTATAGAGAGCTGTTGATAATGCATCGCAAATTGTTAAATTAGGCCCTGTAACGGTAGTTAATTTATAATAGTTATTCGTGGACAGTGTGGTTGGGTCTATTATATGATTTTTTATAATGTAATTTTTAGATATTTTGTTTTTTATGAATTGTCCTGAAGAGGCTATACTTGTATTATGTAAATTAATACAATTATTATCAATATTTTTATTGATAGAGTCTATTTTTATTTGCCAATCATTTGTTTTATTGTTTTCTTTTATTTTAATATCTCCTCCTAATTCTATTAGAATATTTTTTATTTCATGTTGATTTGTTATTTTTATAGCTTGTTCAATTGCAAAACCTTTACCTATACTTCCTAAATCTATTGTTAAATGGTCATTTAACATTGCTTTGTTTTTATTTATGTTTATTAAAAGGGGTGTATTTTTTTTAATTAAATGTTTATTGCTATTCTTTAAATATGATTTGTTGCCAATGCATATATTAAATTTTTGATTTGTTTTTATTCTTAAAATTTCACTTAATTTTAGTATATATATTATGTTTTTTGGAAGATTAAATTCTATTTTCGGGTTTTTATTCATTTTTCCAATAAAAGAAGTTTTTGAAAACATTGTTAAAATTTTTTCATAATATGAAATTTTATATATTATATCATTTATTAATTGCTTTCCTTTTATTTTGTTATTTGTTATTAGGTTAATTTTTCCTATTGTTCCCATTGATGAAAAATTTTGAATTATGTTGTATGTTCTTTTTGTGTAAGCAAAACATAAGTTATTTGTTAATGGAATCATTGCACATAATCCTAATATATTTTTTATAAAGAGTCTTCTTTTTATCATTTGTTTATTTTATTAATTTTTTTAATATTAAATATTAATTTTTTTATTATACTTAATATATAAATATTTTGTTATATATTTTTTTATATTTATTTTGTATAATTACAAATTATAAAATAATAAATGTATTTTATATAATTGTTATTTACTTAAAGTGAGAATTAATATTTATGATTAATAAAGATAATTATAAAGAGAATTTGAATATTTTATCTGATAGACGTTCGTTTATTAAAAAATCTTTGTGTACTGGCGTTGTTGCTGTTGCAACTTATTTTAGCGTTACATCAGGTAAATTAGCACATGCTGCTGTTAAAGCCAATAAACCTGTAACTGCAGAAGTAAAGCCTGGAGAGTTGGATGAGTATTATGGATTTTGGTCTGGAGGGCAGTCAGGAGAAGTTAGAATTCTTGGAGTTCCTTCCATGAGAGAATTTAAACGTATTCCTGTTTTTAATTATGATTGTACATATGGTTGGGGAATTACAAATTATAGTAAAAAAATATTGGGTGATTATACAATTGGTGATACACATCATGTACATTTATCTTATAATAATGGTACGTATGATGGAAAGTATGCTTTTGTTAATGATAAATCTCAAAGTCGTCTTGCTAGAATTAGATTAGATTATATGGAAACAGATGCTATAACAAAAATACCACATTCTCAAGGAACGCATGGAATTTTTCCGTCTAGAAATAAATTAGATGCTGTGTATTGTAATAGTGAATTTAATATTCCTTTACCAAATGATGGAAGGGATGTTGATTCTACAGAAAAATATGTAGCTATGCATACTTGTATAGATGCATTGACCATGAAAGTTCGTTGGCAAGTTATGGTAGATGGTAATTTGGATTTATGTGCTACTGATTATCAAGGAAAATATTCTATGGGCACTTGTTATAATTCTGAAGGAGGTGTTGAGCTTGCTGAAATGATGGCTGCTGATAGAGATTATTTGACGGTGTTTAATTTGAAGAGAATAGAAGAAGCCGTTCTTTCTGGAAAAGGAGAATATATTGAAGGTAGTGATGCTCCTATATTAAACGGCAAAGGAAAAAATCCTTATGTTTTGTATATTCCTATTCCTAAGAATCCTCATGGGGTAAATATAGAACCTAAAGGAAAATATGCTATTTGTGCTGGAAAATTATCTCCAACAGTTTCTATTATTTCACTAGAAAAAATTGATAATGCTTTTTCTGGGTTAATTAGTGATGCTAGAGATTGTGTTGTTGCTGAGCCTGAAGTTGGATTGGGCCCTCTGCATACTGCGTTTGACAATGAAGGAAAAGCGTATACGTCTATTTTTATTGATTCTGTTATTACTAAATGGGATATTGAAAAAGCAATAAAAGGTCAAAATCCTATTATACAAAAAATAGATGTTCATTATCAAGTTGGTCATGTGAATGCTTCAATGAGTGAAACTAAAAATGCTGATGGTAAATATGTTGTATCTTTAAATAAATTTTCTAAAGATAGATTTTTACCCATTGGCCCGTATTTTCCTGATAATGATCAATTAATAAGTATATCTGGTAAACAAATGGAATTATTACATGATAGCCCTGTATGTCCTGAGCCTCATGATGCTTTAATAGTAGATAGAAGTTTAATTAAACCTAAGCAAATATGGGATATTAATGATTATAAATTTACTTTTGAAAAAAATATTGTTCAAAAATTAGGAGTTGAATTTGGGGCAAATAAAATTATAAGAAGGGGAAATAAAGTTTATGCCGTGATGTCAAGCATAGCACCAAATTTTGGATTAACCTCTATAAGAGTTAATTTTGGTGATGAAGTCACGATTATACAAACGAATTTAGATAATATCGAAGATTTAACTCATGGATTTTGTTTAAGCTCATATAACATAAATTTTGGTGTTTCTCCTATGGAAACTGTTTCTGTTACTTTTATTGCTGATAAAAAAGGTGTTTTTTGGTATTATTGTCCTTGGTTTTGTCATGCTCTTCATTTAGAGATGAGAGGTAGATTTATTGTTACATAATGTAAAATTTATTTTTATGTATAGGAGCCTAGTTAAAGGTTCCTATATAATATTTTTTTTAATAATTATTAATTTTTGTTTTGCGGATGAAAGAAATTTTGAAAAATCTTTTAAAGATGATAATTTGAATCATGAATTTATAAAAAATTTTTCTGATGTTAAATATTGTGAAAATATAATTTATTATAATAAATCTAAATTTCCAATTATAGAGTTACATAATGGTGAAAATATTGTATATTATTTTTATACTTCTAACATTGTTGAATTTCCAGCTTATTCTGGAAAACCAATAGAATTATTAATAGGTTTAGGAATTAATGGCATAATAGAAGATATAATTTTAATTAAACATAGTGAACCAATATTGTTGACTGGCATACCATTGTTTGAATTGTATGAGGCTGTAAATTTTTATAAAAAAAAAAATGTTTTAGATTTATCTGTTGGAGAAATGAATATAATAACTGGAGCTACTGTAACTTCTTGCATTTTAGATGAAACTATATTGAATAGTAGTAAAATAGTAGCCTATGAATTAGGAATAATGCCTTTATCTTTTTCTTTAAAAAAAAAAGTATTAAAAAAATATGATTATTTTACGTGGAGTGAATTATTAAATTGTGGAGCTGTAAAACATTATAGAGTTGATGGTGAAGAAAAAAATAGTATACCTTTTATTGATCTTTATTATACTAATATAAATCCTGTTTCTATAGGAAAAAATATATTTATTTTAGAAGAGTATAATAAATTAATGAGTGAACTAGGAAAAAATGATTCTTATCTTTTGTTATTAAATAATGGTTCATGGAGTTTTAAAGGTAGTGCCTTTTCTCGTGGTGGAATTTATGATAGATTTGTTGTGCGACAAAATCATAACGATATAAGATTTAGGTATTCTGATTATGTTAATGTTAATATGTATAAATTACATAAAAGTGTACCTTATTTTAAAGAATCAGGTTTATTTATTATTAAAGGAGAGAAATTTATTTTGTCTGATTCTTGGAAATTAGTTTTATTGTTATTTAATGAAATTGATAATATAAAAAAATATAATAATTTTTTTGTTGAATATAATATTCCTGTTAAATTCGTTGAAATAGAGTCGTCTAAATATAAACAGAAGTGGATTGATAATATTTATGATATTATTTTATATTGTTTTTTATGGACAATTATTATTATAATATTTATATTTAAAAAATTTTTTTCTAAAAAATATGATATATTGCGTTATATTAAATTTATTATTTATTTTGTATCTGTTTTTTATTTTGGATTTATTTGTGCAATTCAACCGTCAATTGTAAATGTTTTTGCCGTTATTGATAAAAATGTATTTTTATTTTTATTTTCTCCATTATTATTTATTTGTTGGATTTTTATATTTTTTACTTTATTTTTATGGGGAAGAGCTTTTTTTTGTGGTTGGGTGTGTCCATTTGGAGCTTTACAAGAATTATTATTTAAAATAAAAATTATTCATAAAAGCGAATATGAATTAAATGATAAATATCATTTTCTTTTTAGATTATTTAGATATTACATTCTTATATTTTTATTTTTAATTTATTTTTTATATTCTTCTGAAATGGCGGAATTTTTGTCTGAAATAGAACCATTTAAAACTGTTTGGAATATAGGAATTTTAAAAAGAAAAGAGTATGAATTTGTAATTTATAGTATAATTTTAATATTAGTATCTATATTTATTTATAGATTTTTTTGTAGATATTTATGTCCCTTAGGGGCTTTTTTGTCTTTATTATCTAAATTTTCTTTAATAAGAATTAAACGAAGAAATACTTGTAATTTTTGTAAAATATGTGCAAAAACATGCGATTCTAGAGCAATTGATGCAAAAGGTAAAATTAATGTGTTTGAATGTTTAGCATGTTTTAATTGTATTAATAAAATGTATGATAATAAAATTTGTCCACCTTTGGTCAATAATAAAATATGGATAAAATATAAAGAATCAGGGATGTATAATTAAATTTTTTTAGGAAATATAATATGAAAAATATAATATATATTTTGAGTTTAAGTATATTATTAAGTTTTACTAATGTTTTATCTGCAAGAACTGGTAATGAAATTTTTACAAATTATTGTAATACATGTCATTCTCCTAATATGGCAGCTATGTTTGGAGCTCCAGCAGCTCATGATAAAAATGCATGGGATATACGTAAAGATTTAGCTTTTAAGAGAGCTATGGAAAAAGGTAAATTTAATGATTCTGATGTTAGCGTTAAAGAAAAAAAAATATTGGAGGCTTTATTAATAACTGCTAAAGAAGGCACAGCTAAAGGAATGCCTCCTAAAGGAACTTGTGCAAATTGTACTGATGATGAATTGTTAGATGCTATAAAATATTTATCTACTACAAATTAGTATTTTATTATATTTTGTTATGAACAGAATTTTTTTTGTTATTGGTTTGGCATTATTTGCCAAACCTATTTTAGCAAACAGTGTTATTGTTGATAATATTTTTATGTTGAAATCTATAATATTAAATGTTGATATTGATGTTATGAAAAAAAATATTAACACTGTTATATTAAGGTCAGGAATATATTATGGAAATTTTATATTTTATAAAAATATAAATTTAATTTCTTATGAAAATGCAATAATAACTAGTTGTGGATTTGGAAGTATTTTTAAAATATTTAATAACAATATAATAATTAAAGGTTTAACTTTTTATAATAGTGGTAAGGATATGTTTAAAAGAGATGCGTGTCTTTTTATTGAAAGTAAAGCTTATAATATAAATATAATCAATAACAATTTTTTAAATTGTGGATTTTCTATTTGGGTAGATAAATCAAACAATAATTATATTGCATATAATAATATATGTGGAACCTTAAGTAAGGTTGTTTCAGATCGTGGAAATAATATTCAATTATTTAAAAATTGTAATGCTATTGTTAAAAATAATTATATTTATAATGGAAGAGATGGTATTTATATTTCTAATTCTATGTATGTTAATATTTTAAATAATATTTTTAATGGTAATAGGTTTTGTGTTCATTATATGTATAGTCATAATTGTTTGATTAAAGGTAATAATTTAATAAGTTCTTCAGTTGGAACGGCTATTATGTATTCTAAATTTGTTAAAATATATAATAATTTTTCTATTTATAATAGAGAACATGGATTCTTATTTAGAGATATACTATATAGTAAAATTATTTATAATAAATCATTATATAATTCTGATGGAATTTTTTTAGGAAGTAGTTATTATAATAGTATTAATAATAATAATTTTATAAAAAATAGTGTAGCAGCCAAAGTATCTAATGGAAGTTCTTATAATGATGTTTACAAGAATAATTTTATTGAAAATAAGCAACAAATAAAATATCTTGATGCTAAATTTATATATTGGAATATAAATAATGTTGGTAATTATTGGTCTCATTATATAGGATGGGATTTAAATTTTGATGGAATTGGCGATAAAAAATTTTATGTTACTAACATATCAGATTGGTTAATTTTTTCTTATCCTATATTAAGAATTGTTTTTAAAAATCCTTCTATGGTTTTATTACAAAAAATTGAAAATCAGTTTCCAGCTTTTAGAAAAGCAGCTATAATAGATAATTTTCCATTAATGAGGCCAGTAATTGAATATGATAAGTAATTCTTTATTTTTAAATAATTTAAATTTTTCTTATAAAGTAAATAAAAATATATTAGATAATCTTAATATAACTTTTCAAAGTGGTAAAATTACTGCTTTATTGGGTATAAATGGTAGTGGAAAAACGACTTTATTGAAAATTTTGTGTGGTATTATAAGACATTATTCTGGAACTATAGTTTTTAATAATAATATTATTAATGATAGTAATTTTATTGAATACAAAAAGTTAGTTGGTTATATGCCTGAATTGTTACAATTATATTCAAATATGACTGTTATTGAAGTTTTAGAATATTTGAGTATATTAAAAAATAAATTTATCTCTTTTAATGTTGTTGATATATTAATTAAAGTTGGATTGGAGGAACATTATAAAAAAAAAGTAAAAGAATTATCTAAAGGAATGAAGCAAAAATTAAATTTAGCTCAAGCTATTGTAAATAATCCTAAAATTGTTTTATTTGATGAACCTTCTAATGGGTTTGATTGTAATAGTATTTTGATGTTTTATAGAATTTTAAGGCAGTTATCTGATAATGGTTCTATAGTTATTTTATCAACTCATCATGTAAATGAAATATATAGTAATGTTGATAATGTAGTGGTTTTATCACATGGAAAAATTAGTAAGGAATTTAATATAAATGAATTATTTAATAATTGTAAAAATAAATTATATGTTTATTTTTATTTTTATAATATGAATTATGAATTTTTTAATTACATAAATTTAAATTATTCATTTTTAAAATTTAATGATAATATGCTAATTGGGGAATTTAGTATGATTGATTTAATTAATATCTTTTTTTATATTAAAGAATACAAAATTGTGGTTAATAATATTAGAACAGAAGATAAAGAATTTAGTATTTATTTGATGAATTTATTATGAATAAATTAAAAATGTATGCTTTATATGTTATCTTTAGAAAAGAAGTGTTTGATTACATAAATAATTACTGGATATTATTTATGGCATTTTTTTTATTTTTTGTTAATTTTGTGTTATTTACTTTTAGTAGTTTTTATTCTTTAGATAAGCATGTTGTAGATGGTAGATCTTTATTATTATCATTGATACATTTACAAATGTATATTATTCCTTTATCTTCTTTAATTTTATCTTATGATAGTATTTTACGAGAGAGAGAATTGGGAACCCTTGATCTTTTTTTTTCGTATCCATTTAATTATACTGATTTTTTGATAGGAAAATGGTTTGGGTATTGTTTTATTTTTATTATATCTTTTATATTAGGTTTTTTTCCTATATTATATTTTTTATATGATATAGATATTTCTTTTTTTGATATTATTATTTTTTTATTAAATTGTATTTGGTTAAGTATGATATTTAATTTTTTAGGTATATTTATATCAGTTAAAATAAAAGATAGGACTTTTGTTATATTAACAAGTATGTTATTATGGATATTTTTTATATTTATATATGATTTATTATTTGTTTCTTTAATTATAACAACTAATGGTGTTTTACCGTATAAATTTGTTAGTGTTTTTTTATTATTTAATCCTGTGGAAATTTTTAGAATAATTTCTATAATATATTTGATTCCTGGAGATGCCAGTGATATTTTTGGATTAAATGTTGAAGTATTAAGTGTATATGTTTTACTTTTTTCTATGTTTTTGTGGATTTTTATTCCATTTTTTTTAATTTTTTTATTTAAAAATAAAATTAATTATAAATAGATTTATTTGATGAAAAAATATATAGTATTGTTTTTATTGTTTATTTCATTTTTTGTTTATATTAAAAAAAATGAAATTGATTCTTTTCCTGTAAATTTATCTAATCAAAATGTTTGTTCTAATGATGGAATGATAATTGTTGATTATAAAGGGCCAAAAGCTCAAATTGTTTGGAAAGATGGAACTATAAGTTTTTATTGTGATGTTAAAGAGGCATTTTTTGAATGGATAGATTTGGTAAAAAGAAAAAGAATAAAAAAATTTTTTGTTCAAGATTTTTCATCCGTTAAATGGGGGTCTTACACAAATAATTGGATTGAGGCTCATAAAGTTGTGTATATTATTGACAGTTTAAAATATGGCGCTATGGGAATTTCATATGTCCCATTTTCTGATATTATTTATGCTAATTTATTTTTAAATAAATATGGTGGGGTAATTGTTAATTTTGATGATATAATAAAAGAAGTTTTAATTAAGAGTAATGAAATTTTAGAAGATAGAATGATTAATATTTGTACCTAATATTTATAAATTATTTTATAAAAAAATTTTTATTTTTTGAGTTAATTTTTTTATAATTATATTTATTTTTTTTAATTTATTTATTTCTAAATTTATTATGTTTTTTGGTGCTTTCTTGATAAATGTTGTATTTTTTAATTTATTAGTTATTTGATCATGTTTTATATTATATTTTGTTAAATTTTTTTTTATATGTACTATTTCGTTTTTAATATTTAAAATATTTTTTATTAATACATACATTTCTATTTTGTTATTTATTAATAATATATATTCATTTTTATTCATATTTTTTTTAATAAATTTTATATTTTCTATAATATTTATTGTATATGTATATTTTTTTATTATATTATAATTTTTATAATTATTTTGTTTTATATATATATCTAAAATTTTTATTTTATTTATATTTATTTCTCCTCTAAAATTTCTTATATACGTTATAAAATTTTTAATTATTTTTATTTCATTTTCTATTTTTTTATTTTCATAATTTATGTTATGAAATACATAATTATTATTTATTAAATTTATATTTTTTGAATTTATATTATTCCATATTTCTTCACTTATATATGGCATTATTGGGTGAATTGTTATTATTATTTCTTTATAAATATGTAATAGTATATCTTTTGTGTTATTTATTTGTTCATCATTATAATTTTTTATTATTGATTTTATGAATTCTAAATACCAATCACAAAATTGATACCAAATAAATTCATATAAAGTGTTAGATAAAATATCAAATTTATATTGTTTTATATTTTTAATTATATTTTTTTTTTCAATTTGCCAAATAGATAATATCCATATATCAAATGAATTTACATTATTAATGTTAATTATTTTTTTATTATTTGTTATATCGATGTTTTTTTTAATGAATATTGTTGCGTTCCATAATTTATTACAAAAATTTTTATATTTTTTAATTAAATTAATATCAAATTTTATATAACGTTTTGAATTAGCAATACTACAAAAATAAAATCTTAAAGAGTCTGTTCCGTGTTGATTTATTCCGTTAGGAAATTCTTTTATAGTTGAATTTATAATTTTTGTTTTTATATTTTGATTTAATAAATTTTCTGATCTTTTTTTTAATAAATGATCTAGATTTATGCCTTTTATTATATCTATTGGATCTATTACATTTCCTTTAGATTTTGACATTTTTTGTCCATCTATATATTTTATTAAGCCGTGTATATATATTTTTTTAAAAGGTATTTTTTTTGTGAATTTTAAACTGAAAATAATCATTCTTGCTACCCAAAAAAATATAATATCAAATCCAGTTATTAATATATTTGTAGGAAAAAATGTATAATATTTTTTATTTTTATATGGCCACCCTAGTGTTGCAAATGGCCATAATGCAGATGAAAACCATGTATCTAGGACATCATTATCTTGTATTAATTTTTTGTTATATATTTTGTAATTAATTTCTATATGCTTTTTGTTGTATCCTATATATATATTTTTTTCATTATACCATGCAGGAATTTTGTGGCCCCACCATAATTGTCTGCTTATACACCAATCTTCTATATTATTTATCCAATTAAAATATGTTTTTTTCCACTGAGAAGGAATAAATTTTATAGAATTATTTTTTACAACTAATGAAGCTAATTCAGTTAAACTTTTCATTTTAATAAACCATTGATCAGTTATAAGAGGTTCTATTATAGTATTTGTTCTATCTCCTCTTGGTATATTTATAATACATGGTTCTTTTTTTGAAATTAAATTTAATTTATCAAGTTCATTTAATATTTTATTTCTTGCTTCAAACCTATCAAGGTTTAAATATTGTTTTGGTCCGTTTATGTTTATTTTAGCTTCATTTGTAAAAATATTTATAAATTTTAAAAAATGTTTTTTTCCTATTTTATAATCATTAAAATCATGTGATGGAGTTATTTTTACGCATCCTGTTCCAAAATTTATATCTACATAATCATCATAAATTATTGGTATTATTCTATTTATTATAGGAACCATAACTTTTTTATTAAATAAATGTTTATATCTTGAATCTTTTGGATTAACAGCTATAGCTGTATCGCCAAAAATAGTTTCTGGCCTTGTTGTTGATATTATTAAAAAATCATTACTATCGTATAATTTATATTTTATATACCACAAAAAAGATTGTTCTTTTGTTGATATTACTTCTAAATCTGATATTGCTGTTTTTAAAATTGGATCCCAATTTACTAATTTTTTTCCTTTATATATTAAATTTTCTTTGTATAATTTGATAAAAGCAGTTTGTACTGCATAAGAATTTTTTTTATCCATAGTGAAACATTCTTTGTTCCAATCAATAAAGCACCCTAATGTTTGTAGTTGTTTAGTTATGTTTGAACTAGATGTTTTTTTCCATTGCCATATTAATTTTATAAATTTTTTTCTTTTTATTTCATTTTTATTTATATTTTTTTTTAATAAATTATTTTCTACTATTATTTGTGTTGCTATACCAGCATGGTCTTTTCCAGCTTGCCAAAACGTGTTTCTTTTATTCATCGTTTTATATCTTATTAAAATATCAATAATAGTACTTTGGAATGCGTGACCCATATGTAAATCACCTGTTATATTTGGTGGAGGAAGCATTATGCAATATGGTTTTTTATTATTGTTTTTTTTTATAACAGTATTATTATTCCAATTTTCATGCCAAAATTTTTCTACTTGTTCAGAATTGTATGTTTTATTCATTTTTTTTTAACGTTATTTAAAAGTTGAAGATAAATTTATTATGTATTGTATCAATAATTTTGTTGGTCGTCCTGTTGCTTCTTCTATTTCGTTATTTTTAATTGTACTAGTTCCTGCTATGTCTAGATGTGCCCAAGGAGTATTTGTTGTAAAATTTGATAAAAAACATGCTGCTGTAATACTTTGTCCTGTTTCATCTCCTACATTTGATAAATCTGCTAATGTATTTTTTAATTTTTCATTATATTTTTTTGATAATGGCATTTTCCAACAAATATCGTCTATCATTTTTCCAGCTATTAATAAATCATTTGATAATTTTGAATTGTTAGTGTATAGTGCATTATAATTTTTACCTAATGCTGTAATTGTTGCTCCAGTTAATGTTGCAATATCTATTATAATCATTGGATTATATTTTTGACTGTAAGTTAATGCATCGCATAATATTAAACGGCCTTCGGCATTGGTATTTAATATTTCTATTGTTTTTCCAGACATACTTTTTATTATATCATTTGGTTTTATTGATTTACCATTTATCATATTTTCTACAGATGGTATAATTCCTATAATATTTATTTTTATTTTTAATTCTAATATGAATATAAAAACACCTAAAATGGAACTTGCTCCACACATATCATATTTCATTCCAAGCATAGATTTATAAGATTTTAAACACATTCCTCCTGAATCAAATGTTACGCCTTTTCCTATTAATATTAGTGGTTTTTGATTACTATTGTTAATGTATTTTAAAATGATAATTTTTGGATTTTCTGAACTACCTTTTGAAATGGATAAAATGAAATTCATATTAGATTTTTTTATTTCTTTTTTATTTATTATTGTCACTGATAAATTTTTATATATTTTAGATAAGTTGTATACTTCGTTTGCTAAGTAAGTAGGTGTACAAATATTTGGAGGAGTGTTAGCTAAATCTTTTGCATATTTTATACTTTTTGATATAATTATCCCATATTTTATGGATTTTTGTATATTGCTTATTTCATGTTTTGTAGAATAAATCATTATATTTTTTAAAACAGTTTCATTATTGTTATTTGTTTTATATTTATTAAACTTGTATAAAATATCATTTATGTTTATTATTAAGTGTTTTGTGTTATAAAATATATTTTGATTTTTTATGTTACAGTCATTATTTATTAAGTATAAAATATTTTTAGATTGTGTTGTTTTAATAATTTTAATACTATTGAAAATAATTTTTTTATAATCTGATTTTGATAAATTATTTTTATTTCCACAATTAATTAATATTATTTTTTTACTATTTATATTAGGTACATTATATAAAATTAATGAATTTAAATTTTCATTGTTATTTAAATTTTTAATAGTATTTGATATATAATTATTGCTTATTATATCTAAAATTTTTGTTAAATGTGATAATTCATTATTGTTAAATATAGCCGTAACAATGCAAGAAGCATTTTGTTTTTCTAGTGGTCCTGTAATTATATTAAATTTCATTTTATTACTTATATAAAAAATATATACTATGGAGGTGGTGGGATTTGAACCCACGTCCATAAATTTTCAATTATTATTTCTACATGTTTATCCTATAAAATTTTAATATATGACATTATATAGGCATATGTAATATATTTTAGTTTATTATATTTAGCAAATTTTTTATAAACTATTAAAATTTGTTATCTTATTGTTTTCAATCTCTTGTTTACTAATAAATAAAAATAAGCGTTTATTACCAAGAGAGCATTAACTAAGCTGCTAATGCGTAATTGTTTTTATTGGCATTTATAATGCCTATGACTAAAGTTTACGAGTTTTAAGTCATAATACTCGACATGCATTTTTAATCTCATTATTTATGTCGATTCCATAACACCCCCTATTTCCTAATTATAACATATATAATTTAATTAATACAATTTAATTTTGTTAGAAATAATCTTTTTTTAATTCTTTTTCTTTTATATCTTTTTTTTTATCATATAATTTTTTCCCTAAAGCAATTGCTATTTCAATTTTTATTAAATTATTTTTCCAATATATTTTTGTAGGTATTACACTATAACCTTTTTTCATAATATAAGTTTTAATGTAAATTATTTCCTTTTTGTTTAATAATAATTCTTTATTTCTTTTTATTTCTATATTTACGTGTGTGCAGTTAGAAGTTAGTGGTGTAATATTAAATTCTATGATGTATAATTTATTATTTATTATTTTTATGTAACTGTCTAAAATATGAATTTTTTTATTTCTTATGCTTTTTACTTCCCAGCCTTTTAAAATAATTCCTGCTTCATATTTTTTTTCTAAATAATAATTAAATTGTGCCTTTTTATTTGTTATAATTATGTTTTCTTTCATATTTTTTTTATAATTATTACTCTTAATTTATTATATAATAAATTTTTGTTATATAATTATTTTGTATATATGAATTTTGTATATAATATAATATTAATTATTTGTAGTTTATATAAATTAATGAACATTTTTTTATTTAAATATGTATAGATAATTATTTGTATTATTTTAATAATATTTTTATTTAGTAATTAAAAAGGTGATATGTTATATGAAATTAACAAAAGTAGAAAAACAATGTCTTATTAATGAATATAAAGCTCATGACAAAGATACTGGGTCTTCATCTGTTCAAATATCTTTATTGTCAGCGAATATAAATTATCTTATTGAACATTTGAAAGTACATAAAAAAGATAAACATTCTAGAAGAGGTTTAATAGGTCTTGTTAATAAACGTAGAAAATTGTTGAATTATTTAAAAATTAATTGTTGTGATAAATATTTAGATTTAATTAAAAGATTAGGTATTCGTAAGTAATTTATAATGAGGGTTAAATTTTGACTGTTATAAAAAAAAAAATAAAGTTTGGGGATGAATATATATATGTAGAAACAGGGTTTATTGCAAAACAATCGACCAGTTCTGTAGTAGTAGAAATGAATGGAACTAAACTTTTGGTTACTGTTGTTTCATTAGTAAATGTTGATAATAAAAACTATTTACCATTAAGAGTGGATTATCAGGAACGTTTTTATGCTTGTGGAAAAATTCCAGGTAGTTTTTTTAAAAGAGAGGGGCGTCCTACAGAAAGGGAAGTTTTGATATCTCGTTTGATAGATAGACCATTACGTCCTTTGTTTTATGATTTTAATAAATTTGAAATTCAAATAATTGTAACTGTTTTTTCCATTAATCCAGAAGTTGATCCTGATATATTATCAATAATAGGGGTTTCTTGTGCTTTGTCTATTTCAAATGTTTTTTTTAAGGAACCTATAGCAGCTGTTAGAGTTGGGTATAATTCGGAAGGCTTTTTCATTAACACAAAAGTTAATGAACTTAATGAATCAAAGTTGAATCTAGTTGTTGCTGGCACTAATGAATCTATATTAATGGTTGAATCATCAGCAAAAGAATTAACTGATGATATAATGGTAAAATCTATATTTTTTGGTCATAAAAAAATTAAATCTATTATAGAATTTATTAATGATTTTTCTTTTAGTGTAAAAAAAAATGATTGTTTGTATGAACAAAAAAAAGTTAATGAGTGTTTGTATGATTGGTTGTATAATAAGTATAATTCACAAATTATTGATATATATAATATACAAGATAAATTAGTTAAAAAATCTTTATTAAATAAATTGTATGAGAAAATTAATTTAGAATTAGTAATTGAAATGGATAAGGAAAGTTATAAATTTGAAAAAGATATAGTCATATCTGATATAATATTTATTATTGAAAAAGTTGAACGTAATGTCGTAAGAAATCATATAATAAATACTGGCAAAAGATTAGATAATAGAGATTTTAATGAAATTAGATTTATTGAAGTTTATTTGAATTATTTATCTCGTGCTCATGGATCAGCTGTTTTTATTAGGGGTGAAACTCAAGTTATTGTTTCTGTGACTTTAGGTACTAAACGAGATGCACAAATTATAGATACTCCTTTTTTAAGACAAAAAGATGAATTTATATTTCATTATAATTTCAATTCATATTGTGTTGGAGAAATAGGAATCATAGGAAGTCCAAAGCGTAGAGAAATTGGGCATGGAAATTTAGCTAAAAGAGCAATACAAGCAGTTTTTACAGAAAATGATTTTCCATATGTTATAAGAGTTGTTTCAGAAGTTACGGAGTCTAATGGGTCTAGTTCTATGGCTTCTATATGTGGAGCGAGTTTGGCTTTAATGGATGCTGGGGTGAACATTAAAAATCATATTGCTGGAATCGCTATGGGATTAATAAAAGAGTCAGATAAATATGTTATTTTATCTGATATTAGTGGAGAAGAAGACCATTATGGTGATATGGATTTTAAAGTAGCTGGTACTAAAATTGGTATAACTGCTTTACAAATGGATGTAAAAGTTTCTTGTATAAATGAAAATATTATGTCTAATGCTTTTAAACAAGCTGTGGAAGGATATAATTACATTTTATCAATAATGGATAAATTTATACATGAATCAAAAAAAGAAGTATCTAAATTTGCTCCTAAAATTAAAGATTTTAAAATAAGCGTTAATAAAATTAAGGATGTTATAGGTAAAGGTGGTTCTATTATTAAATCTTTAATAGGTGGAACTGATGTAAGTGTTGATATACAAGATAATGGTAATGTACAAATGGTATATTGTAATACTGAAGATGGAGAAAGGATATATAAAGAAATAAAAAGATTATCTATGGATTTAGAAATTGGAAAAATGTATAAAGGAAAAGTTGTTAGAATAACAGAATTTGGCGCATTTATTAATCTTGTTCCTGGGAAAGATGGATTAGTTCATATTTCTCAAATTGTTAATTATAAATTGAATAATGTAAGAGATATTTTGTCTGAAGGACAAGAGGTGGATGTAAAATTAATTGACATTGATAAGCAAGGAAAAATAAGATTAAGTATGAAAAATGTTTAATATAAAATATAGCCTTATTTTTCATTAATTTTATTAATTATATGACAAAAAATTAATGTTGTAATTTTAGCATCATATATTGCAGAGTGATTTTTTTTATTATTAAAATTTATTCCTATATGCTTAGCAAGTTTTGACAATGTTGATTGTTTGTAAAATATATTTCCTAATGTTGCAGTGTCTATTGTTGTAAATTGATGGTAATAATTGGTGGTTTTTTTAGTTCTATACATTAAATTATTTAAAAAAATTAAATCAAACCAACAATTATGTCCAACCAATACACATTTTTTAGTTTTTGATTCATTTATTGTATTTTTCATAAATTCTAATATATATATTGAAGCTTCTTTTTCTGATATTGCAAATCTTATTTTTTTAAATATATCTATTTTGTTACATAATAATGATTTATTATTTATTTGTGAATAGTTAAATGGAATTACATGTAAATGTAAAATTTTATTAGGTGTAATATGTCCGTTTTTATTATAATTTACGTTTATTAAAGCTATTTCTAATATTGTATTCCTTTCAGTATTAAGACCACTTGTTTCTATATCTATAATTATTGGACATATTTTTTTTAATTTATTAAACATCATTATATTTATTGACAATAAATTAATTTTCTATTATAAAGTTGAGTGTTGATTTTTTTCCTTAAATTTTATTATTTGTTTATCTAATTTTGATATTAGCATATCTATTGAAGAATACATATTTTCGCTTATAGAATTGGCTGTTATTTTATTTTTATTTCCTAATATATGTAATTCTGCTTCTGCTTTATGTTGATATTTATTTTCTATTTTCAAAATTACATTAAATTTTTTAATATGATTATAATGTTTTTCTAATCGTGTTATTTTATTTTTTAAATATTCTTTCAAAGAATTATTATCAGAATTTACAGATATTTTTATATTTACATTCATAAATAAACCCCTTATATTAAAACAATTTTAGTTGTGATTCAAAATCTTTTTGTTTTTTATATGCAAGCTCTATAACTTCTTTTGAAACACCAGCAATATTTGCTACTTCTATTCCGAAACTTTTTTTTGATTCTCCATCTTTCATTTTATATAAAAATTTAATTTCATTATTATATTCTATAACATCACAGTATATATTTTTTATTGTTTTTGAAATATTTTTTAATTTATGTAATTCATAATAATGAGTTGTTAATAAAGTAAATGCTTTTATTTTATTTAAGTATAGTGTAATTGCCCATGCTAATGGAAGTCCATCTAATATACTAGTTCCTCTTCCTATTTCATCTAATAGGACTAAACTATTATTAGTTGCTTTTTTTAAAATATTTGCTGTTTCTATCATTTCTATCATAAAAGTAGAATATCCTCTTGTTAAATTATCTCCTGCTCCCATTCTAGTTAATATTTGGTCTATTGTGCTTATTGTTGCTTCTTTTGCAGGAACATAACATCCTATATGAGCTAATATTATTGTGATTGCAATTTGTCTTAAATAAGTTGATTTACCGCCCATATTGGGCCCTGTTACTATATATGTTAAATTTTTAGAATCTAATTTTACATCGTTTGTTATAAATGTTTTATTGTTATTTTCTATGAGAGGATGTCTACTTTCTATAAGTGTTATTTCTTTTTTTTTAGTTAATTTTGGATTAACCCATTGTAATGTGTCTGCTCTTTCCGAAAAATTGCATAATATATCCAGTTGAGCTACAGCTTTAGCTGTTTCTTTTATTTCATTAGTATATTTTTTTATTATTGTTATTACTGAAAGGTAAATACTTTTTTCTAATTTTTTAATTTCCTCTTTATGTTTTGTTATGTTGTATTCTATTAATTTTAATTCTTCTGTGTAATATTTTTTTGAATTTTTTAAAGATTGTATATCTATATAATTGCTTGGTAAATCTCTACAATGAGATTTAGTTATTTCTATATAATATCCATTTATATTATTGTATTTTATTTTTAAATTTTTATTTTTTGTTGCCTTTTGTTCTTTCATTTGTAATAAATGTATATTATGTTCTAAAATTTTTGTGAGTTGTTTTAATTTATCTAAATTTTTATTAAACCCTGGGTTTATTATTAAATCTTCAGATGGTTTTAATATATAATCATCATTTATAGTAATTTTTATTAAATATGTTATTTTAGAATAATTTTTTATATCTTTTTTTAATATTGATAATAAAGGTGAATTATTTATATTTGATATATGATTTATTATATATGGTAAATTTAATAAAGTATTTTTTAGTGAAATGAGATCTTTTGGATATGCTTTTTCTAAATTAATTTTAGATATTATTTTTTCCATATCATTTATATTTTTTAAATAATCTTGTAATTCTAAATAATTTTGATTTTTTTTTAATATTTCTACTAATTTTAATCTGTTATTTATTGTTTTATGACATTTTATTGGTTGTGATAACCAATTTTTTAACATTCTAGAACCCATAGGCGTTTTAGTTTTGTTTATTATATTGTATAAAGTGTTTTCTTTTTCATTATCTTTATTTACAAAAATTTCTAAATGTTTTAATGTATTTGGCCCGAAAATTATGTGATTTTTATTATTTATAAAATTTAAATGTTTGATATGATTTAATTTACAATTTTGTGTTTTTAATGCATAATTATATACTATTGCTGCAGATATTATTATTTCTTTATTTTCTTTGTGTTGTATTATTTCATAGTTATTTTCTATATTTGTTGTTAAAAGTTTATATGCTTGAGAATAATTTAAATTACTAATTATTTTATTAATAAAAAATTTATTAGATATATCATGTAAATTAATATCTTGTGTTATTATTATCTCTGATGGATTTATTTCGTCTATTTTTGAGACTAATTCTAAATTTGTGTTTACATCTGTAATGTAAAATTCTCCTAATGATATATTAATTGATGCTAAGTAATATTTTTCTTTATCATTGTATATGTAAGTTGTTGTATTGCTTTCATTTTCTTCTTGATATTCTTCTTCTATAAGTGTCCCAGGGGTTAATATTTTTTTTACTGTTCTTTTTATTAAATTATTTTCTTTATTTTCTTGATTTTCTTGTTCAACAATAACTATTGTTTGTTTATTTTTTAGTAATTTTTTAATATAAAATGTTGCTGCGTGATATGGAATTCCTGCCATTGGTATATCTTCATTTTTAGATGATTTTTTTTTTGTTAGTACTATTTGCAAAATATTTGACGCGATTTTTGCATCGTGGTAGAATAACTCATAAAAATCTCCTACTCTGAATAGGATTAATTCTTTTTCATAATTTTTCTTTATGGAGGCGTATTGTTTCATAATTGGTGTGTGAGGCATTGATTTATTCCTTAAGTTTTTTCATTTTTTGATAATAAAATACCTATTTCGAATAGTATCCAAATTGGTATTGCAAGTAAAATTTGAGAAATTACATCTGGTGGAGTTAATAACATTCCTAATATAAAAGCCAATATTATAACATATTTTCTTTTATCAGTTAAATCTTTTTTACTTATAAAATTAAATTTTATTATTAATATTGTTATTATTGGAATTTGAAATGATATTCCTGTTGCTATTGATATTGATATTATAAAATCCAAATAATTTGATATATCTGTCATTATTGTAATGCTGTTTGAGATACATGTTGTAAAAAAATTAAGAGCTAAAGGACAAATTATATAGAAAGAAAACAAAAGTCCTATATAAAATAATATTATACTGTAAATTATTATGGGAAGAATTTTAGTTTTTTCATTTTTATATAAACCTGGTGAAATAAAATTCCATATATTACTTATAAAGTATGGTATACTTATTATTATGCTTATTAAGAATGTTAATTTTAAAGGAATTAAAAATGGTGTAGTTACATGTGTTGCAATTAATGTATTTCCTTCAGGTAATTGTTTTATTATAGGTTTAGCTATTAAACTATATAACTCTTGAGAAAAGGAAAACAAAATCAAAAATACACATATAATAAAAATAAAACAGTTAATAATTCTTTTTCTTAATTCAATAAAATGTAAATTCATATTTTTTCATTTTTTTCGTTATTTACAATTTTTTTTTCATTATTTTTTAAAGATTCAGAAAAATCATTTTGAAGCAACTGCTTGTGGTATGTTAAATTATTAATAAATTTCCCAAAAGTATAAAATAATTTATAATAATCGTTTGGATTTAATATTATAATTGTTATTAATAATGTTAATATTAGTTCCCATATTCCTATTTCAAACATAATTATTTCTCTAAAGATTTATCATCATTATTTATTATGGATTTAGATTCTTCATTTGTTTGTAATCCTTTTCTAAAGCCTTTAAAAGCTTGCCCTAAATCTTCCCCTATGCTTCTCAATTTTTTAGTTCCAAAGATTACAAGTATTATTAAAAAAATTAATAACAGAGATCCAGGACTTATACCGGCAAAATTCATTATTTATCACCTCAGTAATACATATTTTCATATATTATACATTTTATCAAAAATAATTTCAATAAAAATTTTTTTTATAAATGTATATTTTATTTATAATAAAAATATATAGTTGTATTCAAATATTTAAAAAAAAATAAATAAAATTTATAGTAATAAGAATTATATATTTTTACTATATAATATAAAAAAATGTTTTATTGAATGATAAATGTTATATTAATTTATATTTTATTAATATTCATAATTATGAATATATTTTTTATAAATTAAAAAAAAATATGTAATAGTTTAATTAATATCTTAAAATTAATGTAAATATTAAAATTTTAATTTTGTTTATATAAATAATTTATATTTTGAGTATTCTTTTTATGGGGAAATTTATGAAATTTTTATATTCATATGAAATTCAATTTTTATTTTTAGATTATTTTAAAAAAAATAAGCATAAAATTATTGAAGGAAGTTCAATAGTTTCATCAAATGATAATAGTTTATTATTTACAAATTCTGGAATGGTTCAATTTAAAGATTTTTTTCTAGGAAATAAAAATATAGTATATGAAAATATTGCCACAAGTCAATCTTGTATACGTGCTGGAGGTAAACATAATGATTTATCAAATGTTGGATATACTTCAAGGCATCATACTTTATTTCAAATGTTAGGAAATTTTAGTTTTGGGGGGTATTTTAAAAATGAAGCCATTTTTTATGCTTGGTTTTTTTTAACGCATATATTATTTATTTTTAAGGATAAATTATTTATTACAGTATATGAAAAAGATTTTGAATCTGAATGTATTTGGCTAAAAAGTATTAAAATTAATAAAAATAACTTAATTAAATTAGGTAAAAAAGATAATTTTTGGATGATGGGTAATTATGGACCTTGTGGGCCTTGTACGGAGATATTTTATGATCATGGTCCTTTATTAAAAGGGGAATTTAATACAAATGAAAATTTTTGTGATAGATATATTGAAATATGGAATTTAGTTTTTATGGAATTTAATGTTTGTAAAACAGAAATTTTGAATTTACTTAAACCATGCATAGATACAGGTATGGGATTAGAAAGAATTTCTGCTGTTATGCAAGGTGTTAATGATAATTATGATATTGATATATTTAAAAGTTTAAAAAATTTGATAATTAAAACTTTATTTGGTGAAAAATTATTTATTTATGATATACATTCTATAAATGTTATTAGTGATCATTTAAGATCTTCATCTTTAATTATTTTTAATGGAATTTTACCATCTAATGATGGAAGATCATATGTTTTAAGGAAAATTATAAGACGTGCTATTATACATGGAAAAAAAATAAATGTTTCTGATGAATTTTTATATAAGTTATTTAAAGTAATGGTTAATAATGTGGATTATGATTATTTATTGAAATCTGTTAATGATATTGGAAAAGTGTTATTTGAAGAAGAAGTGAAATTTAATGAAACATTAAATCAAGGATTGAAAAAACTTAATGAAATTATATCTTTTAATAATAAGAAAATATGTGGAAAAGATGCTTTTATTTTATATGATACATATGGATTTCCTATTGATTTAACTATAGAAATTTCTAGAGAATATGATGTTGAAGTTGATGTAGATGATTTTTATAAATATATGTTTTTGCAAAAAAATATAAATGTGGAAAGTAACAAATTTTGTTTTAATAATTCTTTTTTTAAAATTAGTAATTTTATAGGATATAATTTTTTAAATTATATTTCAAAGGTTAAAAAAATTATTATTGATAATAAATTAGTTAATATGTTGCAGTATAATAACAAAGGTATTTTAATTTTAGATAATAGTACTTTTTATTATGAATCTGGGGGGCAAATTGGAGATAAGGGTTTTTTTTTAGGTAATAATTTTGTGTTTTTTGTTGAGAATGTTAAAAATATTAATGGTATTTATATGCATTTTGGAATTGTTATGTTTGGTTTTATAAAAATTGGAGACTTTGTAAAAAATTGCGTTGATTATTTTTTTAGACGTAGTTCTTCTTCTAATCATTCTGCTACTCATATTGTTAATTATGTTTTAAGAAAAGTTTTATCCAAAAATATTAAACAAGTAGGATCATATATAAATAATCACAAATTAAGATTTGATTTTTTATATAATGGGAAATTATCTAACTATGTTAATGATAGTATAGAAAATATTATTAATCAATATATTTTAAGTAATTTATTTATTAAATATGATTTAATTGATTTTGTAGAAGTTAAAAATAAAGATATTATATATTTGAGTGATGATAATTATGATTCTAAAGTTAGAGTAGTATACATTGGTAATGCTTTATCTTCGGAATTGTGTGCTGGGACACATGTTAAATTTACTGGAGATATTGGTTCATTTAAAATTTTATCATTAATTAATATAGCTGCTGGTGTAAAAAGATTGGAAGCAGTAACTGGATTAGATTCGTTGATTATTTGTCAAAAAAAATTTAATATTATAGAGTCTATTAAATTATTATTAAAATGTGAAGATAATTTATTAAATAGTCGTATTGATGATTTAATTATAAAAAACAGTGATCTAAATAAAAAAATGTTGCAATTAAAAAAAAATATTCTTTTAAATATAGAGGATAGTATTTTTAAAAGTGTTATTTTTTTAAGTAATACTTGTTTATTGATTAAGCAATTATTTGTTGGTACCATTAATTTATTAAAAGATATAGTTTTAAAATATAAAAAATATTATTTTAATGGCATTATTATTTTGATTATATTTGAATCTGATACATTAAATATTATTATAAGTATTACGAATAATTTAGAATTTATATTTAATTCTGTTTTATTAATTAAATATTTTTTTATGAAAATAGGAGGATTTGGTGGTGGAAATAAATTTAATGCTTTAGGAGGAATTAAGAGTAATAAAAATGTTATTGATATAAATTATATTTTAAAAAATAATTTTGAATTTTTGAAAAGATGTGTTATATAATGAAAGGGTGTTGTATTTATTATATTTAAAATAAATAAATTTATTTTTTTTAATATTTATTGTATTATAGTATGTGTTTGTATTTTTTTTTTTTTGGAGTGTATAATGTTGATTTTGACTAGAAAAGTTGGTGAAACATTAATGGTAGGAGATGAAATAACTGTAACAGTTTTGGGCATAAAAGGAAATCAAATAAGATTGGGGGTAAATGCTCCTAAAGTTATTTCAGTTCATAGAGAAGAGATTTATCAAAAAATACAAGTGGAAAAATCTAAAAAGTAATAATTTTATTAAGTTAAATTTTAATTTGTATAAATCTATAACAATTTTATAATCTTTGGAGAGATGGCCGAGCGGCTTAAGGCGCTCCTCTGCTAAGGGAGTATGGATGTTCATTCTATCGTGGGTTCAAATCCCACTCTCTCCGTTTTTATTTGCGCCCGTAGCTCAGTTGGATTAGAGCACCTGGCTACGAACCAGGAGGTCGGAGGTTCAATTCCTTTCGGGCGTGTTTTACCTTTTTATATTTTGATCATATAAGTTAATATGATAATTGACATAAATTTTATGTTATGTAGTGTTTTTTTTGAATTTTGTATAGAATATATATTATGATAGTGAAATTATGTGATCTTTCTTATTTTAGAGAATCTAAAAAAATTTTAAATAATATCAATTTGAATATTCAAAAAGGGAAAATTACATCAATTATGGGACCTAGTGGTTGTGGTAAAACAACTCTTTTAAAGTTAATAAGTGGAGAATTGTTTCCATTTAGTGGAAAAATTATATTAGATGGTTTTGATTTATCTGTTATAAATAAAAAAAAATTATATGATATTCGTAAAAATATAGGTATGTTATATCAGAATTGTGGATTATTTTCTGATATGAACGTTTTTGATAATGTTGCTTTTCCTGTAAAAGAACATACTAATTTATCAAATGATATGATAAGAGATTTAGTTTTAATAAAATTACATGCTGTTGGATTGAGGGGAGCTAAGTATATTATGCCATTTAATTTATCTGGTGGAATGGCTCGAAGAGTGGCGTTAGCTAGAGCTATGGTGTTAGATCCTAAGCTTATAATGTATGATGAACCTTTTGCAGGGTTAGATCCTATATCTATAGGAGTTTTGTTGAAATTAATTAAAGTTTTAAATGATACATTAAATATGACAACTATTTTAGTTTCACATGATATATATGAAACAGTTAGTATTTCTGATTATATATATTTAATTTTTGATGGATGTATTATTGCTCATGGATCTTCTAAAGATATTATGAGATTAAATAACATGTATGTTAATCAATTTATGAAAGGTTTGTATAATGGGCCTATCGGTTATCATTATTCGTCTTGTAATTATAAAAATGATTTATTAAATTATGATATTTAATATATTACAAAAAATTGGTGAAAAGACAATAAATTTTTTTAATAGATTAGGAAAAGCGGTTTTTTTGTTATTTTATTCTTTATTTTGTATTCCTAATTTTAGAAATAGTTTTAAAAGAGTTATTATTCAATTATATTTTATCGGTGTTTTGTCTTTGTTAATTATCTTGGTTTCAGGATGTTTTATTGGTATGGTTTTAGGCATACAGGGGTATAATGTGTTGGTTAAATTTAGCGCAGAACAAGAATTAGGACAAATGATAGCTGTTAGTATTATTAGAGAATTAGGGCCTGTAATTACAGCATTGTTGTTTGCTGGTCGGTCTGGGTCTTCATTGACTGCTGAAATAGGCTTTATGAAAATGACTGAACAGTTGTCTTCTATGTCTATGATGGGTGTTGATCCAATGAAAAGAATTATTGGTCCTAGATTTTGGGCGGTTCAAATATCTTTACCTTTATTATCTTTAATTTTTGTTAAAATATCTATTATTGGTGCCTTTGTTATTAGTGTGTATTTTTTAGGTGTTGATGGTGGGTCTTTTTGGTCTAATATGCAATCTGTTATTATTTTTCAAGAAGATGTTATAAATAGTATTATTAAAACATTTATATTTGGATTTGTAATAGCGTGGATAGCAGTATTTCAGGGAATATATTGTGTTGCAACAGCAGAGGGAATTGGTAAAGCTACTACTAATACAGTAGTTTATTCCTCATTGTATATTTTTATTATTGATTTTTTTTTAACAGTATTTATGTATGCAGAGGTTTAGTAAATTAATATGCGTAAAATAGAAATTTTTGTTGGATTTTTTGTTTTTTTAGGTATTTTATCGCTATTGATTATTGCGTTTAAAATTAGTGATATAAGTAGTTTACAAAATGATAAAACTAATTATAAAATTAGTGCTAAATTTACAAATATTGGTGGTTTAAAAAAAAGAGCTAAAGTAACAATAGGAGGAGTTAAAATAGGTTATGTAACTAATATTACTTTAAAAGAAAATGAATATTTGGAATATATTCCTGTAGTTGAGATGAATATTAGATCTAGTATACGTATACCTATTGATTCTTCTGCTAGCATTGTAACATCTGGGTTACTTGGTGATAATTATATAAGTATAGATATTGGTTGTGATGATATGTTTATTGAACATAATGGTATAATTACTTTAACATCACATGCTTTATTACTGGAAGATTTATTGGCAAAATTTGGAGTAAAATAAAAATTTATGTATAAAAGATTAATTATAGTAATATTATTTATTTTTTTATTTATTAATAATAATTTCGTGTATTCTAAAATTGAAAATCCTGTTGAAGTTTTAAGAGGTATAAATAAAGATGTATTAAATATAGTAAATAATAATGTTTCTTTAAATGACAATGAATTAAATGAAGTTTTAGGAAATTATATTATATCTTTTATAGATTTTAATGAAATGTGTTTATTAATAATTGGCAAAGGAACATGGAAAGAAATTCCTATAAATAAACAAAATGATTTTATTAATGAATTTAAAAAATTAGTAATAAAAACTTATTCTACAACGCTTAATAAATATATTAAATCTAATGTTGTTTTTTTTGAAAATAAAAATGATGATAAAATTAAATATGAGCGTAAAATACAAATTTTTAGTGAAATAGAACATTTTAATGGTGGAAAAAATTTACATGTAGATTATAGGTTGATTTTTCATAAAAATTCGTGGAAGTTATATGATTTGATAATTGAAGGAGTTAGTATTTTAAAGGGATTTCAAGCACAATTTAGTAATGATGTAAAAAAAAATGGCATAGATTACGTTATAAATAAAATAAGACAACATAATAATGAATAATATATTTAATAATTATAGTATGTGTTTAAATGAAGGTTTTTATATGTTGTCTGGATCTGTTGTTTTTGATAACATGGTTGATATATATAATTGTAGTATTAATTATTTTGATAATCTTGTTATTATAAAAATAAATTTATCTAAATTAAAAATTATAGATAGTAGTATATTTATATTAATTTTATCATGGATAAAAAAAGCTAATGCAGATAATAAAGATATATATTTTTATGATTTACCAAAATTTATATTAGATTTAGGAAAAATATATGATTTTGATTTAATTTTATCTTTTTTTATGAAAAAAAATTGATAATTTTTTATGTTAGATATATCTATTGATTTTGATGATGTTTTATTTTGGAAATATAAATATAAAAGTATATGTTTTTGTAATGAAGTTATTTCATATTTATATTATAAAAATTATAAAAATTTTCCTAAATGTATAGTGATTGTAATTTTATATAGTAAGTTTAAATATAATAGAATGGAAAATTATGTTTTGAATAAAATGATTGATGTTTTACAATTGGATTATAATGAAGTATGTGTTCTCTATATTTATATAACTAATAAAAAATATAATTTTTTGATTTATACTTTTATTAATTATGAATTAGAAAAATATAATTGTTATAATATTCTTTTACTTGATGAAGGGAGGCATAATAAATTAATATTAAATAATTCTTTTTTTATAATTCGTACTTATTCTCCTAGAGATTTGTTAATGTGTCATGATTATAAATTAGAAGTTTATTCTAGTTTATTAAAATTTAAAAATGGATTGATATAAAATATTAAATTATTTTTTTGTTATGTTTTATTAAAATTATTATTATTTGAAATTCATCCCATATTTCTTCTTTGTCTATTTTTTTAAATGTGTTTTTTATATAATGTAAAATTAATTTAAAATTTGGTTTTGTATTTTTTATAATTATTTGTTTTGTAAAGAAAGTTTCTTCTATTTTATCTTCTAGTTTTAAAAAAATTTGAGAAATATAATAAAAACACCATAATATTATTGATGGTTCTGTATTTATACTTTTAAGATATGTTAATATATTTATGCAATTGTATATTTTATTATACAAAATTTCTTTTAATAAAAATTTTATATTTATATTTATATTATTAAAAATTATTTTCATTATATGAGATGTTAATTGGTTTTTTTTAGTTATAAGCGTGTCAATTATTTTAATAATATATTCTATGTCATTTGATATATATTTATTTATAATATTAGTTATATTTAAAGATATATATGTATTTTTTTTTTTTAATATTTTTTGTATCCATAATGGTATTGTTTTATGTATTATTTTATAATTATCAATTATTATTACATAATTTTTTATTTTTGATATAAACTCATCATTTATTATTCCTGCTTTGTTATTTATAAGAAAATTAATTTTTTTATTAAATAATTTAAGTATTGAAAAAAGTTTTATTATTTTTATTTCTAATTCTTGAGAATTTATATCTATTTCAATGGTTACAAACTTTTTTTGTAATTTATTGTATAATTTGTCAATTATATAATTTGTTTTATTATTTATTTTTATTTTAAAGAATAAACTATTAAATAAGTTTTTTTTGATATATTTTTTAATTAATAAATTTGTATTTAATAGACAATCAAAATTTTTTTGACATATAAAAAATGTATTTGGAAAATTGATTGTTGTTAAATGTTTTTTTATAATATTTTCAAAAAATGTCATAATTATAGTTAATTGTTAATTATATTAATTAACTTATTTTTTATAAAAATAAATTTTTTTATCTTTTTATTTTTAAAATGTTTTAAAAAATTTTTTTCAGCTAAAATTTTTGATTTTATTATTTCATAAGTATCATTTACGCTTATAGTTATTTCATTTTTTAATTTTCCATTAATTTGTACAGCTATTATGTAATTTATTGTAAATAAATAATGTTTATTTGTTGTCGGCCATTTTATTTTATATAATATATTAAAATTGCATAATAATTTTGATAATATATGACATATATGTGGTGTTATTGGTGATAATAATGTTACAACAATATTTAATGTTTTTTGTATTATAACATGATCATTCATAGTTAATTTTTTATAATTTTGTATTATATTAATTATTTCCATTAATAATGAAATTGTAGTATTAAAAGTATATTTTTCTTTAATATCATTGGTGATTTTTTTTATTATTTGATACAATGAATTGTGTAATTTCTTTTGATTTTTATTTAAAATATATTTAATTTTATTTTTTGATAATCCTGAATTAATATGTTCATATATTATTAAATTTAACTTTTTAATAAAATTATTTGATCCTTTTATTCCATCATCTGACCATTCTAATGATTTTTCTGGTGGAGCAGAAAACATTATGAATAATCTTAATGTATCAGATCCATATTTTTTTATTAAAATTTCTGGATTAATTGTATTTCCATATGATTTTGACATTTTTCTACCATTTAATAAAACCATCCCTTGTGTTAATAAATTTTTAAAAGGTTCATTTGAATTTATTATACCTAAATCTCTTATTATTTTATGTATAAATCGAGAATATAAAAGATGTAAAATAGCATGTTCTATTCCACCAATATATTGATTTACTGGTATCCAATTTTTAATTCTTTGATCTAATATTGATTTATTATTATTGTAAGAAGCGTATCTTGCGTAATACCATGATGATTCTAAAAATGTATCACATGTATCGGTTTCTCTGTAAGCTGTTGAATTACAGATAAAACATTTTGTATTATAAAATTCTGGTATATTTTTTAATGAAATGTTATCATGTAATTTTATATTTTTTGGTAATATAATTGGTAAAAAATTATATTTTACAGGTATAATGCCACAGTTTTTACAGTATATTATTGGTATTGGCGTACCCCAATATCTTTGTCTTGAAATGCCCCAATCCTTAAGTTTATAAGTTATAATTTTTTTACTTTTATTTATTTTTTTTAAAATATATAAAAATATTTTATTTTTATTATTATAATTTAAATTAAAGAAATCTAAAGAATTTATTAAACTTTTTTTATTATTTATGTGATGTATATTTAATTGATTCGTATATATTATGTCTTGATCTATTATTTCATTTTCTTGATCTAAGTATGTATAATTTACTATCCATAATGGTATTTTTTTATCATTTATGGGATTTATAATATACAAATTTGTATTAATACCTAATTGATGATTATTATTATTATAATTTTTATTATTGTTTATAAAATTTTTAATTAATATTAAATTATTTGATAATATTGTAGATAAATGGTGATTTATTGATAATAATAGAATTAATATATTTTGTAATTTTTTTATTGTTGTTATTATTATATTTATAAAATATGAAGAATTATTTATTTTTAATGATATTATCAATGCTTTAGATTTTCCAATCCAATTATGTTGCATTATTTTAACTTGTATTGGCCAATTTTTCAAAATTGATAAACTATTTAATAATTCTTTTGTATATTGAGTTATTTTAAAAAACCATTGATATATTTTTATTTTTTTAATGCTAACATTTGATCTCCATCCTTTTCCATTTATTACTTGTTCATTTGCTAAAACAGTTTTATCTATTGGGTCCCAATTTACAATAGATTTTTTTTTGTATACTAAATTTTGTCTATATAATTTTACGAATAACCATTGTTCCCATTTATAATATTCTGATTTATATGTATTTATTTCTCTATGCCAATTATAATTAATTCCTAAAAATTTAAGTTGATATTTCATGTATGTTATATTTTTTTTAGTCCATTTTAAAGGATTTATTTTATTTTTTATAGCAGCATTTTCTGCTGGCAAACCAAATGCATCCCATCCAATAGGATGTAAAACATTTTTACCAATTATTGTTTTATATCTTGCAATAACATCTCCTATAGTATAATTTCTTACATGTCCAATGTGTAAAATTCCGCTAGGATATGGAAACATTACAAGACAAAAATAATTATTTCTAATATTATCTTTTTTTTTAAATAAATTTTTTTTTTTCCAAAAATATTGAATGTTTTTTTCTATTAAATGATGATTGTAATTTATTTTCATATTATTTTATATTAAGCATTATTTCTTCTTCTATTAATTCCATTTTTAAAGTATTTTTTATTATGTTATGAGAATATCCTTTCAAATGTAGTATACTATGAATTGTTAGATATTTCCAATGAGTTATTATAGGTTTTTGTAATATTGTTGCTTCTTTTTGTATTATTGATGGGCAAAATATTATATTTCCTGTTATATTTTTATTTTTTTTAAAATTTAAATCAAAAGTTAAAACATTTGTTTCTTTATTTTTTTTTTTATATAATTTATTTAGATATTTAATTTTTTTTGTATTTACAATATTTATATTTATTGTTAAAAAAGTTTTTTTTTTAAAATAACTAATCCATTTATAAAAATCATTTATAGATGGTATATTTTTATTTTTACTATTTATTTTTATATTTAATAAAAAATTATTCATTTTGTATATATTCT
Source organism: Candidatus Azosocius agrarius (assembly GCA_016432505.1). GTDB lineage: Bacteria > Pseudomonadota > Gammaproteobacteria > UBA6186 > Azoamicaceae > Azosocius > Azosocius agrarius. The sequence continues at coordinate 59,313 of CP066692.1, forward strand.
ATTGTATTAATTTTTTACCTTTTAATAGATTATTTTTTGATTTTATTATCATTATTTTAATGGTATTTTTTATTTTATTTGTGTTATTTATAATTTTTATTATTCTATTATTTTCTGTTTTTGTTTCTATATATTTATTATTTTTAGATTTTCCTAAATATAATGTATTATATGTATTTTTTATCATTTGTTTACTAATTATTGATGTGTATTTATTTAAAAGTGTTTGTATTATATTCAACCTTTCTTTTTTTTCAAATAAATTTATATTATCTTTTTTTTTTGAAGCTGTAGTGTTTAATCTTTTGCTATATAAAAAACTATAAGATTTATCGAATTTTATATTATGAATTACGTTTATAGTATGTAAGAAATCTTGATGTGTTTCTTCAGGAAATCCTACTATAATATCTGTTGAAATAGTAATATTTTTACGGATTTTTTTCAGTGTAAGTATTTTTTTTTTATAATCTTCTTCTTTATATCCTCTTTTCATTAAATTTAATATTTTATTCGAACCACTTTGTATTGGTAAATGTAAATTATTATTTAATTTATTGATTTTAGAAAATAATTGTATAATTTTATTTGATAATGAACTAGGGTGTGATGTAATAAATTTTATTCTTTTTATATGTTTTATTTCATTTATATAATATATTATTAATGATAAATTTGCTTTGTATATATTATTTATTGTACCATTGTAATTATTTACATTTTGTCCAAGTAAAATTATTTCTTTTATTTTTCGCTTTGATAAAATTAAAATTTCTGTCATTATGTTGTTGAATTCTCTGTGTATTTCTTTTCCTCTAGTGTATGGAACTATGCAATATGTGCAGTATCTATTACATCCTTCGGAAATTGATATGTAATTAGAAATATTTTTTTCTTGTAAAGGAATGTAATTAAATTTTTCTTTTTTTGAAAATAAAAGATCTATAAATAGATTTTTATTATTGTAATCTAGTATTACTCTATTAAGTAATTCGGGGATTTTATGAATTGTTTGTGGCCCTACTATAATATTGATAAAAGGAAATTTTTTATGTAAAATGTTTCCTTCTTGTACAGCCAAGCATCCTGTTATTATAATTATTATGTTTTTATTTATATTTTTTATTTGTTTCCATTTTAATATTTCTGAAAAAGCTTTTTCTTGGGACTTGTTTCTTATTGAACATGTGTTTAGTATTAATATATTTGCGTTGTTTGTATTATTTGTCAATTGTAAATTATGTGTAATATTTAACATGTTATATATTTTAAAAGTATCATATTCATTCATTTGACATCCAAGAGTTTTTATAAATAAACGTTTCATGTAATATATCTTTCTTTTTTTTTTATTTGTGGCTATAGGTGGAATTGAACCACCGGCCTCAGCATTATGAGTGCCGTGCTCTAACCAGCTGAGCTATATAGCCATATGAAAGTATAATCAATGTTTTTATGGTGTTTGTCAATATTATTTTTAAATTTGTTAAATTATTTATTTTGTTTTAGTATATAGTTTTATATTTTTTTAGGATTTTATATGATTGTTAGGACTAGATTTTCTCCAAGTCCAAGTGGTGCTTTACATTTAGGAAATATTAGAACTGCATTATATTGTTGGTTGTATGCAAATAAATATAATGGAGAATTTATTTTAAGAATTGAAGATACTGATTTTGATAGATCTCGTGATGATTATACACAAAATATTTTTGATACATTAAAATGGTTAGGGTTGTTTTGGACCCAAGGGCCATATTATCAATCTAAAAGATTAAATAAGTATAATGAAATATTAGAAAAATTGTTAAATGAAAATAAAGCTTATAGGTGTTATTGTACAAAAGAGCGATTAAATGATTTAAGAATTACACAATTAAAAAGTAAAAAAAAACCTAAATATGATAGATATTGTCGTAATATTAATATTTTTTTAGATATGCCTTTTGTTATAAGATTTAAAAATCCTGATGAAGGAAGTGTTCATTTTCATGATGGTATATATGGAGATATTATTATAAATAATTGTGAATTAGATGATTTAATTATTGTTAGAAGTGATGGAATTCCAACTTATAATTTTGCAGCAGTTGTAGATGATATTGATATGAAAGTAACTGATATTATCAGAGGTGCTGATCATATTACTAATACTGCTAGACAAATAAATATATATAATTCACTTGAATCATCTTTACCTAAATTTTATCATATACCTGTTATTTTAAATAATGTTGGTAAAAGATTATCAAAGAGGTTAACTTCTGCAAGTATTACCTATTTTAATAATAGTGGTTTTTTATCTCATGCTTTATTAAATTATTTATTAATGTTGGGTTGGTCTTATTATGATAAAGAAATTTTTACTTTAAATGAAATGATAGAATTTTTTGATATTAAAAAAATACATTTATCCTCTGTGAGATTTGATTCAAAAAAGTTGTTATGGTATAACAGATATTATATTAGAAATTTACCTGTAAAGATTGTAATTGAAAATATAAGTTTTTACTTAAAAAATATTAATGTGTGTTTTAAAATTTATCCTAATATTGAAGATATTTTTTTATTACAAAAATTCAGAATCAATACATTATTAGATTTTGTTAAAAATAATATTTATTTTTATAAAATTGAAATAAATTATAATGATGATGTGAATATTATTTTGTATGACAAGCTTTTTTTTATTACTGAACAAATATATATATATTTTAATGAAAAAAATTATATTTGGAATAATACATCTATTAAAAACATATTATTAAATTTATCTAATAATAATGATATCATTTTTAATGATTTATCTCAATTTTTGAGAATAATTATAACAGGAAATTTTAGTAGTCCACCATTAGTAGATGTTATATTTTTAATAGGGAAAATTTTTTTATTATCTAGAATTTATAATATTAGATATATATATAAATTATTTGTTAATAATTATTGACATTAATAATTATAAAACATATTATATATCAGTGGGGTTATAGCTCAGTTGGTAGAGCGTTTGCATGGCATGCAATAGGTCGGCGGTTCGAATCCGCCTTGCTCCATTTGTTACTGTCCCCATCGTCTAGTGGCCTAGGACATCGCCCTTTCACGGCGGAAACAGGGGTTCAAACCCCCTTGGGGACGTTTTGTATGTGTAATATATAATTAGTTGAATTATTTTTAGATAATATTGTGAATTTTGATAATGGGTTATAAATTATTCCATTTGTAATTTTTATTTTTAAATTGTTATTTTTTATTATTTGAGTTAATTTTTTTAAATTTATATATTTATGATATGAGTGAGTATTTATTGGCATTATATTAAATATATATTCACCTATTAATATGGTTTTTAATAATGAAATTGTTGTTTTGTTTATTGAAGATAAGAAAATATGACCATTTTTTTTTAGTAAATTTTTACATTTTTTTATGAGTAAATTATGATTTGGCATGTGTTCTAATATTTCCATACAAGTTATTATGTCATATTTATTTTTGTTATTATACTCTTCTATTGTATTTATTTTATAAAATATATTTAAGTTAGATAATTTTGCATGTTTTTTTGCTATTGTTATTGCTTTTTTTGAAGTATCTATTCCTGTTACTAATGCTCCTTTTTTTGATAAACTTTCTGATAAAATTCCTCCTCCGCATCCAATATCTAATACTAGTTTATTTTTTAATATTATATTAGAACATATAAACTTTAATCTTGTTATATTTAGTGTGTGTAAAGGGTTGTAATTTTTTTCATTATAATTCCACCAATTTAGTGATAATTTATCAAATTTTATGATTTCTTTTTTATATGTATTTATATTGATCTTATTCATGATTATTTTTACATTTTATTTATTTTTTTTAAACTTAAGATAAAAAAACATTTATTTATAATCTTTGATGTTAAATTACATAACAATAATCTAAATGTTTGTTTTTCTGAATTATTAACTTTACATATATGAAAAAATATATGAAATTTATCTGCTAAATCATATAAATAAGATGCTAATTTATGTGTGTTTAAAATTTTTATAGTTTGTGATATAACTTCGGAAAATTGACATATTTGTAGAGATAAATTCCATTCTTCGTTGGAATAATTATTTTTTATATTGTTGAAAATTAAATTTTTTTTGATGTTTGTGTTATTTTTAATACTTAAAATTCTAGCATATGCATAAGATATAAAAGAAGCTGTGTACCCATTAAAATTTAACATTTTATTATAATTAAATTTATAATTATTTATTGGGTTACAGGATAAATCTGCGTATTTTATGCTATTTATACTAATTTTTTTAGACGTCTGTATTAATGCTAATTTTGAAATTGTTGTATTTTTTATTTGTATTATATTTTTAGCTTTATTATATCCTAGTAAAATTAAATTTATTAATTTTTCATTTTTTCCGGCTCTAGTTTGAAATTTTTTTCCATTTGATTTTAGAATTAATCCAAAATTAATATGATTTATTTTATTTATTTTTTTATATAATTTTGCTTGATAAGCTGATTTGAAAAGCATATTAAAATGTAATTTTTGTCCAGTATCTGTAACATAAATTAACCATTGGGCTTTTTCAGATAATATTCTATATTTTATGGTACTTATATCCGTTGTTGCATAATTGTAACTTTCATTAGATTTTTTTATAATAAATGGTAATAAATTTTTTTTTTTGTTTATATATTTTTTAAAAAAAACACATTGCGCTTTGTTTGATTGTATAATTAAATTTTTTTTTTGTAAATTTTTAACCATATTATTTAATAAAGCATTATAAAAAGATTCTCCTTTGTTGAGGATTTTTATGTGCAACAATGTGTAAATTTGTTTTAATGATGTTGTTGAAATTTTATATATTTGTTTCCATATATTTGTAGATATAGGATTTTTTTTATGTAGAAGTGTTACTTCTATATGTGATTTAATTTTAAATTGTTTATTTAAATCAAAATGTATTTTTGATAATTTATAATATATTGATAAATTTATTAATGTTAAATTTAGTTTTGTTTTTGTTGTTATTTTATATATATGCTTTAATAAGCATATTAGCATACCAAATTGTGTACCCCAATCGCCTAAATGGTTTATTTTTACTATTTTATATCCTAAAAAAAGTAATAAATTTGAAATACTTTCTCCTATTATAGTTGATCGTAGATGTCCTACATGCATTTCTTTTGCTATATTTGGACTAGAAAAATCTATTATTATTTTTATTTTTTTATTTAAAATTGGTATACTATATTTAGTGTTATTTATTTGTTTTTTTAAAAAATTTGTAATATATATTTGTGTAAATGTAAAATTTATAAATCCTGGTTTTATTATTTTTATAGATTCAAATATTTTGTTATATATATTTTTGTTAATTATAAAATTTTTAATTATATATGCTATTGTAATTGGAGTATTATTTAATAATTTTGTAAATTTCATTGCGCTATTACATTGGTAATGGCCATATATTTTTTTTGTTGTTTGAGTAATTTCAATATTTTTGTTTATAAAATTATTGTAATGTGGAAATTTTGTTATTAATGCTTCATAACAGATATGATGTATAATATTAATTAAATTCATATATACTTATCCTATTTTATTTATTATTTATAAAAAAATTTGTATTATTTGTTATTTTTGAATTTTTTTAATTATAATTATTTTATATAATAACATTTATAATATTTTTAATATATGGTTTAAAAAGATGGAATGTTTTGCCAAAGAAATTAAAATAATTGATATAGAAGATGAATTAAAAAAGTCTTATTTAGATTATGCTATGAGTGTTATTGTCGGACGTGCATTACCTGATATTTGTGATGGGTTAAAACCTGTACATAGACGTATTTTATTTGCAATGTATGAACTTGGAAATTATTGGAATAAACCTTATAAAAAATCTGCAAGAGTCGTTGGAGATGTTATTGGCAAATATCATCCACATGGAGAAAGCGCTGTTTATGATGCAATTGTTAGAATGGCTCAAACTTTTTCTTTGCGATATGTTTTGATTTGTGGACAAGGTAATTTTGGATCTATAGATGGAGATGCTGCTGCAGCAATGAGATATACAGAAATTAAAATGTCTAAAATATCATCATATTTGTTAAATGATTTGGATAAAGATACTGTTAATTTTATTCCTAATTATGATAATTCTGAATTACAGCCTATAATTTTTCCTAGTGTTGTACCAAATTTATTAATAAATGGGTCTAGCGGCATTGCTGTTGGTATGGCTACAAATATACCTCCTCATAATTTAGTTGAAGTTATAAATGCTTTGATTTATATAATTAATAATTCTTATTGTAATGTTGTAGATTTAATGAAATACGTTCATGGCCCGGATTTTCCTACTGGTGGAATTTTAATAAGTAATAATGAAATTTTTAATGCTTATGAAACTGGAAAAGGTAAATTAACTATTAGGTCAAAAATTATAATTGAAAATGATAATAAAAATTTGAAAAATAAAATAATTATTCATGAGTTACCATATCAAGTTAATAAATTAAAATTAGTAGAAAAAATTATTGAATTGATAAAAAATAAGAGGTTAGAGGGAGTTAGTGATTTAATTGATGAATCTAATAAAAATGGTATGCGAATAGTTATAGAGTTGCGTAAACATGAAAATGTTGAAAAATTTATAAAAGATTTATATTTGTATACAAATATTCAATATTATTTCAATGTTAACATGGTTTCCATAGTTAATGGATGTCCAAAACTTTTAAATTTAAAAAATATGATGTTTTATTTTATAAATCATAGAAAACAAGTAATTTCTAGACGCAGTATATATGAATTAAATAAATTAAAAAGTAGATTTCATATTTTGGAAGGATTGATAGTAGCTTTATATAATATTGATTATATAATAAATTTGATTAAAAATACTAAATTTATTTTAAATATAAAAAAAAAATTATTGATTAAATCTTTTGATAATAGTTTTATGTATAAAATTAATAATTTTTATCAAAAAAATGATGATCAAAAATATTTTTTTTCAGAAATTCAAATTGTTGCTATTTTGAGTTTGAATTTACAATCTTTGTTGAAATTAGAAATTAATAAATTATTAATAGAGTATAATGATATAAATGAAAAAATGAAAATTTATAATAATATTTTATTAGATAATTATATGATTGAAGAAATTATTAAATTAGAATTATTAGTAATAAAAAAAGAATTTTTTGATTTAAGAAAAACAGATATTATTCATGAAAATGAGCTTCTTTATAAAGAAGAAATATTAATTAAAGATAAAATTGTTGTTACTTTATCTAATGCTGGATATATTAAATTTCAATTATTAGATTTGTATAAAGTTCAGCATAGAGGTGGTAAGGGAAAAATGGCTACTATTATTAAAGAGGAAGATTTTATAATTAATTTATTTGTTGCAACTACACATGATATGCTTTTATGTTTTTCAAATAAAGGTAAAGTCTATAATTTAAAAATGTCTGATCTTGTTATAGCTTCAAGAATTTCTAGAGGGAAGCTTATTGCAAATTTATTGTCTTTGGATAATGGTGAATCCATAAGTACTATATTATCTGTTATTAATTTTACAAGTGATCAATTTGTATTTATGTCTACTAAAAAAGGTATGGTTAAAAAAGTTAAAATTAATGAATTTAGTAATATAAGATCAAATGGAATAATAGCTATTAATTTAAAAGATGATGATTTGTTAATAGGAGCTGAAATTCTTAAAGAAGATAGTGATATAATGTTGTTTACAAATTATGGTAAAGCTATACGTTTTAATTCTTCATTGATTAAATGTACAAGTAGATTATCTATGGGTGTTCGTGGAATTAAATTGAATAATTTTAATTATGTTATTTCATTAATCATAATTAAAAGTGGCGGTTGTATACTATTAGCTACAGCAAATGGGTATGGAAAAAGAACTGATATAAATGAATTTAAATTTGTTTCTAGAGGAGGATATGGAGTTATTGCTATTCAAATTTCTAAAAGAAATGGGCCTTTAATTGGTGCTGTTCAAGTTTTTGATGATGATGTTATGTTGATAAGTGGACAAGGTCTATTAGTTCGTATTAAAAGTGAAGGAATATCTAAAATAAAAAGAAATACGCAAGGTATGAAACTTATAAATTTAGTTAGTGAAGAAAAATTGGTAGCCATTAAATATATTGATTGTAAAACATAAAATGTTTTGTAAAATTATTTGAATTTTATTTATTGTTTTTTTTTTTATTTTGTTGTATAGTTGAGTATTATATGTTTGTTTAATTTATATAAGTATTTGATATTTTTATATTTATTAAATTGGTTTTATTTTATTTAAATTTATATGGAAATAAATTTTATTTATAGTTAGGAATTGTAAATATGAATGAAAATTTTGGTGAATTATACAAAAAAATTTTATCTAAGGGAAAGGTATATCCTGGAGCAATAATAACTGGGACTGTTGTTGATATAGATAATGATTTTGTTATTGTTAATGCTAATTTAAAATCTGAGGGCAAAGTTCCTGTATCTCAATTTCATAATGAAAATGGAGAATTAGAGGTATCAATAGGTGATTCAGTGGAAATTGTTGTAGATGCTTTAGAAAATGGGTTTGGGGAAACACAGTTATCTAGAGAAAAAGCAAAGCGTCTTCAATCTTGGAATAGGTTGGAAAAAGCACATAAAGATAATGAAGTAGTTAAAGGTGTAGTTGTAGGTAGAGTTAAGGGTGGATTTACTGTTGATTTACAATCTGTTAAAGCTTTTTTACCTGGATCTTTAATTGATGTAAGACCAATTCGTGATCAAGCTGAACTTGAGGGGCAAATTTTAGAATTTAAAGTTATTAAGATGGATCAGAAAAGAAATAATGTTGTTGTTTCAAGAAAAGCGATGCTGGAGCATGAAATTAGTGCTGAACGCGTAGCATTATTAGATAAATTGATTGAAGGACAAAAAGTTAAAGGAATTGTAAAAAATTTAACGGATTATGGTGCGTTTGTTGATTTAGGTGGATTAGATGGACTTTTACATATAACTGATATGGCTTGGCGTAGAATAAAGCATCCTAATGAAGTTGTAAATGTTAATGAAGAAATTACAGTTAAAGTTTTAAAATTTGATAAAGATAAGAATAGAGTTTCATTAGGATTAAAACAATTAGAAGAAGATCCTTGGAAAGATATTTCTAAAAGATATATTGAAGGAATTAAATTAAAAGGAGTGGTCACAAATATTACTGATTATGGATGTTTTGTAGAAATAGAACCTGGTGTTGAAGGTTTAGTTCATGTTTCAGAAATGGATTGGACAAATAAAAATATAAATCCTAATAAAATTGTTAAACTTGGTAAAACGGTAGATGTAGTTGTATTGTATATAGATGAAGAACGTAGAAGAATTTCTTTAGGATTAAAGCAATGTATAGAGAATCCTTGGGATATTTTTGCTAAAAATTATAAAAAGGGTGATAAAGTTGTTGGCATAATAAAATCTATTACGGATTTTGGTATATTTATAGGGTTAAGTGGAGATATTGATGGATTAATTCATTTAAGTGATATTTCTTGGAATGAAAATGGAATTGAAATATTGCATCAATATAATAAAGGGGATGAAATAGAAGCGATTGTTTTGGGAATAGATGCAGAACGTGAAAGGATATCATTAGGAATTAAACAATTAATTCAAGATCCTTTTTTGAATTACATAACAAGTAATCCAAAGGGAACTGTTGTAAAAGGAGAAATTTTAGAAATTACTTTAAAAGGAATAACTGTTAAATTATTTGATGAGGTTGAAGGATATTTAAAAATTAATGAATTAAATACTAACAAATTAGATGATGGTAAAGTTTCTTTAAAAGAAGGAGATATAATAGAATCTAAAATTATTAATATAGACAAAAAAAATAGAAATATTATTTTATCCGTAAAAGCTAAAGATGCGCAAGAAGAAGAAGACGTGTTGAAAGAATATAATCGTAGTTCTGAAATTGTTAATACTACATTGGGAGATTTGTTAAAAGATCATATTATAAATAATGAATTAAAAAAATAAATTTGATAGGATTTTTATTATAGTTTACATATTTTTTTAAGAGAGTTGATTATGTTTAAATTGTTAACGATATTTTTTTCTATTTTTCTATTAATTTTTGGGTTGGTTTTTTCTTCTTTAAATTCTGGTTTTGTTATATTTAATTATTATATTGATAGTATAGAAATTCCTTTGTCTTTATTATTGATTTGTCATATATTACTTGGTGTATTAGTTAGTGTGTTTTTTTTGTCTGTTTCTATAATAAAATTAAAGATTTGTAATAATAATTTATTTAAACAAATAAAAAATTTAAAGAAATAATTGTAAATTGGTATTAATAAAATTAGATTAATTATATAATATTGTTATGATTTAAGTGTAATTTATTTACTTATATGGGTGAGAGGCTATAGATTTTTTATATATATGTTTTATTTCTTTTAACATATAATGTAAATGTTTGTTGTTGTTTTTTATTTGATTTAATTTTATTAATGTTATTAGTACCTTTATGAAGTGCTTGTTTTTATTTTTATAGTTTAGTAATGTTTTTGTTTTTTTTATAGCATCGTTTAGATTTTTATTTATTATATAATTTTGAATTATATTTATGTTATTGCTTGTAATTTCTTGTTTTAATTTTATTAATGTTTTTTTTATTTCATATTCATATTTTGTATTATAAAAAAAATTTTTATTTTTATTCAAATTTATTAATAGATTATTTTTTTTATAAATTTCATCATTTTTTAATGTTAATTTTTTATATTTTTCTGTATTATATAAATACATTAAATATAAAATGTTATCATTACATGAATATTTTTTTATAAAATTTTTGAGCAAAAATTTTGCTACTATGTTGTTTCTTACCTTATAATTTTTATAAATTGAATTGATTTTTAAAAAATTTTTGTTTTTTTTGTTAAATATTTTGAAATATTGTGTTGTATATTTTATTTTATTAAAAAATTTTTTTTCTTCATGTGCATAAATATTTGTTGCAAATATAAAAAAAAAAAAAATTAATATAGCTATTTTCATTTAATTATTGTATTTTCATTATTGTATTAATCATATGATATATTAATATTGTTAATATATCAAATGATAATTATTCTTTTATTTGTAATTTAGGAAGGGAAATTTGAATTTTTTAGATGTTAATATAATATATGAAGATTATTATATAATCGTTATTAATAAGTTTTTAAATATGAAAGTTCATGCTGTTGTTGATTGTGATAAATTAACCTTAGTAAATTTTTTATTATATAATTATCCTTATTTAATTACTTTACCTCGATGTGGTATTTTACATAGATTGGATAAAAATACGACTGGATTATTAATAGTTTCTAAAACTTTTTTTTCTTATAATTATTTAATTAATCAATTTAAAATGAAAAATATTATGAGAGGATATGTGGCTATAGTTAATGGATGTTTTATTACTGGAGGTAATATTGTTGCTCCTATAAGTAAGTGTTTTGGAAAAAAAATGCGTATGATTGTTGTTAAAGATGGAGTTAATGCAATAACTTGTTATAGAATTTTAAAAAAATTTAAAAATTTTACGTTTATAAAGTTATTGTTAAAAACAGGTAAAACACATCAAATTAGAGTTCATATGCAGCATATTAATCATAGTATTATAGGAGATTTTTTATATGCTAAAATTAATATAAATGATTTTTTTGATAATAATTTAAGAAATATATTAAAAAAAGTTAAAAGACAAATTTTACATGCTAATAAATTAATTATAAATCATCCATACACAAATAGATTTATGATGTGGGATATATCATTATCAAATGATTTTAATAATTTGTTAATGGATTTGAAATTGTATGATATATATACAAATAATATATATTATTAGTATAATTGTTTATAATATTATTTATAATTGGTACTTTTATGAAAGTTGGAGAAATATTAAAAAATTATAATTTAGATGTGTTATCTAATAAAATTATTAAAGATGAAAAACAAATAGAAGTGATTACTGTTTTACAATCTTTATACAATAAATTATGTAAGAATGTGTTTTTAAAAGATAAATTATATGAATTATTTTTTATAAATCGATCTAATTTAAAGTTTAATATTTATTTATGGGGAGATGTTGGTAGAGGTAAAACTTATTTAGTTAATTTATTTTTTGAAACTCTTACTATAAAAAATAAATTAAGGTTACATTTTCATTCGTTTATGTATAGAATTCATAATGAATTATCTTTTGTAAGTGGGTCTATTGATCCTTTAGATGTTGTTGCAAAACGATTATCTTTAGAATATAAAATAATTTGTTTGGATGAATTTTTTGTTTCTGACATAGCTGATGCTATGTTATTAGGTAGATTAATTGAAAAATTACTTTTTTATAAAGTGTATTTTGTTATTAATTCAAATTTACCACCTGAAAAATTATATGAAAATGGATTACAGCGACAGCATTTTATTAAAACTATTGAATTGATTAAGTTAAAATTTATTATAATAAATATTGATAATTTTGTTGATTATAGAGTTAAAATGTTAAAAGATGCTGGCGTTTATCATAAAATTGATGAAGATAATATTGATAGAAAATTATTAAATTTATTTATAAAATTATCTTCTTCAAATGAACTTATTAAAAATAGCACAATTAGTATTTTAAATAGGAATATAAATTTTATTTTTTTATCTGGCGATGTAATATGGTTTGATTTTCATCAATTATGTTCTTTGCCAAGAAGTCAAAATGATTATATTGAAATAGCTAAAATTTATCATACCGTTTTTATAACAAATATTCCTATTTTACATGAAGTAAGTGATAGTCAAGTTAGAAGATTTATTGCATTAATTGATGAATTTTATGATCGTAATGTAAAAATAGTTATAACTACTTTTGTTGATATAGAAAATATTTATTCTTTTTATCAATTTGAATTAGAATTTAAACGAACTTTGAGTAGATTGATAGAAATGAAATCTGTAGATTATTTTTCTAAAAAACATAAAAATTAATGAATTAATTATGTTTAAAATATTTATATTTGCTTGCTTTTTAATTGTTACTTTTGTATTATGTTTGAAAACTTTGTTATTTTGGAGTATTTTTATTTTATGAAAACTTTTGTGGCAAAATCAGTTTCTGTTGTTAAAAACTGGTATGTTGTAGATGCTAATAAACAAATTTTGGGTCGTTTTGCTAGCAAAATTGCTATGATTTTAATGGGTAAACATAAATGTTTGTACACTAAGCATGTTGATGTTGGAGATTATGTTATTGTTATTAATGCGAAAAAAATAATAGTATCTGGAAATAAAAAACATGATAAAGTATATTATAGCCATTCTGGATATATGGGTGGATTAAAAATTATTAATTTTGAAAAGTTGTTATCTATTTATCCAGAACGAGTTATATTTTATGCTGTTAAAGGTATGTTACCTAAAACTATTTTGGGAAATAAAATGTTGAAAAAATTAAAAATATATAGTTTTGATAAACATATTCATGTAGCACAAAATCCAAAAATGTTAGAGGGATTTTAATATGAAATATGATATTAATAGTTATTATGCCACTGGTAAACGCAAAACTTGTTGTGCAAGGGTTTTTTTAAAAAAGGGCACGGGTGTTTTTATTGTTAATGGAGTAAAAATTGAAAATTATTTTACTAATTTAATTGCTTGTATTATCATTAAACAGCCTTTATCTTTGGTTAATATGTTAAATCAATTTGACTTTAATATTACTGTTTATGGTGGTGGATTAATGGGACAAGCTAGTGCTATTAGACATGGTATTACTAAAGCATTAATAAAATATGATGAAAAATTTTTGCAAGATAATGATGTTTTATCTTTAGAAAATAATAATGTTGTTTTTTTTCAAAATTATAGAAAAATTTTTAGAAAAGAAGGTTTTGTTACTAGAGATTCTAGAAAAGTGGAAAGGAAAAAAGTGGGTTTCAGAAAAGCAAGAAAAAGACAACAATATTCTAAGAGATAAATTTTTATTTGTATAAAATAATTTTTTTTATGATTAGGAGTGTTAATTATGAACACTAAGATAGATAATGAAAGACGAAAATTTTTAATTGTAGCCACATCTGTTGTGGGTGGTGTTGGTTTAATTGGTGGTTCTATTCCTTTTGTTGGTTCTTTATTTCCTAGTGCTCAAGCAAAAGCTTTGGGAGCTCCAGTAGATTTAGATCTAAAAAAAATAGGAATAGGACAAAAAGTTACTGTTTCTTGGAGAGGTCAACCTATTTTTGTGATACATAGGCCTGATTCTCTTTTGGCTAGTTTATCTTTGAATGAAAGTAAATTAAGAGATCCTTTATCAGATCATTCTGAACAACCAACATATGTCAAAAATATTTATAGATCTATAAACAAAAATTTTTTTGTTGTAGTTGGAATTTGTACTCATTTGGGATGTGTTCCTTTATATAAACCTAATGTTGGATCTTTAGAACCTTCTTGGAAAGGGGGATTTTTTTGCCCATGTCATGGATCTAAATTTGATATATCTGGTAGAGTTTTTAAAGGAGTTCCAGCTCCAATTAATTTACCAATTCCTCCTTATAGGTATTTAAATGACAGTACCATTAGAATAGGTGAAAATGATAAAATATAGGAGATAAATTTTATGATATTTATTAATAAATTAATTAAATGGGTTGATGATAGGTTTCCATTAATGATTTTATGGAAGGAACATTTATCAGAGTATTATGCTCCTAAAAATTTTAATTTTTGGTATTTTTTTGGATCTTTAGCTCTTGTTATGTTATTTATACAAATAGTAACAGGAATATGGTTAACTATGAATTATAATCCTTCAGAATTAGGAGCTTTTGATTCTGTTGAATATATTATGCGTGATGTTTCATATGGATGGCTTTTAAGATATACTCATTCTACTGGAGCATCTTTTTTTTTTTTAGTAGTGTATTTGCATATGTTTAGATCGTTAATGTATGGTTCTTATAAAAAACCTAGAGAATTATTATGGATAACAGGTGTTTTTATTTTTATATTATTAATGGCTGAATCTTTTTTTGGGTATTTGTTGCCTTGGGGTAATATGTCTTTTTGGGGAGCTCAGGTAATAACATCTTTATTTGCAGTTATTCCTTATGTAGGGGATTCTTTGGTTGAATTAATAAGGGGCAATTACAACATAAGTGGAGTTATATTAAATAGATTTTTTTCTTTACACGTTAGTGCCGTTCCATTAATATTTGTAGGGTTAGTGGTGGTTCATTTAATTGCTTTGCATTCAGTTGGATCAAATAATCCTGATGGAATAGAAATAAAAAATAATAAAGATTCTAAAGGAATTCCGTTAGATGGTATTCCATTTCATCCTTATTATACTGTAAAAGATTTATTCGTAGTTTCGGTTTTTTTGATGATTTTTTTTGGAGTTGTTTTTTTTGCTCCATCTTTTGGTGGATTATTTTTAGAGCCACCTAATTTTATTCCTGCTGATCCCTTAAAAACTCCTGATCATATAGCTCCTATATGGTATATGACTCCATTTTATGCAATTTTAAGAGCGATACCAAATAAAATTGGTGGAGTTGTAGCTATGGGTGCTTCTTTAGCTGTAATATTTGTTTTACCTTGGTTAGATAAAAGTCCTGTAAAATCTATTAGATATAAAGGATTTATATCTAAATTTGCTCTTACTTTGTTTGTTGTTAGTTTTTTTATATTGGGATATTTAGGTATGGTTCAACCAAATCCTTTAAGAACATTAATAGCACAAATATGTACGACAATTTATTTTTTATTTTTTATATTAATGCCTTTTTATTCTGTTGTAGATAAAGTGAAATTAGTTCCAGAGAGGTTAACATAAATATGAAAATTAGATTAATTTATATAAATATAATATTATTTTTATTTTTTATGTCAAATGTTTTATTTGCAAGTGAAAAATCTATTCATTTGGATAAATTTGTTATTAATCATAAAGATAAAGCGTCTTTGCAACGAGGGGCTGAAGTGTTTATGAGAAATTGTTTAGGTTGTCATGGGTTAAAGTATGTTATGTATAAAGGCTTAGCTGAAGGATTAGGAATTGTTTTATCCGATAATGTCGTAGATAAAGATTATATTAAAAATAATTGGATTTTTAATGATGATGTAAATATAAATGATCATATTTTTTCTCCTATAAGTCAAAAAGATGCTATAAATTGGTTTGGAATTTTGCCACCGGATTTGTCATTGGTAACTAGGTATAGAAGTAGTGATTGGGTTTATACTTATTTGAAATCATTTTATGAAGATACTAATAAAATTTGGGGTGTTAATAATTTAATTTTTCCTGATGTTGCAATGCCACATATTTTAAATAACATACAAGGAAATCAAATTTTGAGTAAAAATGGAGAAAAACCATTTTTGAAATTGGTAAAAAAAGGTAGTCTTAGTGATAAAGATTATGATATAGTTATTTCTGATATAGTTAATTTTTTATCTTATGTTGGTGATCCTGTAAAAGAAAAAAGGGAACTTATAGGTATATATGTTCTTTTATTTTTATTGTGCTTTGCTATTTTATCTTATTTTTTGAAAAAAGAATTTTGGAAAAATATAAAATAAAGAGGTTTTTTTTGAGTATTAATCTTAATAAACGTTCTATTATGACTTTATATTCTAAATCTGATGATGTTTATTCTCATAGAGTTAGAATTGTGCTTGCTGAAAAAGATATTATTTATGAATCTATAAATTTAGATATTGTTGGATATGATAGTTTAAAGGAATTGATAGAATATAATCCTTATTTGACAGTTCCTACTTTAATAGATAGAGATTTAATATTGTTTAAATCAGAAATTATAATGGAATATTTAGATGATAGATTTCCGCATCCTTCGCTGATGCCTGTTTATCCTGTTGCAAAAGGAAGAAGTCGTTTGATTATATACAGGATAAACAGAGATTGGTATTCTTTAATGAATTATATTTTGAATAATGATTCCAAATATGTAGATCATTTTAGAAATAAATTATTAAATAATCTAATAAATGCTTGTAATATATTTATGGAAATGCCTTATTTTTTGAGTGATACGTTTTCATTAGTTGATTGTTGTATTGCTCCTATTTTATGGCGTTTACAAAAATTGGGTATAAAATTACCAAAGGAAGCTTTTCCTCTTATAGATTATGCTGAAAAAATTTTTAATAGAGATGCTTTTCAAGCAAGTTTAACAGATGCGGAAAGAATATTAAGAATGTGATATTTTTGATGGTGAAATTTTATGTTTGTTCATTTGCAATGTTATAGTGAATATTCATTAATAAAAAGTCTAATTAATATTGATTCTTTTGTTTTTGAGGTTAAAAATAGGTCTATGCCCGCCGTTGCTTTAACGGATGAGAATAATTTATTTGCAGCCGTTAAATTTTATAAACAAGCTTTATTTTATGGTATAAAGCCTATTATTGGTTGCGATGTTTTTATAAAAGACGAAGAAAAACCTTCAAAAGAATATAGATTAATTTTACTTTGTAAAAATTATATAGGATATAAAATAATAAATAAATTACTTATTAGAGCTAATATTTTTAGTGGAGATAAAAACTACCCTATTATATATAAAAATTGGTTATTTGATAATGATGGATTAATTGTAATTTTTCCAAATAAGAATATGTATTCTTTAAATTATGATTTAAAACAGAAAATAGATATTGATTTAGATATTATTAAATATTTTTTTGATATTTTTAAAGATAAGTTTTATTTAGGAATTAGTAAAATTGGTAATATATATGAACAATTTTATAATGATGAAATTTTAAAAATTTCATATAATTTAAATATTTCTGTTGTTGCAATAAATGATGTTTGTTTTTTAAATAAAGAAGAATTTGATGCTCATGAAGCAAGAGTTTGTATAAATCAAGCACAATATTTATCAGATTACAAATTATATAGTAAGTACACAAATCAACAATTTTTGAAAAATTATAAACAAATGGAGCAATTATTTTTTAACATTCCAGAATGTTTAGAAAATACATTAGAAATTGCTAAAAGATGTAATTATATGTTTGATTTTGACAATATGTATTTACCTTGTTATTTTATTTTTGATAGTATATCTGTTGATAATTATTTGTATAAAATAGCTAAAATTAGTTTAAATAATAAATTAAGAATATTAAAAAAATTAATTGATATCAATTTGTTACAAGAAAATGAGTATATATCAAGATTAGAATATGAATTGAATATTATAAAAGATATGAAATTTTCTGAATATTTTTTAATTGTTGCTGATTTTATAAATTGGGCAAAAATTAGTAATATCCCTGTAGGACCCGGGAGAGGATCTGGAGCTGGGTCTTTAGTAGCATATGTTTTATCAATAACTAATATTGATCCTATTGAATATAATTTATTATTTGAAAGGTTTTTAAATCCTATGAGATTGTCTATGCCAGATTTTGATATTGATTTTTGTATAGAAGGTAGAGATGATGTAATTGATTATGCTTTTAGTGTTTATGGGTATAATTTTGTAGCTCAAATTATTACATTTGGTACTATGGCTACTAAAGCTGCGATTAGAGATGTTGGTAGAATTTTAGGTTTTAGATATGGATTTATTGAAAAGATATATAAGTATATATCTAATAATGGAGAAAAAAATTTGAAACAAATTCTTGAGACAAATGAAAAATTTCTTAATAAGTGTAAATCAGAAAATGATTTATTTATTATCGTTAATTTGGCTAAAATGATAGAAGGTCTTGTTAGAAATATAAGTAAACATGCTGGTGGTATAGTTATTTCTCCTTTTGATATGATTAATTATATGTCTCTTTATTATGATGTAAATGAAATTTATCCTTTATCACAATTTGATAAAGAGGATCTTGAAAGTTTAGGATTGTTAAAATTTGATTTTTTGGGATTGAAAACATTAACAATAATTTATTCTAGTGTTATAGATATAAATATAAAAAAAATTAAATATAATGAATGTGAAATTGATATAAATAATGTTCCATTAAATGATACTAAAACTTTTTTATTGTTACAAAAATTTATTACTAGTGCTGTTTTTCAATTAGAATCTCAATCAATGAAAGAATTAATTAAAAAATTAAAACCAAGTGATTTTGAGGAAATTATAGATTTAGTTGCTTTAATTCGTCCTGGGCCTATGCAATCTGGTATGTCAAATGATTTTATTAAAAGAAAATTTGGGTTGCAAAGTGTTATTTATCCTCATTTTTTATTAAAACCTATATTAGAAAAATCTAAAGGGATGATTTTATACCAAGAGCAAGTTATGCAAATTGCGCAAATTTTGTCTGGGTATACCTTAGCAGAAGCAGATTTGTTGCGTAGAGCAATAAGTAAAAAGAATTTTTTAGAAATGTGTATGCATAAAAAGACTTTTATAGATGGAGCAAAAAAAAAAGGTATTATTGAAGAGGTATCTTCTTATATTTTTGATTTAATTGATAAATTTGCTGGATATGGATTTAATAAGTCTCATTCTGCTGCTTATTCTTTATTAACGTATCAAACTGCGTGGTTAAAAGCTCATTATCCACTAGAATTTATGGCTTCTGTTTTATCAATTGATATTGCAAGTGGTGATAAAATTGTGTATTACATGGAAGATTGTTATAAAATGGGGTTAAAGATTGTTTGCCCTGATATAAATAAAAGTTTTAAAAAATTTTATGTTGATGATTTTAATAATATAATTTTTGGATTTAATGGTATAAAATGGACAAATGATTTAATTGTTAGTGCTTTAATAGAAGAGAGATGTAAAGGATTTTATAAAGATATATATGATTTATGTTTTAGATTTGATTATAAAGATTATTCAAAAAATTTTATGGAAGGATTAATAAAATCAGGGGCACTTGATTGTTTTTATTTAGCTAGAGAAAAGATGATTGTTATTTTTAAATTACTAATAAAAATATATGGTTTATTAAATAATTACTATAAAAAATTACAAATAAATTTATTTGATATAGAAATAAAAAAGGGTTTTTTTGATAAATTTAATTTTTATAATTCTTGGTCTGAGTATAGATCATTACTTAATGAAAGAGAAGCTTTAGGATTATTTTTAAGTGGTAATTTGATGTACATATATTTTCAAGAACTTTATTATATCGTTTCATCAAATTTATTTGATATTTATTATAGTAATTTATATTTTTATATTATTTGTGGATTTGTTATAAATATTAGGTATGCAATTAATAAAAATAACAAAAAAATGGGTTTTTTGTTAATAGAAAATATGAATTATTATCAAGAAATAGTATTATATGATAATATTATTAATAATTCTTTTTTTTTAAAAAAAGGGAATTTAGTAGTAATTTATGTTAAATGCGATAAGGATTTGTATTTTAATAATTTTAAATTAATTGGTTTGAAGATTAAAAATTTGGATGAGATAAGATTTTTGTATGTAATATATATTCAAATATATATAAATTATAAATTTGTAAATAGTGAATTTTTAAAATTGTTATTTCATGTGATTTGTTTATATAAAGGTGGAAAAACAAGTGTTTATATAACAAATAAATTTTATGATAAAATTATAACTTTTAAATTAAATAATATTTTTTTGATTAAGCCATATATTGATTTTATTGAAAGAATAAAATCATTTGTAGCAGTACAAAGTGTTATTATTTATTATAAGTGATAATTATTTATAAAATTTTTGGATTTTTTATTATAAATTTGTAGGTAATGTATGATAAATATTATGATTAATGATGAAATTAATAATTTGGATAATAATGTTTTTTTTAATGTAGAAAATTTACAAAATGTAGATTTTTATATTTTAAAAAAAATTTTTTTTCTTCAAGAAAAAAAAAATATTGATTTAGAAATAAAATTTTTTAATCTATCAAATAAATTAAAAGAAATGAATGATGTTCTTTTAAAAAAAAATTTAGATTTAGAAAATTATAAAATAAGAGTAAAAAAGGATTTAGATAATGCTTATAAATATAATATAGATGTATTTATAAAAGAATATATTAATATTATAGATAGTTTAGAACATGGGTTATCTTCTTGTAAAGAAATTAATGACGGTAAAATTTTAATAATATATAAAGGTTTAGAGTTAACTTATAAGTCTTCTTTAATGTTATTAAAAAAGTTTGGTGTTAGTTCTATTGATCCAAAAAATGAAAAATTTAACCCTTTATATCATGAAGCAATATCTATTGTTGAAGATAATAATTTTCTTTCTTCAACAATTATAGATGTTATTCAAAAGGGGTATATTATTCATGATAGAGTTTTAAGATCGGCTAAAGTTATTGTAGCAAAAAATTTTTAAATAAAAATTTTTTTAAAGTTGAAATAATATAATGAGTCCCCATAATAATATTTATAATATTTTTTGTTTAAAATAAAAAAGGATATGAAAATGTCAGATACTATAATTGGAATTGATTTAGGCACTACGAATTCTTGTGTTGCCATTTTAGAAAATGGAATTCCGCGTGTAATTGAAAATAGTGAAGGGGATAGAACAACTCCTTCCATTGTAGCATATACTGATACTAATGAAAAATTGGTGGGTATTGTAGCTAAAAATCAATGTATTACTAATCCTAAAAAGACATTTTATGCTATAAAAAGACTAATAGGAAGAAAATATAGTGATTCTATTGTTAAAAAAAATAAAACTATGGTTTCATATGATATTATTGAAGCTAAAAATGGAGATGCGTGGGTTGAAGTAAATGGAGCACCTTTGTCTCCTCAACAAATTTCTTCAGAAGTTTTAATAAAAATGAAAAAAACAGCAGAAGATTATTTAGGATATCCTGTAAAATCTGCAGTAATTACTGTTCCTGCATATTTTAATGATTCTCAAAGACAAGCAACTAAAGATGCTGGTAGAATTGCTGGGTTAGAAGTTAAACGAATTATTAATGAGCCAACTGCTGCTGCTTTAGCATATGGAATGAGTAAAAAACAAGGTAATTCTTTGATTGCTGTATATGATTTGGGAGGAGGTACTTTTGATATTTCTATAATAGAAGTTGCAGAAATTGATGGTGAACATCAATTTGAAGTTTTGTCTACAAATGGTGATACTTTTCTTGGAGGAGAAGATTTTGATGCAATTTTAGTAAATTATTTAGTTGATGAATTTAAAAAAGATACAGGCATAGATTTAAGAAAAGATTCTATCGCTTTTCAAAGATTAAAAGAAGCATCTGAAAAATTAAAAATTGAATTATCATCAAAAGATCAAGCTGAAATTAATTTGCCATATATAACTGCTGATAAGATAGGTCCTAAACATTTACATTTAAAATTGACTAGAAGCAAGTTAGAATCGTTAGTTGATAATTTAATTAATAGAACTTTAGAGCCTTGTAAATTAGCTTTAAATGATGCTGGAAAATCTGTTTCTGAAATTGATACTGTCATATTGGTTGGTGGACAAACAAGAATGCCTAAGGTATTTGAAGTAGTAAAAGAGTTTTTTAAAAAAGCTCCTAGAAAAGATGTAAATCCTGATGAAGCTGTTGCTATAGGGGCAGCAATTCAAGGGGGCGTGTTATCTGGTGCTATAAAAGATGTTTTATTGTTAGATGTTATTCCTTTATCTTTAGGTTTAGAAACTATGGGTGGAGTTATGACTAAATTAATAGAAAAAAATACAACAATACCTATAAAAAAGACGCAAATATTTTCTACAGCCACAGATGGGCAAACTGCTGTAACTATAAGAGTATTTCAAGGTGAAAGACAACAAGCAAATTCTAATAAATTTCTTGGAGAATTTGATTTAACTGATATACCTAGCGCTCCTAGAGGAACCCCTCAAATAGAAGTGTCTTTTGATGTAGATTCTAATGGAATTCTTAGTGTAACAGCTAAAGATAAATCTACTGGAAAAGAACAAAATATTGTTATTAAGGCTTCTAGTGGATTATCTAAAGAAGAAATTGAAAATATGATTAAGCAAGCAGAAATTCATGCAGAAGAAGATAAAAAATTTAATGATTTAGTTTTATCTAAAAATAATGGAGATTCTTTAATTCATACTGTTGAAAAAACGCTTAAAGAATTTAATATGAAAATAAATTCTAATATTAAAAATGAAGTAGAAAGTTGTATTAATAATTTAAAAAATTCTATGAAAAATACTGATAAAATTGATATTGATTTGAAAATAGAAGAGTTAAAAGTTATTTATTCAAAATTAATGGAAAATCTCAAAGATGATGGTAGTTCTAAAAATGGAAATTCTAGTCAGCAAAAAGATGTTAAACAAAATGTTGTAGATGCTGAATTTGAAGAAGATAAAGAAAAAAATTAAAAATTTTCATAAGTGTGAATTATGTCTAAAGAAGATTATTATAGTGTTTTAAATATTAATAAAAATGCTAGTGAAGCTGAAATTAAAAAATCATATAGAAGACTTGCTATGAAATATCATCCTGATAGGAATAAGGGTGATATTTCAGCAGAGGAAAAATTTAAAAAAATTAGTGAAGCATATGATGTATTATCTGATCCTGTAAAAAAAAAATCTTATGATACTTATGGTCATGTAGGAATTGATCAAAATTATTCTTCTACCAATTATTCTGATGTTAATATGAATTTTAGTGATATATTTGGTGATATATTTGGTGATGCTTTTGGTGGTAATTCTAAAAATAAAACTGATTATAATGGTAATGATTTGTCTTATAAATTGGATATTAGTTTAGAAGAATCTATTCAAGGAATTAGTGTTAAAATAGGAGTTAAAACTAAAGTTTTATGTAAATTTTGTAATGGAACTGGAGCTAAAGATGGAAATTTACAAACCTGTAAAACTTGTAAAGGTGTTGGTCAAATTAGAATTCAGCAGGGTTTTTTTTCTATTCAACAAGCGTGTCCTAAGTGTAACGGAGAAGGAAATATTATAAGAGATTATTGTAAAATTTGTATGAAAGATGGTAGAATTGTAGAAGATGTTATTTTATCTGTAAAAATTCCTATGGGTATAGATTCTGGAGATAAAATACGTGTTCAAGGAAAGGGTAATGTAGGGAAAAATGGTATTAGTGGTGATTTATACATAGAAATTAATATAAAACCTCATGCTATTTATGTTAGAAAAGGTATAGATTTGTATTGTGATGTACCTATAACTTTTATTATTGCTACATTGGGAGGGACAATAGAAGTTCCTACTTTATATGAAAAAGTTAAAATTAAAATACCTTCTGGAACACAAACAGGTAAAATTTTTAGATTAAAAAATAATGGAATAAAATCAATAAAAGGAGATGGGTATGGAGATTTATATTGTACTGTTGTTATAGAAACTCCTATTAATTTGAATGATGAGCAAGAAAAATTATTATTATTATTTGATAAAAGTATTAATAATTCTACCAATTGTAATCCAAAAGTTAATTCGTGGGTTGAAACAATTAAAAAATTTTTTAAATAATTGAATTTTTATTATAAAATGTTTATGTAAATTTTTTTAATATTGATTAATTGGTTAATTTTGTATTAATTTTAAATATATTGAATTTTATTATTTTTTATAAAAAAAAAATTTTTTTATATTTTTATTGAGTAACTTGTTGTATATTGATGTATTTTTAATTAGTGGAGTAACAATGAATAGAGTTCCAATGACTGATCTTAGTGCTAAAATTTTGAAAGAAGAATTATATGTTTTGAAAACACAAAAAAGATTAGAAGTTATAAATGCAATATCTGATTCTCGTTTACATGGAGATCTTAAAGAAAATGCAGAATATCATTCTGCAAGAGAACAACAAGGTTTTATTGAAGGAAGAATACAAGAAATTGAATATAAATTAATTAATTCTAACATAATAGATGTATCTAAATTTAAAAATGAAGGTAAAATAATTTTTGGCTCAATTATTGATTTATTAAATGTTGATACACATGAAAAAATGATTTATAAAATAGTTGGGGATGAAGAAGCTGATTTAAAGTATAGAAAGGTATCTATAAGTTCTCCTGTAGCTAAATTTTTAATAGGAAAATATAAAAATGAAATAATTGATGTTAAAATTCCTGTGGGAATTGTTACATATAATATTATTAAAGTTTTTTATATTAGTTAATGAGGGTTTAATGATAAAAAAAAATTGGGTATTAAAACGTAAAAAAAATGAATTTTATTTAAAAGCTAAAAAATATGGATATAGATCTAGGTCTGTATTTAAACTTATTGAAATACAAAATAAATATAAAATTTTTAAAAATGGTATTAAAGTTGTTGATTTTGGATCGTCTCCGGGCGGTTGGAGTGAATTGGTTGTTGAATATATAGGTGATAATGGTTATATTTTATCAATTGATAGATTTATTATAGAAAATATTTTGGGAGTTGATTTTATAAATGGCAATATTAATAATAAAAAATTTATAAATAGTATAATAAATAAATTAAATAATTTAATTATAGATGTTATAATATCTGATATTTCACCTAATGTAACTGGAAATAAAGTGATTGATATTTATAATGTTATTTACTTAGCGAAAATTATTTTAAATTTTTCCAAAAAAAAGTTAAAACATCATGGATGTTTTTTGATTAAATTATTTTATGGTGAAAGATTTGATTTTTATATAAATGTATTGAAAAATTATTTTATGAATATATATATAATTAAGCCTAAATCATCTATTTTATCTTCATCAGAAGTATATGTTTTTGGTAAAGATTTTAGTATAATATAAATTTTTAAAAAGAGGTTAATGTTTTGAGTGATTGGATTAAAAATTTGGTGTTATGGTCTGTTATAGGGTTAATATTGGTATCATTGTTTAGCAGTTTTGGTAATAGATATAATCAACCTAGAAAATTAACTTATACACAATTTGTAGATAAGGTACAAACAGGTGATATAAAAGAAATTACTATAGATAATAGATTTATAACTGGGATGAATTATAATGAGGAAACATTTTCTACATATGCTCCTGCAAAAATAAATTCATATATTGTTGAAGATTGGATAAAAAAACATAAAATTGATGTAAAAGGAAAGCCTCCTGAACAACAAAGTATGTTAACGCATATTTTTATTAGTTGGTTTCCAATAATTTTATTTATTGGAATTTGGGTGTTCTTTATGAGACAAATGCAAGGTGGTTCAGGAGGAAAAGGTGCGATGACGTTTGGTAGAAGTCGAGCAAAATTAATAGGAGAGGATGATGTTAAAGTAACTTTTGCAGATGTTGCTGGTATT
Organism: Candidatus Azosocius agrarius; assembly: GCA_016432505.1. GTDB lineage: Bacteria > Pseudomonadota > Gammaproteobacteria > UBA6186 > Azoamicaceae > Azosocius > Azosocius agrarius. The sequence goes on from CP066692.1 coordinate 85,666, forward strand.
GATGAAGCAAAAGAAGAAGTAGCAGAGTTAGTGTATTTTTTAAGGGAACCGGATAAATTTCGTGCTTTAGGAGGTCGTATACCAAGTGGTGTTTTATTAGTTGGGCATCCCGGTACTGGAAAAACATTATTGGCAAAAGCAATTGCTGGTGAGGCAAAAGTGCCATTTTTTACTATTTCTGGATCAGAGTTTGTTGAAATGTTTGTAGGGGTTGGTGCTTCTCGTGTTAGAGATATGTTTGATCAAGCAAAAAAAAGGGCGCCTTGCATTATTTTTATAGATGAAATTGATGCTGTTGGTAGACATAGAGGCGCTGGATTAGGAGGAGGCCATGATGAAAGAGAACAAACACTTAATCAGTTATTAGTTGAAATGGATGGATTTGAAGGAAATGAAGGAGTTATAATTATTGCTGCTACTAATAGACCTGATGTTTTAGATCCAGCATTATTAAGACCTGGAAGATTTGATAGGCAAGTTACAATAGGACTTCCAGACTTATTAGGTCGCGAAAAAATATTAAAAGTACATATTAGAAAAGTTCCTATAGATAAAGATGTAAATATAAAAATAATAGCAAGAGGTACGCCAGGTTTTTCTGGAGCTGATTTAGAAAATTTAGTTAATGAAGCTGCTCTTTATACAGCTAAAGATAATGAAACATTGGTTAAAATGCATCAATTTGAAAAAGCAAAAGATAAATTACTTATGGGTGTTGAAAGAAAATCATTAGCTATGAGTGATTTAGAAAAAAAAATAACAGCTTATCATGAATCTGGACATGTTATTGTTGGGTTAAATATGCCAGAACAAGATCCTGTTTATAAAGTTACAATTATACCAAGAGCTAATGCATTAGGTGTAACATTATTTTTACCAGAATATGATAGATATAGCAATAATCGTACTTATTTAGAAAGTCAAGTATCTGTTTTTTTTGGAGGAAGAATAGCGGAAGAACTTGTTTTTGGAAAAGAAAAAGTGACTATAGGAGCATCTAATGATATTCATAGAGCAACAGAAATATGTAGAAATATGGTTACAAAATGGGGATTGTCTGATGTTATTGGACCTATAACTATTGGAGATAATAATGAGGAAGTTTTTTTAGGGCATCAAGTATCTAAACAAAAAGGGATTTCAGAATATGTTGCTAGACAAGTAGATGAAGAAATTAATTCTATCATTCATAAATTGTATAATAAATCTAAATTAATACTTGAAAGAAATATAGATAAACTTCATAAAATGGCTGAAGAGCTTTTAAAATATGAAACTCTTGATGCAGAGCAGATAAAGTGTATTATGGATGGTAAAGATATAAAACCTCCTAAAGGTTGGGATGAAAATTAAGGATTTTTATGGATAAATTTATGCTTATTATACATATAATTTTGTCTATATGTATTATTATTATAACTTTAATTCAAAAAGGTAAAGGATCAGAAGCTGGAGTAGTTGGTGGCAGTATGTCAGATAATTTATTTGGTGGATATGGTTCTAGTACTTTTTTATCTCGTTGTACTTTTTTTTTGTTGTTTCTTTTTATAATGAGCAGTTTAATTTTGAATAAAGAAATTTCATTTAATAAAAAGAATATTAATTTTAATATTGATTCATATATTAAAAAAATAGATTATGAAAATATAAATTGATAAATTACGTAAATTTTTTGCCGATGTGGTGAAATTGGTATACACGCTGCTTTGAGGGAGCAGTAGCTTATAGCTTTATCGGTTCAAATCCGATCATCGGCATTTAATTTATTTAATAATAATATTGAAAATGATATACTGATTGTTAACGGTATTATTATTGATAAAATTATGTTATAAGCTATTATATATCCTGATATTATAAATGCTAATATTGTAATTATTAATAGAGGCATAATATAAATAATTTGTGTATATACATGATCTATATGGTTGACTTTTGTACTTGTAGAAGTCATTATGGTTGTATCTGATATGGGAGAGAGATGATCTCCAGCCACACAGCCTGATAGTAAAGCCCCTATTGATGGTAATATTATTGGTATGTCTTGTAATGTGTTATTATAATTGTTTATATGGTTCATTGATAATGTTAATGGTATTATTATTGGAAATAGTATAGCGGCAGTTCCCCAAGAAGATCCTATTGAAAAAGCTATAATTAATGATATTATAAATAAAATTGATGGTAATAAAACTATATTTATTTTATTAGATATTATGTTTGCTATATATTCTCCTGTATATAAATCATATCTTAAAATATCTCCTAATGTCCAAGCTAATATTAAAATAATTAATGGTATGTACATTAATATTATGCCATTTTTAATAATTTTTGAAATTTGATTTATATTTATATTTTTATTTATTATGAAAAATATTGTAGAACAAATTATTGTTACAAAACTTCCTAAAAATAATGCTTTTGCTGCTGATGCATTTTGTAATGCTATTAAAAAAGATTTTGATCCTCCAAATATTGTCCAGCTTCCTGAATGTAACATAAAGCTTATTATTGATATAATTAATATGCTTATTGGTAAAAAGAAATTTATTATTGATTTTTTATAATATATTTTTGGTATAGTTTTATTTTTTGTGTATATATTTTTTTTTTCGTTGTCTTCATATTTTTTCATAAGACTAAATGTTATATTTTTTCTTACTATAAACCATACAGATATTATTACTATAAATGAATAAAATAAGAATGGAATTGTATAAAAATATGTTAATAATGGATTAAAATTTATTAAACAATTTATAGATTTTTCATCTGATATTCCATTGTCTTTAAAAAAACCTATTATTGCAGCTACCCAACTTGAAAAAGGACATAATATTGTTAATGGGGCACCCATTGAATCTATTAAAAAAGATATTTTTACTTTAGCTATTTTTTTTTGATGTACAATGGGTTGCATTATAGATCCAACAGTTAAAGTACTGAAATAATCATCAATGCATAACATTGATGACATTATTAATGATGATGTTTCAGCTTGTTTTTTGTTTTTTATGTATTTTTTTATAAATAAAGAATAAGAATATATACTTCCAGAATATTGAATTAGCTTTATAAATATTCCAATTTGTAATATAAAAAAGCATATGAATAAGTTATATGTATTCCAAAAATTTTTTGAAAAAAAAATATTTAATTGTATATTATTATATATACGATTTGTTATTAATTGTATAGAATTATATATATGTAAATCATTTGCTATTAATGAAGCACAAATAACACCAATTATAATTGATGGTATTACTTTTCTAGTATATAATCCTGTTGCTAATATTAATATTGGTGGTAATAGTGATATCATTTTGTATTTTTTGTGTAAGTTAATTTTTTTTAATTATAAATATTTATATTTATAATATAAGTTTATTATAATCTTTTGTTTTGTGTATTTTATGTTAATAGTAAAAAAATAATTTATGAAAAAAAAAATTATATATGTAGTTTCTACTCCAATAGGTAATTTATTAGATATTTCTGGCAGAGCAGTTTATATATTAAAAAAAGTAGATTTAGTTATTTTAGAAAATATTAAACATTCTTATAAATTATTTTTTTATTTTGGTATAAAGACAAAATTATTTGTTATTAATAATTTTTTTGAAATTAAAAATAGTATTAGATTAATAAATAAATTTAAAAATGACAATATAATGTGTGTTGCTATTATTTCCAGTGCAGGGACTCCTTTAATTTGTGATCCGGGATATTTTTTTTTAACTGAGGCAAAAAAATTAAATATTAAAATAATTTCTATTCCTGGGCCTAGTGCTTTAATAAGTTCTTTGTCAGTTTGTGGATTATTTGCCAATAAATTTATTTTTGATGGTTTTTTATCTTCTAATATTAGTAATAAAATAAATGATATAAAAAAATATGTTTCAGAATATAGAACTATTATTTTATATGAATCTTCTCATAGAATATTGACTACTTTATTATGTATTATGAAAATTTTAGGTGAAAATAGAATTATTTCTTTAGTTAGAGAAATTACTAAATTATATGAAACGGTTATTACTGGAAATATACGAGAAGTTTTAAAATTTATTATTAATATTATAAATCAACAAAAAGGTGAATTTGTAATTTTAATTTCTGGTATATGTATTAATAATATGAGCGTAATAAGTTATGAAATAAAGTGTTTTATCTGTATTTTGTTAAAATTTCTTGATATCAAAAAAATTGTTTTTATTGTAATTAAAGTAACGAAATTGAAAAAAAAGTTTGTATATAATTATATATTATCATGTAAATTAATTAAAAATGATTTGTAAGATAATAGTTTTTGTTATATATTTTATTATATATTGATTCATCAATCAGTTACTTTTTAAATGTATTAAAAGAGGAAAGTCTGGGCTTTATTATGTTTAACATTAGATAAAATCTAACAAAATTTATTTTGGGAAAGTTTAAAAGAAATAAAAATACTATCATTAAATGATTTGTTTGAAATATATAATATGTAAATATTATATTAAAAACCCTGTTAAAAGTAAGATCGAGTATATTAATAATAAGGTAGATTGCAAGAATTATATAGTAATATATACTCTAGATTAATAACTGATAAATACTAAATCCAGCTTATAGGTGAGTTAAAAAAAATATTTTTATATATTAAGGTGTTTTATTATGAATATGGAATATGTATTAATTATAGTTAAATTTATAGCGATTGAAGAGAAAATTTTAGGAAAAATTATAAATGAATTTGAAGAAAATGGATGTTTTATTGTTAAATGTAAAATGATAAAATTAAATGAAGAACAGGTAAAAATTTGTAGTGTTTTTTTTGAACGTGATTTAAGTGATTTATTATATTCTGAGTCTTTAATATTAGTTTTGAAAGGTTATAATTTAATTACAAAAATGAATATTATGATAAATAATATAAAACAAAAAAATTTAGAATTAATAAATGATTATTTTATTAATTTTGATAAATATATTATTTATAATTTTAAATATATTAATGATAGTAATGAATTGATAATTTATTTTTTTAATGATTCAAAAAAAATGTTTGAAAATTTAATTAATTTTAAGATAAATGATGAAAAAAATTAACATAGCTGGATTTGAAATTATAAAATTAAAAAAATTATTAAAAATTTTAAATGTTAATTATTTTCATGGTATTCAAATTTTAAAATGGATTCATAAAAAAGGAGTTTGTAATTTTATATTAATGTCAAACATTTCTAAACTTGTTAAGTATAAATTATTTAATTTATGTATTATTAAATTTCCTATTATAGAAAAAGAAGAAATTTCTAGTGATGGTACAATAAAGTGGTTATTTAAAATTTCTAAAAATAATTATATAGAATCTGTATATATGTTAGAAGAAAATAGAATAACTTTATGTTTATCTTCTCAAATTGGATGTGTTTTAAATTGTTCTTTTTGTAACACTGGTAAACATGGTTTTAATAGAAATTTATATTCTTCTGAAATTGTAGGGCAATTGTATGTTATAAAAAAAAGATTATATTATTTATATATAAATAATATAATTTTTTCATTTAATGAAATAAGTAATATTGTTATTATGGGTATGGGTGAACCTTTGTTAAATTTTAATAATTTATCATCTTTTTTATTACTTATTAGGAATAATAGTTTTTATAATATTTCTAAAAAACATATTATAATAAGTAGTGCTGGTATTATTCCAGGTATACATGATTTGTATATTTATAATGATGTTTCATTAGCTATTTCTTTGCATGCTACAAATGATTTATTGAGAACAAAATTAATGCCAATTAATAAAAAATATAATATAAATATGTTATTTAAGTTTTTTTGTTTATATAAAAATGTTTTATTTGATGCTAAAATTACTATAGAATATATAATGCTTAAAGGAATAAATGATTATAATTATTATGCTTATAAGTTAATTAAATTATTAAATGATGATATTTATAAAATTAATTTAATTCAATTTAACATTATTAAAAATGTGAATTATGTTTCTTCTTTAATGGAAAGAATTTATTGTTTTCAAAATATATTAAAACAAGGAGGGTTGATTGTAACAATAAGAAAAATTAAAGGATTAGATATTAATGCTTCTTGTGGGCAATTATTTGGAAAATTTGTGAATAAAAAAATATAAAATCATATTTTATGGTATTGTTTATTAGCTTGATATTTTAATTTTTTATATAATATTTTAGGGTGTATATAATGTTTAATTGCATATTTTCAGTTAAAGGTATGAATGATGTATTGCCTAATAAAGTTTTTGTTTGGCAATATATAGAAGATATTATTAGAAAATTAATGATATCTTATGGGTATGTTGAAATTAGATTTCCTATTGTTGAAAAAACAATTTTATATTTGAGGTCTATTGGTGAAGGTTCTGATATTCTTGAAAAAGAAATGTATTCTTTTAAGGATAAAAATAATGTATTTTTAAGTTTAAGACCTGAAGGGACTGTAGGATGTGCAAGAATGGTAATAGAAAATGGACTTGTATATAACAATAAACAACAAAAATTATGGTATATTGGCCCTATGTTTCGTAGAGAAAATACACAAAAAGGTAGGTATAGACAATTTCATCAATTTGGCATTGAAGCTTTTGGATATCATGATATAGATATTGATGTTGAACAAATTTTAATTATAAAAAATTTATTTACTGTGTTAAATGTGAATAATAAACTTATTTTACAAATAAATTGCATTGGCTCTCTTGCAACAAGATCAATATATAAAAATAGTTTATTTATCTATTTTAGTAATTATATTACTTTTTTTGATGAAGATGATAAGAATAAGTTATTAATTAATCCTATTTTGTTATTAGATTCTAAAAAATTAAAATTAAAAAAAATAATTAAAAATGCGCCCAAAATTATAAATTTTTTGGATGAATATTCAAAAAATAAATTTTTTTTATTTTTAAGAAAATTAATTAATTTAAATATTAATTTTATATTAAATGAAAATTTAGTTAGAGGGTTAGATTATTATAATGATATTGTATATGAGTGGATATTTGAAAATAATAAATCACAAAATTCTTTATGTGGTGGAGGAAGGTATGACAGATTGATTAGTCAATTAGGTTTTAAAAATGTTTTAGGAGTTGGTTTTGGCATAGGAATGGAAAGATTAATATCATTATATAATAAAAATGTTTTTTTTAATAAATTTTATTTAAATTTATTTTTGATATGTATTGGTGAAAAAGCACAGTTTTTAAAATTTAAATTATCGGAACTTATAAGATTGTTATATCCTAATATTTTCTTATGTACATTTTATGGTATAAATAGTTATACAAATCAATTAAAAAAAGCTTATAAAAGTAATGCGTCATTAATTTTTATTATTGGAGATAATGAATTAAAAAATTATGATGTGAAGGTTAAATTTTTAAATTGTAATTTTGCTGATAAAATTATATCTATTAATAATATTAATAATTTATGGAGAAATTTTGATGTATAAAACATTGTATTATATAATTAATTTGGTTAGAAATAAAACTTTTTTTTATGTTTTATTTTTTTTGATTTTTATGTATTTATATTATACTTATCATAAAAATGTTAAACATGAATATGTTTCTGAATTATATAATAAGGTTATATGCTCTTTATATAATAGTGATTATCATACTACAGTTCATTTTTCTAATATTATTATAAAAAAGTATAATAATATTTATTATCGTGATTGTTGTTTACTTTTATTATCTAATTTTGAATTAAAAAAAAATAATATTAATTTGTCAATTTTTTATTTAAGAAAACTTATTGATCAAGGTATTGATAATTATTTAAATAATGTTGCCGTTATGCGTTTATGTAAAGTGTTATATTCTAATAATATGATTATGGAAGTTATGAATTTAATTAATGAATATAAAATTAAACTTTATTCATCTTTGTATGAAGAAATTAAAGGCGACATGTATATGTACATTAATAAAAATGATAAAGGTAAAATTGCTTATTTGAAATCGTTAAATAATATTAATACTAACTATAATATTTATTCTATTAAAATAAAAATAAATAATATGGGACTTATAATATAAATATTATTTATATAAAATTTTTAAAATAAGATAAATATTTTAAATTTTCATAAATATATTTTTTTATGTTTATGTCAACATAATTTTATCATATTGTCATAAAATGTTTTTTTACATTGTATGTAATATTTGTTTTAATAAATGTATAATTTTATTATTTTTTTAATATACAAAATATATAAATATAATATTTTGTTATTATATAATTTTAATTGCTATAATATATAGTACAATACTGCTGCATTGTAGGTGTTTTTTTTTTGAAGATTTAATTTAAGTTTAAACCATTAATTTTAAATGGAGTGAGGTGTGTGTGTTGCCTGTTGTAAGTCTTGTTGGACGTCCAAATGTAGGCAAATCTACATTATTTAATTTATTAACTTGTTCTTTTAATGCTATTGTTCTTGATGTTTTTGGAACAACACGTGATAGACAATATGGAATTGGAATTATTGGAAATTTTTCTTATTTATTAATAGATACTGGTGGAATAGTAATAGAAAATGATAGTAAAACTGATATTTTTGTAAATGTTTTATATCAAATTGAAGAAGCTATAAAAGAATCTAATATTGTGTTATTTATTATAGATTTAAAATTTGGACTTTTAGAAGAAGATATATTAATTTCTAACTATTTAAGAAAATTTAATAAAAATGTAATATTGATTGTTAATAAAATTGATTTATCAATTAATGAAAATTTTTATTTGGATATTTATTCTTTAGGTTTTGGTCATCCTATTTTAATTTCTGCAAAATATAATAAAAACATTTTAAAGCTTGCTAATAAATTTTTATCTATTATTTCTGAATCTAAAAAATATTTTAATGAGCAAATATATGATTTTAATAAAAGTATTAAAATTGCTGTTATTGGTAAGCCTAATGTAGGTAAATCTACTTTAATTAATAGTATATTAAAAAAGAATCGTTTGGTGGTATTTAATAAACCAGGGACAACAAGAGATAGTGTATATATTCCATTTAAAAAAAAAAAAGATTATTATATTTTTGTTGATACTGCTGGGTTAAGAAAGAAAAAAAATGTATTGAAACAAATTGAGAAATTTTCTGTTATTAGATGTATTAGAGCTATAAAATATTGTAATGTTGTTTTATTATTGGTAGATATTGTTGAAGGAATCACAGAACAAGATATTAAATTAATGAAATTAGTGGTAGATATAGGTAAGTGTTTATTGCTCATTTTTAGTAAATGTGATAAATCTAAAATAAATAGAACGATGTATATAAGTAAATTAAAATATAATATTCCTTTTTTTAATATTATTATAGTACATTTTATATCTTCTTATTTTAATATTGGTGTTAATAGGTTATTTTTTTATATAAATTTGTCTTATGATTGTGCTAATAAAAAAATTTCTTCTTATTTTTTGAATAAATTATTAGAAAATTTAAAATTTAAATATGAAACTTTTTGGAATAAAAAAAAAATACAATTTAAATATATTCATTGTGGAGGGCATAACCCTATCGTTTTTGTTATACATGGAAATAATTTTGATAAAATTATTGATTCTCATAAAAAATATTTAATAAATTGGTTTATAGAAAAATTAAAATTAGTTGGCACTCCTATTTTTGTAATATTTAAATTGAAGTGAGTTAAAATTCTGTATTTATTCTAAAAAAATTTATAAATAATTTTATAAATTATTGATTAATATATTAATTTGTTTTAATATATTGGAAATAGCCGGGATGATGAAATTGGTAGACATGACAGACTCAAAATTTGTTGATTTTATAATCGTAAGAGTTCAAATCTCTTTCTCGGTATTTTTATTTTAATATAGTAGTTAATTTATTTTTTTCATATAATTCTAGTATGATGTCGCATCCACCTATTAATTTTTCTTTAACATACAATTGTGGAAAAGTAGGCCAATTTGAATATATCGGTAGTTCTTTTCTTATATTTGGATATTTTAGTATATCTATAAATTTATAATTAATGTTTAACGTTTTTAATATTTGTACTACTTGTGCAGAATATCCACACATTGGTTCATCCGGCGTACCTTTCATATATAAAATTATATTATTATTTTTTATTTGTTCTTTTATTATGTTTATTGTATTCATATTAATATTTATCCTAAATTATTATAATGTTATCACTATAATAATAAAGTGTATTTTTTGCAATTTATTATATTATATTTTTTTTTATAAAATATTTTAATAATGAATCACATATATTTTTATAAATGCCTCCTGTATAAGTTATATTTTTTTTTAATAAATATGTATGTAAGATATTATTTTTATTAAATTCATTATTTATATTATAACTACCAAATATTATGTGTTTTATTTTAAAGTTTATTATTGCACCTAAACACATTAAACATGGTTCTTTTGTTATATACATATAAGCGTTTGGTATTTTATAATTTTTTTGTATTATAGAAGCTTTTTGTATTGCTATTATTTCAGCATGCCCTATGGGATTATTTGTTATTAGAGTTTGATTATTACCTTTACTTATAATTTTATTATTTTTAATAATTATAGCGCCGATTGGAATTTCATTTTTTAATAATGCTATTTTAGCTTGATTTATTGCACAATTCATCCATTGTTTATGAAAATTAATAATTTTTATGAAATTCATTTTTTATTGATGTTTTATTTTTATATTAAGTATGGTAATAATATTAATTATCTTTTGTGTATTATAATATTATAACAAAATATTATTAAGATGTGTTTGTTTTATGAAATATGAATTAAAAGCGGTATGCGGTGAAGCAAGATATGGAAATTTATTATTTAATAACATAATTGTGAAAACTCCAGTATTTATGCCAGTTGGTACGTATGGTGTTATTAAATCTATTGATTTTAAGGAAATAAATAATATAGGATTTGATATAATTTTAAGTAATACATTTCATGTTATGTTAAAACCTGGAATTAATATAATAAATTATAATAAAGGGTTACATAAGTTTTTAAATTGGAAAAAATGTATATTAACTGATTCTGGAGGATATCAAATATTTAGTTTAAATAATAATATTTTAAAAAATGATGGTGTTAAATTTAAATCTTATGATAATGGAAAATTTATTTTTATTACTCCTGAAAAATCTATTATTTTACAAAATTATTTTAAATCTGATATTATAATGTGTTTAGATGATTGTGCTAAATATCCATCTAATTATATAAATAATTTACAATCTATTAATGTGTCTTTAAATTGGTCAAAAAGATGTAAAATTGTTCATAAAAAGAGTAATGCTTTATTTGGAATTATTCAAGGAGGAAATTATAACAATTATAGATTAAATTCTTTAAAAGGTCTTATAAATATAAATTTTGATGGTTATGCTTTAGGTGGTTTGTCTGTTGGAGAACAAAAAAAAAGTATGATTAAAATTTTAAATTATATAATTAAATATATACCTAAATGTAAACCTCGTTATTTAATGGGAGTTGGCACACCATTGGATATACTTGATGGGGTTTTGAGAGGAATTGATATGTTTGATTGTGTTATTCCAACCAGAAATGCTAGAAATGGTTATTTATTCACTTCAGAAGGAATTGTTAGGTTAAAAAATTATATTAATAAAATAAGATTGGATAAAATAGATAAGAAATGCACTTGCTATACTTGTAATAATTTTTCTATTTCATATCTTTATCATTTAAATAAATGTAATGAAATTTTAGGAATAAAATTAAATACAATTCATAATTTGTTTTTTTATAATAATCTTATGAAAAATATTCAAGATAGTATTATAAATAATACGTTTAATGATTTTGTAATTATGTTTTATAATAGATATAATATATTATGATATTTTTTATGGAGAGTGATATGAAATTTAAATTTTTTGTTTTTTTTGCTTCTTTATTTTATCCTTGTCTTACATTTGCTGATAGTGGTTCTACTATGAATAATGAAAATTTTATATCTTTATTAATTTTTGGAGTTTTTTTTGTGTTTATATATTTTTATATGATTAGACCTCAATCTAAAAGAGAAAAAGCATTAAAAATTCTTAGAAATAATTTAATTAAAGGGGATGAAGTCATTATTTTAAATGGTGTTTTAGCTACTATTGTAGATATTAAAGATCAATGGGTAACTGTATCTATATCTGATAATTGTTGTATTGTTATTCAAAAAAATGCTATAATGCAAGAAGTGCCTAAAGGCACTATTAAATCTAAGTTATTAAAGTAATGTTATTTTATTATTATAAAAAATTATTTAATTTTAAAATTATATTTTTTATTTTTTTATTTTTAATTAGTTGTTTATATTTTATTCCTAATCTTTATAAAGAAGATCTTATTATTAGCGTTAGTAGTGATTTACCATTCATAAAAGAAGATATGGATAATATTTTATTATTTGTGAAAAAATTTAATTTTGAAATAAAAAATAATGTTAATAATAATTTATCAATTAAATGTTCTTCTTTTGAAGAGCAATTATTATTAAAAAGCAATATAGAAAATTATTTAAATAATAAAAATGTTAATTATAATATAATTTTAGATTCTATTTCTAGTATACCACTTTGGTTTAATTATATTCATGCAAAACCAATAAAGTTAGGATTAGATTTAAAAGGAGGGATTAGATTTCTTATGGGAATTGATTTTGATTTTGCTGTAATTAAAAATACCGAAAATTATTATAATGATATTAGAAATCTTTTTAAACGTGAAGATATATTTTATTCAAAGTCTAATTGCTTAAATAAATTTTTTGAATTTAAATTCAACGTTAGTGAAAATCTTAACTTAGCTATGTTATATATTAAAAATAATTATCCTGATTTAACAATAAATGTAGATTATAAAAAAAATATAATTGGCTGTTGTTTAAATAATAAAAAAATTGAAAATTTAAAATTTTGTATTATGGAAAAAAGTTTATTTTCTTTTAGAAAAAGAGTAAATGAATTAGGATTATCTGATGTAAATATTAGAAGTTATGGAGAAAATAATATTTTAATAGAATTACCAGGTATGCAAAATATTGATAGAGCTAGAAATATTTTAGGTAAAACAGCTACCATTAATTTTTTTATTCTTGATCAAGAACATATTTATAATACTATTAATAAATATATACCAATAAATTCTAAATTATTATATGATAGAAATGGTCATCCCGTTTTATTAAAAAAAAAAATTATTTTAAGTGGAGATTTTATAATCAATGCTTACAGTGGGTTAAATAATGATAACAAACCATATGTTAATGTTAAATTAGATAACATTGGAGCTAAAAAATTTTTTGAAGTTACATCTAAAAATATTGATAAATTAATGGCTGTTGTATATTGTGAATCGTTTAATGATGTAAATCAAGACCATCAAGGAATAAAAATTAAAGAGGAAATTATAAGTATAGGTAAAATAATGCAACCTTTAAATGATAATTTTCAAATTACAGGATTAAATCTTGAAGAAGCTAATGATTTGGCTTTATTATTAAGATCTGGGGTTTTACCTACGAATATTATAATTTTAGAAGAAAAAGTTATTGGGCCTACTTTGGGTAAAGAAAATGTTAATAAAGGTTATAATTCTATAATTTATGGTTTGGCGGTTATTTTATGTTTTATGATTTTTTATTATAATGTATTTGGTGTAATTGCTAATATCTGTTTGATTTTTAATTTAATTTTTTTAATTGCTTGTATGTCTATTTTAGATGCTGTATTAACTTTACCAGGTATTGCAGGTATAGTTTTAACTTTAGGTATGGCAATTGATTCAAATGTTTTAATTTTTGAAAGAATTAGAGAAAGGTTATTATCTAATGATAATTGTCAATTTAGTATTAAAAATGGTTATAAATATGCTTTCGTTACAATTGTAGATTCTAATTTAACTACTTTTTTGGTGGGATTTATTTTATTTATTATTGGCGATGGTCCGATTAGAGGGTTTGCTATAACTTTGTGCATTGGAATAATTACTTCTTTATATTCTTCGATTGTTGGCTCGCGTATTATTATAGATATTATATTTAAAAATAATATAAAAAAATTACCTATAGGTTTATAATTATGGATTTTTTCAAAAAAATTAATAATATTGATTTTATATATTTTTCTAATTATTTTTTTAAATTATCTATATTTTTTTGCATTATTTTTTTATTTATAATTTTTTTTAAGGGAATAAATTTGGGATTAGATTTTAAAGGAGGTCTGCAAATAGAAATGAAGTTTTCAAATATTTATGATATTGATATTTTAAAAAATGAATTTGATAAATTAAATATTAAAAATTTTACATTACAAAAGTATGGGGCTGATAAAGAATTATTATTAAATATTTCAAATTGTGATTCTAATAATAAAAATTATATAATAAATTTAATAGATAATCATTTTAATTTGAATAAGCCTTTCAAAATTTTTGAGATTGAAAGAAGTGAGTATATAGGGGCTGCAATTAGTGATAAACTTTATGATAATGGAAGTTTTGCTATTTTTTTAGCGATGATTTTTATGATGATGTATATTACTTTTAGATTTAACTATAAATTTGGCATTTGTGCTGTTGTAGCTTTAATTCATGATATGATAATATTAATAGGCGTTATATCTATATTAAATATAGAATTTACTTTAATTGTATTTTCTTCTTTGTTAGCTATTTTAGGATACTCTATTAATAATACTGTTGTTATATTTGATAGAATAAGAGAAAATATTAATAACTTTGTTGAGTTAAAATATTATGATTTTTATGTTATAATCAATGAATCTGTAAATAAAACTTTGTCTAGAACCATTATGACTTCTTTTACAACTTTATTGGTTATAATTATATTAATGTTTTTTGGAAGTGTTTCTTTATTTTATTTTTCTTTTATTTTATTTTTAGGTATTATTATAGGAACTTATTCTTCGATATATATTGCTCCATATGGAATTTATTTGTTTAGTAAATATACTTTTTTTATTAAAAATGTTAATATTGATGATAGGCCATAAATTAAGAAAATGATATGAATCCCCATTTAAATACAGCTATTAATATGATAAGAAAATTTGGTAAAAATGTAGTAATAGCTTTTGATCAATTATGTATAAAAAAATTGTTAGATAGAGAAGCAGATTTATATATAAAATTTGTTAAAGATAAATGCATTTCTGAAATTCAAGTCATTATCAACAAATTATATCCTAACCATAAAATAATATCAAATTATGAAGATTTAATTGATTATAATACATTTTCTTGGATTATTAATATTATTGATAATGAAATAAACTTTAAAAAAGGTATACAAGAAATATCTTTATCTATTTCAGTTTTATATAAAGATTGTGTTAATGATTCTGTTATATATAACCCTTTTGAAAATAATCTTTTTATAGCTAGTAAAAATGGAGGTGCAAAATTAAATGGTAAAAGAATAAAAGTGTTAAATAATTCTTGTTTGAAAAATTCTTTAATAAATGTAAATTTTTTTGACATCACTAATTATATTCATTATTGTAAATATATTAGACTTTTGTTAAGTGAAGGAGTTATATTAAGATCTAATATGTCTTTATCTTCATCATTGACTTATGTAGCTTCTGGTATTTATGATGGATATATAAATTTCAATATTTTAAAAAATGAGTATAATTCAATATTTGCTAGCAAATTATTAATTTATGAAGCAGGAGGATATATAAGTGATTTTACTGGAGAGGATTTGATGTATAATAATGTTTTATGCGCTGGTCCAAAGCTATATATAAAACTTTTACAATTGTTCAACAATGTTATTAAAAAATAATATTTATTTTATAAAGTTTGATTTTTTACTTCACTATTTCTAAATGTAATTCTTCCCTTTGATAAATCATATGCTGTTAGTTGAACTACTACTCTATCGCCTGTTAATATTCTTATATAGTTTTTTCTCATTTTTCCTGATATATGAGCATTTAAAATATGGCCATTATCCAATTGTACTTTAAAAGTTGTGTTTGGTAATGTTTCTATGATAACACCTTCCATTTCAATGGTATCTTCTTTGGGCATTTCTGTATTCCTATATATAAAAATATTTCATTGTATCATTTATTTTATTATAATACAAATAAATAATAATATTTTTAATTTATATTAAATGTTATAATAATATTTATAAATTTTTTTATTGTATAAATTTAATTTTACAAATCGTTATTTATATTTGTTAGTATTGTAATATATAATAATATTTTATATAATAAAAACATATATTTAATTAATATGGTTTTTTATGGTGTTTTATACAAAAAAAATAAATTTTTTTGAAAGTTTTTTTATTTTATTATTATTTTTTTTCATTTTATTTATTGATGGGTGGCTAATATGGAAATTTACTGCTCCGCTTATGGTTCCTTTATATCATGTAATTAATGTATTGCCATATGATATGAC
The DNA here is from genome assembly GCA_016432505.1 of Candidatus Azosocius agrarius. GTDB lineage: Bacteria > Pseudomonadota > Gammaproteobacteria > UBA6186 > Azoamicaceae > Azosocius > Azosocius agrarius. The sequence continues at coordinate 102,199 of CP066692.1, forward strand.
ACTTGATAATTTATTAAATTATAATTATGATATAACGATATATAATTGTTTTTAAAATTATATATTCAAAATATATTTTCTATGATGTAGTTTGGACTTGTATTATTTATTGTTGTTGAAATATTATTTTTTAAATAAGCTTCTGATAATAAAGATGTATATTTGGCAGTAGGATATTTATTATAAATAGATTTTAATAAATTTTTTTTATATTTTATATTTTCTTTTATCGAAAAAGCGTTGCCAGTATATATATAATTTGATGGAAATGATTTGAAATTATTTATATTATTTATACTCTCTGGCATTATAGGTTGTATTATTTTTTTATTAATATTAAATTTTAATAAACAGAAATATATTTCATTATATTTAGAATGTAATGATATAAATGTATATGTGTTTTTATATTTTTTCCAAGTAGCTAAAGCTATATTATGAAAATTTGATATTCTTATTATATTATTTTTTTTATTAAAAAATAATCCTTTACATATGATAGAAGATAATCTTAATCCAGTAAAACTTCCTGGGCCAAAATTGAATGATATTATATTTATATTATATAATTTTATTTTTGATATTAATGTTATATAATTAATGTTGGATAAAATATGTTCATTATTTTTTTTATATTTTTTTTTTGTTAAGTTATTTATTTCTATGTAATAGCTGTTATGTTTTATTGATACTGAACATAAATTTGTAGAAGTATCTAAACTCAAAATAAATTTTTTCAAAATTAATATTCTCATATAAATTATGTTATTTTATTTAATTATATATAAATAAAATTTATATTATATATTTTAATATAACATTTATATAAATTAATTATATGCTTGAAATTTTTTATTATAATAAGTATTATAGTTACATTACAAATTTAATTTATAAAATATATGTATTATAAAAAACGTGAAATTTTAATAACATCAGCTCTTCCATATGCTAATGGACCTCTTCATATTGGCAATATTTTAGAACATATTCAATGTGATATATGGAGTAGATTTCATAATTTAAATGGGTCTTTGTGTATCAAAGTATGTGGTGATGATTCTCATGGTACACCTATAATGTTGCATGCTAATAAAATTGGTGTTTCTCCTAAAAATTTAATTAAAAAAATATATAAAGAACATCTTCTTGATTTAGCAAAATTTGATATTTATTATGATAATTATTATAGAACTCACTCTATAGAAAATAAAGTATTTATTTGTAAAGTTTTTAAAAAATTATTTAGAAATAATTTAATAAAAAAAAATGTCATAAATCAATTATTTGATACTATAGAAAATATATTTTTACCTGATAGATATATTATTGGTACATGTCCTAAATGTTTTTCTGAAAATCAATATAGTGATAATTGTTCTATTTGTGGAGCATGTTATGATTCTTTAAATGTAATAAATCCTATATCTGTTCTATCAAAAGAAGTACCTATTAAAAAAAAAACAATTCATTATTTTTTTTGTTTAGATAAATTTTATAAAATATTAAAATTTTGGCATGAATGTAAATTACATGAATCTGTTATTAATAAATTAAAAGAGTGGTTTATTGTGGGATTAAAAAAATGGGATATTTCAAGAGATAGTCCCTATTTCGGATTTAAAATCCCAAATGAAGATAGTAAATATTTTTATGTATGGATGGATGCTCCTATAGGATATATTTCTATATTTAATAATTTATGTATGAAAAATTCTAATTTTATTTTTTCCAAATATTGGAAAATTAAAACCAATATAGAATTATATCATTTTATTGGTAAAGATATTATGTATTTTCATACTTTATTTTGGCCGTCTATATTACATGGCATTAATTTTAAAATGCCAAATAATATTTTTATACATGGATTTTTAATTATTAATAATAAAAAGATGTCAAAATCAAAAGGAACTTTTTTAACTGCAGCTAAATTTTCAAAATATTTAAATAGTGAATATCTAAGATATTATTATGCCTCTAAGTTAAATAATGTACTAGATGACATTGATTTGAATATAAATGATTTTGTTAATAAAGTAAATAGTGATATTATTGGAAAATTTGTAAATATTCTTAGTAGAATTATTAAATTTATTAATACATATTTTGATAATAAATTATCAAAAAATATATTGAATTTTAATAAAAAAATTATAGTTGATTTTATTAATCAAAAATATATTATAAATGAATATTATGAAAACAGACAATATTGTTTTGTTTTAAAACATATAATGTTTTTATGTGATAAAATTAATTTTTATATTAATAATCAAAAACCTTGGATTTTAATTAAAGATAATGAAAATTTTGCATTTGTTCAAGAAATTTGTACGACTGTAATTAATATATTTAAAATATTAACTTTTTATATAAAACCAATATTGCCAAAAATATCTAATAATATAGAATTGATTTTAAATATATATCCATTAAATTATAAAAATTATGCTTTTTTATTGTTAGATCATAAAATTAATCCATATGTGCATTTAGTAGAAAGACTTGATGAAAATATGATTAAAAATATTATGAATATATAAATTACATTTTTTTTGTATATACATTATTTATTAAAATTGATCCTGTTTTTATTTTTTCATAATTATAAATGTCATTTGATATATTTATTATGTTTAAAAATATTTCTTTTAAATTTCCTGAAATTATTATTTTATTAACAGGGTATTCTATTTCCCCTTTATTAATAAAATAACCAAATATTTCATAAGAATAATCTCCTGTTATTATATTAACTTCGTTTTCCATTAATTCTGTTATTAATAATCCTTTGTACATTTTTTTAATTAAATTTTTAAATGATATATTATCATTAGAAATAATAATATTGCTTATTCCTCCAGAATTACCTGTAGAATTCATGTTTAATTTTTTAGCATAATATGTATCTAATAAATAATTTTTTAAATAACCATTATTAACTATTATTTTAAATTTTGTATTAATTCCATCATTATCGAAGGGTTTACTTCCTATGGAATTTATTATATGCGGATCTTCATAAATTATAACATTATTTGGAAAAATTTTTTTATTTAATGAATTTGATAAAAAGGATTTTTTATTATATATATTATATCCATATATTGCTTCTATAAAATTATTTAAAAATATTGAAGCTATATTTGATATTAATATTACAGGTTGAGTTGTGGTTTTTATTTTATAAATTTTTAATTTTTTAATAACATTTATTGAAGATAAATTTTCTATATATTTCATGTTTAATAAATCATTAATATTTCTAAATTTTATGTGTTTATAATTATTTTTTATAATTCCTTTGTTAGAAAAAACTATTGTATTGTACCATGAATAAATACTACTAGGATAAGATCCTATAAATCCATTTGTATTACCATAAATTTTAAAATTATTATTTGATAAAAAAATATAATTTTCGGAATTTATGATTGTTTTATCATATAAAAATAAAATTTTTTTGTTTTGTGTATTATATTTTATAATTTTTTGTAACACATCATTACATGGATGGTATATATTTAAATTATAATTTATGTTTTTAAATGAATTATTTGGTAATTCTAAATATTTATTTTTTTTTGTGAAGTTAGTTATATTAATACCAACATTTATTATATTTAATAATGTTTTTTTAGAAAAATCTGAAGTGGAAATTATACTTTTTGAATTGTTTTTATATATATTAATTGATAAATTTTTATTATCTATATATTTTAATATGTTTATTTTACCAGTTTTGATAATCGTAGATATACCATTATTTATATTTATTTTTATTTCTGCCTGTATGCCTTTTTTTTTGATTTTTATTAATAAATCATTTGTTAAATTTAGTAAATTTTTCCATTCATATTTATAATTTGTATACATATCTCACCATTTTTTAAATAATTATTATTTTAATCCTCCAACAGTAATTTTATTTATTAATAATGTTGGTTGTCCTACACATATTGGAATATTTTGATCATTTTTTGAACAAATTCCTATTCCATTATCCATTTTTAAATTATTTCCTACCATAATTATTTTTTTTAAAATATCAAAATTATTTTCAATAAGCATTATTGTTTTGATAGGATATTTAATTTTTCCATTTTTTATATAATAAGCTTCAATTGTGTTAAAAATAAATTTATCAGAAGTTATATCAATTTTACCATTTGAAAGATTTGCTATGTATATTCCGTGGTCAACACTATTTATTATATCTTGATGAGATGATTTTCCTGGTAATAGATATGTATTTGTCATTCTTGGAATTGGTAAATGTGCATAAGATTCTCTTCTTGCATTACCTGTTAATTTAGAATTTGTTATATTTGCGTTAAATTTATCTTGTAAATATGATTTTAATATACCATTTTTTATTAATATTGTACATTGTGTTTTTGTTCCTTCATCGTCTATGTTTATTGAGCCACTTTTATTTGATAATGTAGCATTATCTACAATTGTACATAATTTAGTAGCTACTTTAGTATTTATTTTATTATGAAATATTGATAATTTTTTTTTGTTAAAATCATATTCTAATCCATGTCCTACAGTTTCATGAATTAATATTCCAGGATTTCCTGGACCTAATATTACTGGCATTTCTCCGACTGGTGCCTTTTGAGAGTAAAGATTTAAAATGGCTTGCCTTACTGTTTCTTTTGTATATTTTTTCCATTTATTATTTTTTAAAAACATGTCATATGTTTTTCTTCCTCCTTTTCCATAATTACTTATTTCATAAGATCCTTTTTTTTCTGCTGATACAGTTATATTTAATTTTACTAATGGACGAATATCGTATGAAAATGTTCCATCTGTTGATATTATTAATATTATTTCATATGATCCAAATAATGCACAATTGACTTTTTTTACCCTAGAATCTTGTTTTTTTGCTTCTGATTCTATTGATTTTAGTAAATTTATTTTATCGTCATAATTTATTGATAATAATGGATTGTTGTGAAAATATAAATTTTGTTGTTTATTTATTTTTTTCCATATTTTTGCTTTTTTATTACTATAATTATAGTTATTAATATTTTTGGATTCTTGTGCAATTTTATATAAATTATATTCTGATATTTTATCAGAATATGAAAACCCTATACTATTTTTGTTAAAAGTTCTAATTCCAACTCCTTTATCAATATTAAAATAGCTATTTTTTATTATACCATTTTCTAAATACCAAAATTCTTTGTATATATATTGAAAATATAAATCAGAAAAATTTATATTATCATTTAAAGTTGCATTTAATATTGCATGTAACTTTTCATCAGACAAATTAGAATTTTCTAACAAAATATTTTTAACGAAATCTATTTTATACATATAAATATTTACCTTATTTTATATTAAATATTTTTATGGCAGTGTTTATATTTTTTTTTTGACCCACAAAAACATAAATCATTATTTTTTATATTAACATTATTATTTTTTTTTTTAGACTCAGAAAAAATATTATTTTCTTGATATATAGAATTCATTTCTTCAATATTAATATTTATTTTAAAAATTGTTTTTATATAATCTTTTTTTATGTCGTTTATAATATTTGTAAACATATAAAAAGCTTCTTTTTTATATTCTTGTTTTGGATCTTTTTGCGCATATCCTCTTAAATGAATATATTTTTTTAATTGTTCTATATCATATAAATGTTCTTTCCAATGATTATCTATTATTGATAAAAATAAATTTTTTTCTATTAAAAAATTTTTATTATTGTTATAATAGGTTATTATTTCATTTAATATATTTTTTGTAAAATTGTTGCATGATTTCTCATCGTAATTATTATATTCATAATATTGTTTTTCTGTTATTTGTAAAAAATAATTAAATTCTTTATAAAAAAGATTTATACAATCATTATAATTAATTTCTTTATTAAAAATATTAATTTTAATTAAATCACTAATTATATCTTCTATTATTATTGTAGTTAAAAGATTTATGTCATTATGTTTTATAATTTCATCTCTTTGTTGGTAAATTATTTTACGTTGCTTATCTATTACATCGTCAAATTCCAATAATTGCTTACGTAAATCAAAATTGTATCCTTCTATTTTTTTTTGTGCATTTTCAATAGCTCTATTAACCCAACTGTGAGTTATAGCTTCGCCTTTTTTCATACCTATTTTTTTTAATAATAAAGATAAATTTTGCGACAAAAATAATTTCATTAAATCATCATTTATTGATAAATAAAATTGAGAACTGCCAGGATCTCCTTGTCTTCCTGCTCTTCCTCTTAATTGATTATCAATTCTTCTTGATTCATGTCTTTCTGTTCCTATTACATATAAACCCCCAAGACTTATTACATTTTCGTTATCTATTTTCCATTTTTTTAATAAAAAAGAATCGTCATTCATGTATTTTATTTTTCCTCCTAAAACAATATCAGTTCCCCTCCCTGCCATATTTGTTGCTATTGTTACAGAATTTAATTTACCAGCATCTGCTATAATGTATGCTTCTTTTTCATGAAATTTAGCGTTTAAAATCTCATGTTTTATGTTTTTTTGATGTAAAAGAAATGACATATGTTCAGATAATTCTATTGATATTGTTCCAATTAAAATAGGCCTTTGTAATATAAATTTTTCATATATATCTTCTATTATTTTATCGTATTTTTCTTCTTTTGTTAAATAAATTTTATCTGGATAATCTATTCTTATACATTTTTTATTACTTGGAATAATTATGGTTTCTAGATTATAGATTTCTTTGAATTCATATGCTTCTGTGCTTGCTGTTCCTGTCATTCCACATAATTTGTTATACATTCTAAAATAATTTTGAAATGTTATTGTTGCTAAAGTTTGATTTTCACTTTCTATTTCAACTCCTTCTTTTGCTTCAATAGCTTGGTGAAGTCCATCACTCCATCTTTTTCCATGCATTATTCTTCCTGTATGCTCATCTATAATTAAAATTTTATTATCTTTTATTATATAGTCTATATTTTTTTTAAACAAAGCATGAGCTTTAATGCTAGTATTTATATAATGTATTAAACTTATATTTTTTAAATCATATAAATTACTATTTTCATCTAATATAAAATTTTTTATTAAAAGGTTTTCAACATGAATATGTCCTTTTTCTGTTAAAGTAATATTTTTTTCTTTTTCATTAATTATATAATCTTCATTTGAATTATAAGAATCATTTTTTTTTAATAATTTTACTATATTATTTATTTTTAAATATATATCAGAACTATTTTTATCTATGCCGGATATTATTAATGGAGTTCTAGCTTCGTCTATTAATATTGAATCAATTTCATCTATTATGGCAAAGAATAATTCTTGTTGTACTTTATCTTCTAAAGTATATACCATATTATCTTTTAAATAATCAAAAGCAAATTCATTATTTGTACCATATATAATATCAGATAAATATATTATTTTTCTTTCTGATAAATTTGTATTTTGAGTTAAAGTTCCTATCTTTAAGCCTAACAAATTATATATAGGATACATCCAAGAAGAATCGCGTTTTGCTAAGTATTCATTAACTGTTATAATATGAATACCATTTTTATATAAAGAATTTAGGCATGTGGTTAATGTAGCTACTATAGTTTTACCTTCTCCTGTTTGCATTTCGCTAATTTTTCCTTCATGAAGAACAATTCCACCAATCATTTGAACATCAAAATGTCTTATTTTAATTGTTCTTATGGCTATTTCTCTTACAAAAGAAAAAATATTAATTAATATATCATTTAGTTGTGAATGATCTTTAATATTATTTTTATATGAAGTATAAAGATGTCTAATTTCATAATCTGAATAATGCTTTATTGTTTGTTCTAAAGAATTAATTTTTTGCACTATTTTTATGAATTTATTAATTAATTTATCATTACGTGTTCCAAATATTTTTTTAATAATTTTAAATATTAACATTTATAACGCCTTGAATTTTTAATAAATATTAAATATAAAGTTTTGATTCATTTTATATTTTTATAGATATATTATATTTAAAATTTTTTTATTTTAATATAAATATATAATATTATTTATATTTAATTTTTTTTAATATTATTATGTTAGCACTTCTTGCTCTTATATTATTAGTAATTTCTTTGTATGTAATTTTTTTTTTTAAATTAATTTTTTTTAATTTATAACAATTTTCAATTGTTTCGTTTTCATTAATTTCATTTATATAATGTTTTAATAAATTATATTCAAATGAATTAAAATATAATATTATTATAATTCCATCATTTTTTAATAAATTAATTATATCAGTAAAAAATATTTTTAAATCATTATTTTCATTATTTATAGTATTTCTTATAGCAAAAAATGTTATATTTGGATCATAATTTGATTTATTATTTGTATTTTTTATTATATTACATAATGTTTTTGTTGTATTTATTTTACTAATTTTCCTATTTTTCAGAATATTTTCTGTAATACTTTTATATTGCTTTTCACCAAAATTTTTTAATGTATCATTTAAAATTTTTTTATTTATAGTATTGATCCAATTATATGCCGTAATTTTTGAAGTTATATTCATTCTCATATCTAAAGGCCCATCATTAAAAAAACTAAAACCTCTATTATGATTATCAATTTGTGATGATGATATTCCTAAATCTAAAAATATACTTGATAAATTTTTAGTAATATTATTTTTGTAATATATGTTTTTTATATTTTTATAAGAATCATGATTTATTGCTATCCTTTTATCTATTTTTGAAAATTTATATGCCAATGTTATAGATTCATAATCTTTATCAATTATTAATAATTTGCTATTTTTCATTATTTTTAATATATTTTTTGTATGACCACCTTGTCCAAAAGTTGCGTCTACATAAATTCCATCTGTATCATTTATAAGATAATTTGTTATGAAATTTTTCATAATAGATTTATGTTTCATTATTTACCCTTTTAATAATATATTCAATTTATTTTAATGTGATAATTATAATTTATAAATATAATATTAAATAAATTAGTAATTTAAAAATAAATATTTATTATTTTAATATTATTTTGTTTTATTATTATTTAATAATATGTAATTTATTAAAATATTTTAATATTTTATATTGTGATATAAGTGGTATTATATGAAAATTTATTTTGGAATTTATAAAAGTATTATTTATAGTAATTAAATATTTATTTGATTTTAAAGTAATTTTATTTTTAAATATCCAATATTTTATTATTTCTACTCTAAAAAAAATTGATAAATTTAATAAATATTTAATAGAAATTATATTATGTTTTTTTATTAATGCTTTTATATAATGTTTTTTTATTAAATTTATAAAAAAAAGGTTATTATTTATAAAATGATTTTTTATTTCATTAATAGATTTATTAATAAATACCCATCTTGTTTTAATTATAGGAATTATTAAATTTCTTATAAAATTTCTATCATAATAATTATTATTATTACTGTTATCGTTTATCCATAATAAATTTTTTTTATAAGCATATAATTTAATGAAAAATTTTTTTATATTTAATAAAGGTTTTAATATATACATTTTTTTAAATTTTATTTTTTTCTTCATTCCATATATTTTTGATAAATAATTTATGCCTTTTATTAATTTAAAAAAAATTGTTTCAGATTGATCATCATTATGATGAGCCAATAATAAAGAAGAGTAATTAGGAATAATTTTATTATATATTTCAAATCTTAAATTTCTACTCTTTTTTTCTAAATTAAAATTTTTATTTAATTTTATTCTAAATATTAAAATAGTAATTTTTTTTTCTTTACAAGATTGTATACAATGCTTTTCCCATAACATATTATTTATGTTTATATTATGATTTATATGGATTGCAAATAAAATATATATATTTTTTTTAAAAATTATATTTGTTAAATATAGTAATACAGTAGAATCAAGACCTCCACTATACCCCACAAAAATTAAATTTTTAATACTCTTTTTCATTAAAAATAACTTTCTTTTCAAAAAAATTTTTTATATAATATTATGATTAAATCATGATAAATGAAATTATTTTTTCTATATATAATAAATTATCGAAAATATAATCTTTATAATATAATTTTTTAATTTTAATTATGTATTTTAACATATTTATTACATTTTTATGTTTTTTATATAAAAATATAATATCATATAAATTTTTATAATATAAATTATAATAATAATTATTATTATAAATAATTAACAATATATTTGATAATGCTTTGTATAAATTATGAATAATATTATTTTTAAAAAATTTAATTAATATTAGTGTCATTTCTAAAGATGTACATTTTTTTTTTATTAATATATAAAATAATACAATTAAATCATGATAAAATTTTTTTGAATTTGAATTTGCATTTTTTATATATGAAGGTTTATAATAATGCATATTTCTATTATCAATTTTATTATATGTTTGAATTATGTATAAAAATTTATTTCTTTTTTTTAATTTTAAAAATTCGTTTATAATATTTTTATTTTCTTCTTTAATTATAACTATATTTATATCATTGTTTAAATTTTCAATAATTTTAATAAATTGTTGTAAAGTTGTGAAATTATTTATTGAAATGTTTAATAAATTATAATTTGAATAACAATTACATTTATAGCATTTTATATTACAAATTTTGTTTTTACATGTAGAAGTATGAGCAAATTTATTAAATAAAAAACTATAATAATCACATGAATAAAAAATAATAGGAAGACTTAAGTCATTTATTTTTTGTTTATAACATAATTTGTCATATAATATATTATTTTTAATGTTACTTAAAATAAATAAATTCATAAAATTATTATTTAATTAATTATTTTGTTATTAATCAAATTAAATATATCTTGAACTGATAAGATTTTTTTTACTTCCTCATCAGTAATTTCTATATTAAATTTTTCTTCTATAATCATAATTATTTCTAATATATCTAATATATCTGTTCCCAAATGTTCTAAAAACAGAGTTTGTGAATTTATTTTTACTTTATCTATTCCCAATTGTTCGGAAATTATATTAATTATTTGATCATTTTTACTATTATTCATAATTATCCTTATTATTTTATATACTATAAATACATAGCTATATAAATTTATGTTTGTTTTTTATTTTTAAATTATTTTTTTTCCTCTATAAAATCCTGTTTTTGTCATATGATGTCTTAAATGTATACTGCCTGATTTTTTATCTTTAGATAATGTAGGCAAAGTTAATACATCATGACTTCTTCTATTTCCTCTTGTAGATGGAGTTCTACGACTTTTTTGTACTGCCATAATATTATTTTCTCATTTGATTATTAGAAACTGTATAGTATCATAAAGTATAATATTTTAAAATGATAATTTTAGTGGAATGATTTTCATAATATTATTTATACTTTTATTAATTTTATTTAATAAATTATTATCTGTGGAATAATTTAATATATTAGATTCTTCAATTATGTTTTTCATAATTGAATCAATGTTATAATATCCATCAATTAATCCTAATTTTAGTGCATTCTTCCCTATCCATATTTTTCCAGAAAAAATATCTTTATTGTATATTAATCTGGATTTTCTTTCATTTTTTACACATTTTATAAATTCTTCATGAACAGTAATTAAAGTTTTATTTATGATTGTAATTTCATTAGATTTTTGATCTGAAAATGGATCCAACATACCTTTATTTTTACCAGATGAAAATAATTTTCGTTCTATTCCTATCTTATGAATTATATTCTTAAAATTAAATGAATTTAGTATAACTCCAATAGAACCAACTATACTTGATTGGTTACAATATATTTCATTAGTTGCAGAAGCTATTAAGTAAACTCCAGATGTTCCTAAATCTTCAATGATAGAATAAATTTTTAAATTAGGTTTTTCTTTTTTTAGTTTTAATATATGATTGTAAATCATATTACTTTGTACTGGAGATCCTCCTGGGCTATTTATTTTTAATATTATACTTTTTGTGCAATCATTATTAAAAGCATTGTTTAAAGATTCAATTATATTTTTAGCATTTGATTCTTCATTTTGTGTAATACTTCCATATATTGTGATTAATGCAATATGTGGCACGTTTTTTTTATTATAATTAAAAAATGAATTATTAATATAAATATATAACATATATATAATAATAATTATTATTATAAATTTAAATAATTTTATTAAATTTTTAAATTTAATATTAGATTTTGTGTTATACAAAATGTAGCTTTCATTTAAAAAATTTTCCCATTTAGAATTAATATTTTGCATGTTATTTTCTCTTATTTTTTTATGATAATTACTTTTTATTAAGTATTTTATATAATGAATTATCATATGGAGCATTTACTATCAACAATTTATTTGTTAGAGGACAAATAAATTTTATTTTTTTAGAATGTAAAAATAGTCTTTTATAATTTATAATTTTTTTATACTTAATAAAATTTTTATTTATATATTTGTTGTCTCCAATAATTGAATGATTTAATTTTTTAGTACTTATTCTTATTTGATGTTTTTTACCTGTATATGGTATTGCTTCTAATAAACTATATTCAGTGTATATTTTTATATAATTAAATTTAGTTAATGAATTATGTTCATTTTTTACCTTTAAAACATTTTTATTGAAATTTTTATATATGTTTGTATATGCATAAATATTTTTGTTAAAAATGCCATAACATAATAAATGATAAATTTTTTTAATTTTATTATACTTTAATTGATAATTTAATTTTTGTAAAATTGTGAAAGATTTTGATATTATTAAGCACCCAGAAGTAGCTTTATCAAGTCTATGTATAAGTTCTACATATTTGTTAAATTTTATTTTTTTCATTATTTTTATTATACTATTTTTATTATTATGTCCATCATGTACAGATATTTTATTTGGTTTGTTTATAATTAAAAATAATTTATTTTCGTATATTATATTGTTTAATATTTTTTTTAAAAATCTGTAATTATTATAAAAAAAAATTTTTTTTTTAATTACATATATTGGTGGTATTCTTATTATATCATTTAATTGTAAATAATATAAATTATTTATACGTTTTTTATTTATTCTAACTTCTCCTTTTCTTATTATCTTTTGTATATGTTTTTTAGAAAGAATTTTGTAATAAGAAAATAAAAAATTATCTATTCTTTGCTTTACGTTATTTTTAGAAATAATTAATAATTTTATTTTTGTAAAAAATTTTTTTTGCATAAATTTGTGATATTATAATTAATGTTTTATATATGTATATTACATATTATATTATTAAATAATATAAAAATTTATATTATAATTCTTTTATAATGAATGTTATATATATTGCTTATATATAAAAATATTTTGTATAATCTTTAAAAGATGTTTAATTTGTGTCAAAAAAAATATTAATAAATATAACAAAAGCCAATGAAATTAGAATAGCTTTAATAGATGATTATTATCTATATAAATTTGATACTGAAGAATCTCACAATAAACAAAAAAAATCTAATATTTATAAAGGAATTATAATCCATGTAGAACCCAGTTTAAATGCAGTTTTTGTAGACTATGGTAGTAATAAACATGGATTTTTACCATTTAAAGAGATATCAAATTATTATTTTAATAAAGCAATTAATTTAAATACAAATTTTGAAAATTATATAAAAAAAGGAAATGAATTAATTGTCCAAATAAATAAAGAAGAAAGAGGGACAAAAGGAGCATCGTTAACTACATATGTTAGTTTAGCTGGATGTTATTTAGTTTTAATGCCTTATAATTACAAAATTATTGGAATTTCTAAAAAAATTAATAATGAAGAACGTATAAAAATAAAAAATAAATTAATTAATTTAATCATTCCTGATGATATGGGAATAATAATTAGAACAGCGGGAGCAAATAAGAGTTTGGAAGATTTTCAATGGGATTTGAATATTTTGTTAAATCATTGGAAAGAAATTAAAAATTCTAGTATTAATAAAAAAGCTCCTTATCTTATATATCAAGAAAGTAATATAATTATGAGAACAATTAGAGATTATTTGAGAACAGATATTGAAGAAATAGTAATTGATAATCCAAGAATTTATAAAATAATATGTTCTCATATTAAATTTATGAAACCTGATTTTTTGAATATAGTAAAATTATACAATGAAAACATTTCATTATTTAATAAGTATAAAATAGAAAAACAAATTATTTCCGCTTTTAAACATACGATAAAACTTATGTCTGGAGGTATTGTTGTTATAGATTATACTGAAGCTTTAACTTCTATTGATGTTAATTCTTTTAAATTTACAAAAGCTGTAGATGTTGAAGAAACAGCTTTACAAACAAATATTGAAGCATGCGATGAAATTTCAAGACAATTAATGTTGCGAGATCTTGGAGGTTTGATAATTATTGATTTTATTGATATGAATATTTCAAAACATAAAAAAATTATAGAAGAAAGATTATATGATTTATTTGAAAAAGATAGAGCTAGAATTCAAATGGGTAAAATATCTAAATTTGGCTTATTAGAAATTTCTAGACAAAGATTAAAAAAAGGTATTAGTGAATTTAGTGAAATTGTATGTTCTAAATGTAAAGGAAAAGGGCGTATTCATAATGTTAATAGTATATCTTTAATTATTTTAAATATTTTATATAAATTATCTTTAAAAAGTAATATTATCAAAATTCATGTAGAATTACCTATAGAAGTTATGTTTTATATTTTAAATAATAAAAGGTATATTATTTATAATATTGAAAAAAGACAATTTGTAAATATAGTATTATTTCCTAATAAACTATTAACATTTCCGGAATATAAATTTATTAAAATAAAAAAAAATAATGATGAAAAATTAGTTTTTATTGGTAGTATTAATAATATGGAAACATTAAAAGAAAACAAAATATTTAATTTTAGTTTTAATGGAGATTTTTATAGTTATTATAAAAAACATAATTTATATAATAAATAATTTTATTTTTTGATATTAAATGTATTTTTACTAGAGAAGATATAAATATGAAAGCTGTTATAATTTCTGAATTAAATAAAATATATAAACCAAATTTGTTAGCTATATCTAATATGAATTTGTCTGTAGATATTGGAGATTTTTTTGCCTTATTAGGGCCTAATGGAGCTGGTAAGTCTACTACAATTGGAATATTAACTTCTCTTATTAAAAAAAGTAGTGGAAAAATATATGTTTTTGGATATGATTTAGATTTAGATTTTTATTTAATAAAAAATTTTATAGGATTTGTTCCGCAAGAATTTAATTTTAATCAATTTGAGACGGTTATGGAAATTATAATAAATCAAGCTGGATATTATGGAATTTCAAAATCGCAAGCAATAAAAAATGTAGAATATTATTTGCATAAATTAAATTTATGGGAAAAGCGTAATATAATATCACGTAATTTATCTGGTGGAATGAAAAAAAAATTAATGATAATTAGAGCATTAATACATGAACCAAAAATATTAATTATTGATGAGCCAACTTCTGGTATTGATATTGAATTAAGACATTTTTTATGGGATTTTTTAATTAATTTAAACAAAAATGGTGTTACTATTATTTTATCAACTCATTATTTAGAAGAAGTTGAATTATTATGCAATAAGGTTGCTATAATTAATAAAGGGTTTGTTTTATTAAATACTATAGTTAAAGATTTATTTGTTAATGCAAAAAAGCAAACTTTAATTTGTGAAATTTTAAATAAGAATATAAATTTACCAACAATTTGTGATTTTAATATTTATAAAATTGGAGAAACTACGTTAGAAGTAGTTTTAACAGAAAATTATACATTAAACGATTTATTTATATTTTTTAATAAATTTAATATAATTGTTATAAGTATTAAAAATAAAATTAATCGTTTAGAAGAATTATTTATCAACATCATTAATTTAGATAAGAAGAAAATTTAATTTATGAAAAATTTTATATCATTTTATACTATTTTAAAAAAAGAAATAAATAGAATATTTAGAATATGGCCACAAACTATTTTACCTTCTATTATGACAAGCTTTTTATATTTTATAATTTTTGGAAATATTATTGGAAATCAAATAAGTAATATTAATAATTATTCGTATGTTCAGTTTTTAGTTCCTGGATTGGTAATGATGGCTATAATTAATAATTCTTATGTAAATGTTGCTTCATCTTTTTTTGGGGCTAAATTTCAGAAATATATTGAAGAAATATTAATATCTCCAACTTATAATTCAACAATAATATTAGGTTTTGTTGTTGCAGGAGTTTTTAGAGGCCTTGTAATAGGTTTTTTTGTTTTATTGATATCTTTATATTTTACTAAATTGCAATGCGCACATATAATTTTAACTATAATTATTTCTATTTTAATTGCTACTTTATTTTCATTAACTGGTTTTTTAAATGGTATTTTTGCAAAAAAATTTGATGATGTTAATATTATACCAAATTTTATAATTACTCCTATGATATATTTAGGTGGTTTTTTTTTTCCTATTACGTTTTTGTCTTCTTTTTATAAAAAATTAATTTATATAAATCCTATTTTTTATATGATTAATGTTTTTAGATATGGTATACTGAACATATCTGATTTCAATGTCTTTTTTTCATTATTTTTTATTCTAATTGTAATAGTATTTTTGTATATTATTTGTTTATATTTGTTAAGTATAGGTTATAGATTAAAAACTTAATATTTTGGAGAGATGTCTGAGTGGTTTAAAGTACAGGCCTGGAAAGCTTGTGTGTAAGCAATATGCACCGAGGGTTCGAATCCCTCTCTCTCCTAAAATTTGTTTTATTTTATTTTCCAATCAATTACTGGTTGATTTAATTTTTTTAGGTAAAAGTTAACTTTTGAAAAAGGCTTTGAATTAAAAAAACTTTTGTTTGCTGAATATGGAGATGGATGACTTGAAGAAATAATTATATGTTTATTACAGTTTATTAAATAAGTTTTTTTATTTGAAAAGTATCCCCATAATAGAAATATTATAGGTTTATTATTTTTATTTAAAATTGAAATAGCTTTATCAGTAAATATTTCCCATCCTTTATGCGCATGTGATAATGGTTTGTTTTCCTCTACTGTTAATATACTGTTTAAAAGTAATACACCTTGTTTTGCCCATGGTAATAAGTATCCACTTTTAGATTGAGAAATTTTTAAATCATTATATAGTTCTTTATATATATTTATTAGTGTTGGCGGTAAATTTATTCCCTCATTTACAGAAAAAGCTAACCCATTAGCTTGATTTTTTCCATGATATGGATCTTGAGATATAATTACTACTTTTACATTATTTAATGGAGTTTCGTTAAAAGCTCTAAATATGTTTTTATTTTGTGGGTATATTATTTTACTTTTTTTTTCTTCAATTAAAAATTTTTTTAATCCAATCATATATGAAGATTTAAATTCTTCATATAATTCATTTTTCCACCCGATTTCTAAATTAATATTATTCATAAGGATCCTTAATATAAATGTTTAACAATATAAGTTTAAATGATTTAATTATGAAATGTAATGATATTTCATATAAAACTTTAAAAACTATAGTAAATAAAATAAATGTTGATAATTGTTCTATGTTATCTAGAGGTTATGTTGGACAGGTTGTAGAACGATTTTTTAACAATCAAAATGGAAATAAATCCCAATGTGATTTTTTAAATTTAGGTATAGAATTAAAAACACTTCCATTAAATGTAAAAAACGAACCATTAAATCCTATTTTTATATGTTCCCTTTCTCCTAATCTTCGTTCATTGGAATGGAAATATTCTAATTTATATAATAAAATAAAACATATTTTATGGGTACCTTATTATAAATTTAATAATTGTGATATTTTCTCTTACAAATTTTTAAAACCATTTTTTTTTAAAATTAATCTTTCACAAGAAATTGTAATTAAAGCAGATTGGTATAATTTAATGAATTTATTTTATTCTGGTAATTTTAATAATTTTAAATTTGTTGGAAAATACATACAAATATTATCACATTCAAAAAATAAATTTGACACAATAAATATTTTTAACAAATTTGGAAAAAAAGAAATAATTATTAGAAAAGCTTTTTATTTTAGAAAAATTTTTATTAAACAATTAATTTTTAATTTTTTTAAATTTTAATAAAAAAAATGGTGGAGATATTAAAATTACAAGAAATGTTATTAACAATACAGTAAACAATAATTTATTATTATTATACATATTTGATGGAGGAATGAATACTATAAAAAAATTAAATAAACATGCTCCACCCGCAAGAAAAGAAATAAAATATAAAAATGGAGCTTTATAACCCCTTTCTATATTTTTTTTCGTGATACGTAATTTTATTATTGATATTATTGTAATTATATATTGTATTGCTGCAAATTGAAAAGATAAAGCTATTAATATCCATATTGCAGAACTGTTTGTATCCATATATAAAAATAAAAAAGATAATATACTTCCAATAGCAGTTTGTAATATTAAAATATTAACTGGTACATTTTTTTTATTTTCAAATTTTAATATTTTTGGTAAAAGATTATCTTTAGATGCTACAAGTAACCCTCTTGCTGGACCTATCATCCATGTATTAATACCAGCTAATGCACCTATTAGTAAAAAAAAAGCAATTATTGGTATTGCAAAATTAATATCAAAATAAGTAAAAAATACAGAAAATGCTTGTATTAATCCTGAAGCTAAGCAAATTTCATTTTTTGGTACAACAATAGATATTGAAATGGTTCCTAATATATATAATAGTATTATTATGATAGATGAAATTATTAAAACTTTAGGATAATTTTTTTTAGGATTTTTAAAATCTAAAATATGAAATGCAGATAATTCTATTCCAGAAAGACTTAATAATATACCAGAAAAAAAAGATAAATCATTAATTTTAAATGATGGTATTAAATTTTTACTAACAAATTCTATTTGTAAACTATCTTTAGTTATTATCCAATATATTCCTAAAAAAATAATTATTATTCCTGGAATTATAGTTCCCAATAAAACTCCTATCGTACTTATATAACTAGAAAGTTTTATGCCTAAAAAATTTATAATTGTAATACTCCAAAATATAATTAATATAGTAATGAATAAAAAAATTTTGTTATCATGTAAGTTTTGAAAAATAGGGCTTAATATATAAGCACACATAATACTTGAAAAAGCTAATATTGTTGGAAACCATGTTATACTTTCCATCCATGAAGCCCACAATGCAATAAATCCAATTTTATAATTAAATGCTTCTTTTGCCCATGTATATGTACACCCTGTCGTAGGCCAAGTTGAAGCTAATTCTGCTGTTATCATTGCAATAGGGATAAAATAAATTATTATACCAATAAGTAAAAAAGTTATAGAAGATAAACCATATTCTGCACAAATTGGTAAATTTCTTAAACTTATTATAGCGGAAATAGTTATCAAAGATAATGAAAAAATTGATAATATATTTTTTTTCATTTTTTTCCAAAAAAAAAATAAATAATAATTATTTGTATTATACAATATTTTTTTATTAATACAAAAATTTTCTCAATAATTATATAATTTAATTAAAATTATTGATATTTATTATTATAAATGTTACAACAAGTATATTATATTTTTTAAAGAATTATTTATAGGAGAAAAAAATGTCTGAATTAAACACAGTTTTACCAAAAGAGGTTGAATTTACTGGGTTCAGAAAAATATTTTGGCCGGTACATGATTATGAATTAAAAAAAGTTTTGCCTATGGCATTTATGATGTTTTGTGTATTATTTAATTATACAATTTTAAGAGATGCCAAAGATGGTTTAGTTATAACAGCTCCTGGATCTGGTGCAGAAACCATTAGTTTTTTAAAATTATATGGTACATTACCTTTTGCTATTATTATGATGACAATATATGCAAAATTAAATACTATATTATCTAAGCCTAAATTATTTTATACAATGATTTGTATATTTGTAACTTTTTTTGCTTTATTTGCATATGTATTATTTCCTTTTAAAGAAGTTGTTCATGCTTCTCCTGAAACTTTGATTTCATGGAAAAAAACTTATCCAAGATTGCAATGGTTTTTACCTTTGATTGCAAATTGGACATATTCTCTGTTTTATATTTTTTCTGAATTGTGGGGTACTGTGGGTTTGTCAGTATTATTTTGGCAGTTTGCTAATGATATTACTAAAGTGCCAGAAGCAAAAAGATTTTATCCTTTATTTGGATTAATTGGTAATGTTGGATTATTATGTTCTGGGTATATGTTATATGCTATAACTGCTAAATATTCTCATTTACCTCCTGCTGAACGTTGGGAAGTTAGTTTAAAATGGATAATTTTAGCATTATTAGTTTGTTTTTTTGTTATAATTTATCTTTATAGATGGGTACGCAATAATGTAATGACAGATCCTAGATTATATGATGCTTCTCAAGGGGCTTTACCTGGTAAAAAGAAAAAAGTGAAATTAGGGTTTTTAGAAAGTCTTAAAATTGTATTTTCATCTAAATATCTTGCCTATTTAGCTATTTTAGTATTATCTTATGGAATAACAATTAATTTGGTAGAAGTAACGTGGAAAAGTCAAATGAAATTACAATTTCCTGATACAGCAGAATATGTAAAAATTATGGGTTTATTTTCTATGACAACAGGATTTACAACTATTATTTTAATGATTGTTGGTGCTAATATTTTAAGAAACCTTGGATGGTTTATTGGAGCTATAATTACTCCTGTTGTTATGCTAATAACTGGTGCATTATTTTTTGCTTTTATAGTTTTTAGAGATGCATTATCTGGAGTATTAGCAACTATAAGTATGACGCCTGTTTTAATGGCTGTTATAATAGGATGGTCACAAAATGTTATAACGAAAGGATCAAAATATTCTTTATTTGATCCTACTAAAGAGATGGCTTATATACCTTTAGCTGATGATATAAAAACACAAGGGAAGGCTGCGGTAGATGGCGTGGGTGGACGTTTAGGAAAATCTGGAGGCGGTATAATTCAACAAGTGTTATTAATAACGATATTAGGATCTACACAAATAACAATAGCCCCTTATATTGGAGTAATTTTATTATTTATTACTGTTTTATGGTTATATTCTGTTGTTGGTTTGAATAAAGAATTTCAAAAAATAAGTAATGAAGCTGCACAAATTAAAAAATAGTATAACTATTTTATACTTATATAAAATACCCCATTCATGGGGTATTTTTTTTCTTTTTTTGTTTAATTAAAATATATTCTAATAAAGGTTTTATTGTGATTCCTTGTATTATCATAGAAAAAATTACTACAAAATATGTGATAGTAATTATTATATTATAATTGTATATATCTTTTATGCTTAAAGCTAACGCTATAGATATACCTCCTCTTAATCCACCCCAAGTCATTACAATAATAGTATCATGTTTAAATTTTTTAAATTGTGTTAATATTATTACAGGTATGATTACACTGACCCATCGGGATAATAATGTAATTAATATTATAATTATGGATACAAAAATAATTTTTTTATCAAAAATGAGGCCTATAAATTCAATTCCAATCAATACAAACAAAGTAGCATTTAATATTTCATCTAATAATTCCCAAAAAGAATATAATCTTATTTGAGTTTCCTTATTCATATTACCTTTTTTAATTGTATTTCCTATAGCTAATCCTGATATTACCATTACAATTGGTCCGCATGTTTTTATTTCATGCGCTAATGCATACCCTCCTGTTACAACTGATAATGTAATAATTATTGCTATTTCATAATTATCCATATTTTTTAATAATTTTGAACAAATAAATCCTAAAATTAGTCCTAAAATAATCCCCCCTAAAGATTGTTGTAAAAAGAATATTATTATATTTAATATTGATAATGGATTATGAATATTACTATATTCTAGCGAACTGGCAATGAAAAATAATACAACTGCCATAGCATCATTAAATAATGCTTCACCGGCTATTTTTAATTCTAAAGTTTTTGGAACTTTGATTATTTTTAAAATTCCCAATACTGCTATTGGATCAGTTGGAGATATTAATGCACCAAATATTAAACAAGTTGTAAATGATAAATTTATGTTCAAATATTGTGTTAATATATATGTACAATATGCAATTATGAATGTTGATATAATAACACTAATTGTAGCTAAAGATAATATTATCCACCTATGTTTTTTTAATTCAATTATGTTTATATGTAATGCGCCTGCAAATAATAAAAAACTTAACATTCCATGTAAAAATGTATAATCAAAATTAATACCTAGCAAAAAATTATTTATAAGATCTTCTATATTATTGTTTAAACTTTTACTTACAGTAATAATTAACATTAATAACATTATTATTAATGTGATACCAATTGATTTAGGAAGCTTTATATATTTGTAATTTATATAACTTGCAAGCGCAGTTAATGAAATTAATATACCTATGATAGAATGACAATTCATTAATATTATATCCTTATTTTTTTTGCATTTAAAAATTAAATTAATTATATTAAATGTAATTGTTGATAATTTACAATTATTATATATTAGTTATATAAATATTATTTATAATGCTTTTAAATATATAATTTTATATTAATATGTTTAATATTAATATATTATTATTTAATAAAATTAAATATTATTAAGTTATAATAAGTTTTTTATATATATAATTTTTAATATATTAAAAAAAAATATATTAATATTATATAATTTGTTATTTGGAAAACATAATTAATTTTAAAATATGATAAAAAAAAATGTTTTTTTTAAATTATCAAGGTATAACTATAGATTTTTGATTATATGGTGTATAAGTGGACTTTTTTATTTATATGAATTTATACATAGAATTATTCCTAGTGTTATAGTGTCTGAATTAATTGATGAACTTTCTATTGATGCATATACATTAGGCAATTTTTCTTCTTATTATTATTTTTCTTATGCTTTTATGCAAATACCTGCAGGATATATAATTGATAAATATAATATACATTTTGTTTTACCTTTTTCTGCTTTATTAATAGCTATTAATAGTTATATTTTTTCTGTAACTAATTCTTTAGAAATTATTATTATTACAAGAATATTAATAGGTATAGGTTCTGCGTTTTCATTCATTTCTTGTTTAAAATTGGGTATTTCATTATTTCACGAAAATAAATTTGCGTTTGTTGTTGGAATAACTAATTTATTAGGTGTTTGTGGTGCAATTTTGTCAGGAAGACCTTTAGTTTATTTTATTGAACTTTTTGGTTGGAGACAAGTTATGTTAATTATTTCTATAATAGGTCTGTTATTTTTTATAATATTAATTATTTTTTTGAGACCTCTTTATTTAATAAAAATTTTTAATTTTAAAATTTCTCATTTTTATATTTTAAAAAACATATATTTTATATTTAAAAATATTAAAATATTAAAATTTTCTATTTATGGAGGATTGATAGTATCACCAATAGCTTCTTATTCAGAATTATGGGGTATATCATTTCTTGTTGATAATTATAATATTTCAAAATCTCTTGCAGCACAAATGATGTCATTTTCTTTCATAGGTATAGGTTTAGGTGGTCCAATAATAGGTTATTTAGCTGATTTTTATAAAAAAAAAATCCTATTTATGATAATAGGAAATATTGGAGCAATTTTCTTTTTTATAATGATAATAAATATAATTTCTAATAACATTTT
The DNA here is from genome assembly GCA_016432505.1 of Candidatus Azosocius agrarius. Classification (GTDB taxonomy): domain Bacteria; phylum Pseudomonadota; class Gammaproteobacteria; order UBA6186; family Azoamicaceae; genus Azosocius; species Azosocius agrarius. Next base: position 125,999 of record CP066692.1, read on the forward strand.
AATATTACATTTATTTCATGTTTTTTTTGGATTTTTCAGTAGTTCAATGTTGTTATGTTTTTCAATTAATGTTAACATAATTAAAAGTGATTTAAAAGCAGTTATATTAGGTTTTACTAATATGTTGATTATGATTATAGCAGTTTTATTACAACCAATTGTTGGTAAGATTATTGATATTTTGACTAACACTTCTTTATTGTTTGTTATATGTTTTTTTAATATATTAGATAATTATCAAATTGCTATGATTCCATTAATAATATGTCAAATATTAGCGTTATTAATTATAATTAAAATAAAAAAACAATATATTTTTGTTAGAAAGTAATATGAATTTTGTATTAAAAAATAGTAATATGTTTTTATCTTTAATTGCTTTATTAATATTTTTTGTATCATATATTTTAGTGATTTTCGAGGAATATTTTTCTATCAAAAAATTTAAACCTGTTATATTAGCCGCTGGGTTAATATGGTTAATAATTGGTATAATTTGTTATAATAATGAAAGTAATATTTTTATAATGAAAAATGCAATTAATAATTATTTTTATAATTATATAAATTTATTTCTATTTTTATTAGTATCTATGGTTTATATAAATATTTTAAAAAAAAGAGATTTTTTTTTAAATATTAATAAATGGATATTTATAAAAAAAATTAATTCTAAACAATTATTTTTATTTACAGGGTTTTTGTCATTTTTGATATCTCCAATTGCTGATAATTTAACAACCGCTTTATTAATATCTTCCATTATTGTATCTGTAGATGAAAATAATAAAAAATTTATTAATTTATGCTGTATAAATATTGTTATAGCATCTAATGCTGGTGGGGCTTTTAGTCCTTTTGGAGATATAACAACTTTAATGGTTTGGCAATCTGAAATTGTACATTTTACTTCATTTTTTAAAATATTTATTCCCTCGTTTATAAGTTTTATTATACCAAGTATAGTAATATATTTTTTTATTGAAAAAAAATATTTTTATATGAATAACGATTATCCTATTAAAAAAATAGGAAATAAAAGAATTGTTTTTTTATTTATTTTAACTATTATAATAGCTATAATTTTTGAACATTTTTTATTCTTACCAGCTTCAATAGGAATGATGACAGGTTTTGGATTTTTATGTTTTTTTGGATATTACATAAATTTTAAAGAAAAACATATAATTAAAAATAATATTTATATTTCTTTTGATATTATAAAATATATAGAAACTATAGAATGGGATACATTACTTTTTTTTTATGGAATAATAATGTCAATAGGAGGATTAGCAACATTAGGATATTTAAATAATTTATCATTTATATTATATAAAAATTTTTTGTATAATATTAATTACGACTATAATATAACATTTGCTAATGTATTAATTGGAATATTATCGGCTTTTATAGATAATATTCCAGTTATGTTTTCTATAATAATTATTAATCCTAATATGTCTGAGTACCAATGGTTATTAATAACTTTAACTACTGGTATAGGTGGAAGCATATTATCTATAGGTTCAGCAGCGGGAATAGCTTTAATGGGACAAAATAAAAAAATTTACACTTTTATTAGTCATTTAAAATGGTCTTGGATAATAATTGTAGGATATTTAGTTGGGATTGCATTTCATATATTAATTAATAAATATTGAATTTATTTATTTTTGTTATATAATATTAATTGTATTGTAGAAATGATGGTGTGTTTATGAATAATTTTTATAAACTATTTCAAAAATTATTATGGAATAGTAGATTAGTTATAATTGTTGCTGTTTTAACTGGTATTTTATCTACTTTTATTATGATAATTATTGGTACATATGAAGCCTATGAAGGGGTTGTTGAATTAATTAACATATTTAATAATGCTGATTTTTCATTAAGAAGTCATTATATAGTGGAACATATAGTTAATTCTGTAGATATTTATTTAATTGCTACTGTTTTATTAATTTTTAGTATAGGATTATATGAATTGTTTATTGCTAAATTAGATGATGATGAAATAAAAATTAAAAGAAGTGGTGTTTTAATTATAAAAAATTTAGAGCAATTAAAAAGTAAGTTAGCACAGACTATAATAATGATATTAATTGTAAATTTTTTTCAAAAAGCTACTAAAATATCATATAATAATTCTTTAGAATTATTATTTTTAGGGTGTAGCATATTCTTAATAGCTATAGCTGTATATTTTACACATTACAAAGAATAATTATATATTATATTTTTTTTGATTCTTTAAAAAATAAAGAATTAAAAATGAAATTGTTAAATATTGGGTGACCTTTTTCAGGTGAGGAATTAAATTCTGGGTGAAATTGACAACATATATACCAAAAATATTTAGGGAATTCTATTATTTCTACCAAATTAAAATTTTTATTCCATCCTGATACTTTTAATTCTAGTTTTTCCAAATTTGGTAATAATATATTATTAACTTCATATCTATGTCGATGTCTTTCATTTATTATTTTTGTATTATATATATTATATATTTTTGTATTTGGCAATAAAAAACATACATGATTACCTAATCTCATTGTTTCAGAAATGTTTTTATTATACTTTTTATATTTGTACTTGTTATTTTCTATTAACCATTCTTTTATTAATGCAACTATAGGATAGTTTGTTGTTTTTTTTATTTCTGTACTATTTGCACTTAAAAATCCTCCTACATTCCTAGAATATTCTATTATTGATATTTGTAGACCTAAACAAATTCCCAAAAAAGGTATATTATTTTTTCTAGCATAGTAAGAAGCAGCTATTTTCCCATTAATTCCTCTTTTTCCAAATCCACCAGGAATTAATATTGCTTGTAAATCTTTTAAAATATCAAAATTGTCATAATTTATTTTTTCAGAATTAATATATTTTATTTTTATTTTAACATTATTTTGTAATCCAGAATGATATAAAGCTTCTGATAATGATTTATAAGAATCACATAAGCTAATGTATTTTCCAATTATTCCTATTATTATTTTTTTTTTGTTATTTTTACATTTATTAATTATATTTTTCCATTTTATTAAATTAATGACATTATTTTTTAAATTTAATTTATCTAAAATTACTTTATCTAAACCTTCTTTATGAAAAAAAAGAGGTAATTGATATATATTAGATACTTCTTTTCACCAAAAAACAGAATATTTATCAACATTTGTAAACATAGCTATTTTTTCTTTTATTTTAGAAGAAATATGATAATTTGATCTACATATTAAAATATCCGGTTGTATTCCTATAGATCTTAATTCTTTTACAGAATGTTGAGTTGGTTTAGTTTTTAATTCTTTTACAGCTTTTAACCATGGTATTAGAGTTAAATGTAAAAAAAGAGTATTTTTATTCCCAAGTTTAATTCTTATTTGTCTTATTGCTTCAAGAAATGGTAAGGATTCTATATCTCCTACAGTTCCTCCAATTTCAACAATTGTTACATCATAACAATTACTTATTTTATATATTTTTTTTTTAATTTCATCTGTAATATGTGGTATTACTTGTATAGTTGATCCCAAATATAATCCAGATCTTTCTTTTGATATCACATTATGATATATTTGTCCGGCTGTAATATGATTATTTTTAGTCATTTTTGTTGTTATAAATCTTTCGTAATGCCCTAAATCTAAATCAGTTTCAGCTCCATCATTTGTAACATAAACTTCTCCATGTTGGAAAGGACTCATTGTTCCAGAATTTATATTTATATATGGATCCAATTTTAAAATTGTTACTTTTATTTTTCTTGCTTCTAAAATAGCACCTAAAGCTGAAGATGTTAATCCTTTTCCTAAAGAAGAAACAACTCCGCCTGTTACAAAAATATATTTAGTCATTCATACTATCTCTATAAATTTCACATTATGATATTAATAAAAAGGATCTAGGCCCAAATGATGTTCTGTTATATCCTCTATTTTTTTAATTTCTGGAAATTTTTCTTTAATTATTTTTTCTATACTTTGTGTTAAAGTTGTATTAACCATACCACATCCATGACAACTTCCACCAAATTTAATCACTAAAATTCCATTATCTTTCAATTCAATTAATTCGACATTCCCACCATGAGAAGATAGCATGACAGAAATTTCTGTATCAAATATATATCTTATTTGTTCTAAAAACGATTTATTATTTAACAAAATATATTTTTTTATATTTGGTGCTTTAATTGATAATTTTTTTTTTTCATTTTTTACTTCATAATCTATAATTGATTCTTTAATAGCTTCTAAAGAATTATTATCTATAAATAGTATGAAATTATCATAATTTATTTGATAATCATTTTTAAGTTCTTCACCTAAATAACAATAAATTAAATTGACTTCTGCTTTTTCTGTATGTGGATATTTTACAAATATTCTTAAATTTATTTTATTTTTACTGTATTTTTTTATAATGATATTTATATAATTTAAAGCTTCATCAGTTATTTTTATTATTTCTTTTGTATTCACAAATATACTTCTTAATTAATTATATTTAAAAGAACTTTTTTATTATTTATAAAACATAAATTTTATAGAAATTTTTTCAAAAATCAATAATATCATAATAAAAGAAATAATTAAATTAAATATTAATAAATAAAATCCATTATTAAAATTTTTAATAATATAAATTATATCTTGTAATATTGGATCATTTAAATTTAATTTAATAATATATCCAAATAGTGGTTGAAATATTGCTCCACCGATAACAATAAGCATAGAAGAAAATGAATTTGATGATGCTATAATATTTATATCATTATTTTCCATAATAATTGGATATGCGATTATTTGTGCGCTTGATGAAAGTCCTAAAATAAAAAATATAATTAATAACATAAAAAAAGTTAATTTAATTATATTAATTAATATAAAAACAATAATAATACATAAAAAGATTCCAAATGTCATTAAAAATATTCTATTATTTTTTTTTGATAAAAATTTACTTAATAATAATGATCCTATCAACATGCCTAAATATATCATTGTTGTAACAATTGAAGCTTCATTATGAGATAAATTATGAATTTGTACTAAGTATATATTTCCGTATAATGCTCCTAATAAAAATATAGGTAGATTTAAAAGAGATATATATATTCCACAATACCAATTTTTGGTATTTTTAATAATATTTTTAAAAGAAAATAAAAATGAAAAATTATTTTTTTGTATTTTGTAAAAATCGTAAATAAATAAATAAATTATAAAATATAAAAATATTCCAAAATATATATTTATATATAAAGCATTAGTATATCCAAATTTATTTATTAAAAAATTAAATGGCGCTTGTGATAATATTCCTCCTAACATTCCAATAGATATTATAATACTTATTATTTTCGGCATTTCATTGATATGAAACCATTGTGAACATAATTTTAATGAACTTAAAAAACATATAGCACCACCAGTCATGCCAATAATTAATCTGCCTATTGATGATATATATAAATTATTAGAAAAAGAAAAAATATATATTCCTATGATAGAAAAAAACATAGAAAATAAAATTAAAGATCTAGTAGAATATTTATCTAATAATATACCTGCAGGTATTAATAATAATAAATTTCCATAAAAATACATAGAAGAGAATACACCTAATTCTTTCGTTGTACAATTAAATTTTTTTATTAGTTCAGTATCTAAACTACTAAATACATTAATTTGAAAAAATTCAAATCCAAAAAAAAAAGACACTATGATACATATAATCATTGGATTTTTTATTTTTATTATCATTAATAAATTCCTTAAATTATAAAAAATGCCCAAAGCCGGAGTCGAACCGGCATGAAATATAATTTCGAGGGATTTTAAGTCCCTTGCGTCTACCAATTTCGCCACTTGGGCTTTTACAAAGGCTGAAGCCGGAATCGAACCGGCCTTGTTGGCTTTGCAGGCCAAAACATAACCAATCTGTCATTCAGCCGCAATAAGCGGAAAACGAGACTCGAACTCGCGACCCTAACCTTGGCAAGGTTATGCTCTACCACTGAGCTATTTCCGCATATATCTTATTTTACACATATTATAATGTTTATGTCAACTATTTATTTTAATATATATTTTTATTTATATAAATAATTTTTAATATATATAAAAAGAGATAATAAAGATAATAAAAATGAACAATATAATAAAATTATTCCAAAAATATTAAATATATTGTATAAAGGTGGAACAGATAACAAAATAATATTAGATACTAATTGTATAGTTGTTTTTAATTTTCCATAAATATTAACTTTTATAATATGTTTTTTTTGATTATATAAATAAAATCTTAAAAATAAAATAATTATTTCTCTAAAAATAATTAAAATTATTGGAATGGATATATAACAATTATTGTATATTTCTAATATTATAATTAAAGAAGAAATAACTAACAATTTATCAGCAATAGGATCTAATAAAGCCCCTAAAAAAGTTTCTTGTGATAATTTTCTTGCAATATATCCATCAAAATAATCAGTTAAAGAAGAAAATAAAAATATATAAAAACATATTATATAATTATTTATCGTAAAAAAATAATAAACAAATAAAAATATCACAACAGAAAATAATCTTAACATTGTTAATGTATTAGCTATATTAAAATTCATATTTCCTTCTTAAAGACATACGGAGAGACAGGGATTCGAACCCTGGGAGGTTTTGTCCTCAACGGTTTTCAAGACCGCCACATTCAACCACTCTGTCATCTCTCCAAACTAATCTAAATAAAAAATTTTATATAATATAAAAAAGTATATTGTATTTACAATATATTATACACAATCATCTTTAGTAATAATTTTATTATTATTCATATATTTTTGCAAAACATCAGGAATATATATAGAACCATTTTGATCTTGATAATTTTCTAATATAGCTATTAAAGTTCTACCAACAGCCAATCCAGATGCATTTAACATATGAACGTATTTCAATATGTTATTAAATTTATATTTTGTTTTCATTCTTCTAGACTGAAAATCTTCTGTATTACTACATGAAGCTATTTCTATATATTCATTTTTTCCTGGTAACCAAACTTCTATATCATAAGTTTTTGCGGAAGAAAAACCAATATCTTTAGAAGAAGGAATTATAATTCTATATGGTAAATTTAATAATTTTAAAACTTTTTCAGAATGAGAAGTTATTTCTTCAAGATATGAATATGAATTATCATTATCAACAATGTTTATTAATTCTATTTTGTCAAATTGATGTTGTCTTATAATGCCTTTTGTATCTCTACCATAATTTCCAGCTTCTTTTCTAAAACATGTTGTTTGGCAAATTAATTTTATTGGTAAATTTGAAAAATCTAAAATAGAATTACTAAAAATATTTAATAATGGAACTTCCCCAGTGGGATTTAACCATAAATTACTATTATTTATATTAAATAAATCATGTATAAATTTAGGAAGCTGGCCAGTACAATACAAGGTATTTTTTTTTATTAAATATGGAACATATAACTCTATATATTTATGTTCACTTATGTGTAAATCTAACATAAATTGTGATATAGCTCTATGTAATTGAGCAATTTTATTTTTTAATATCATAAACCTAGGTCCAGATATTTTTGAAGATAGAGATGAATCCATAGATTTATTTAAATTATATGCTAAATCATAATGATTATGATTTTTGAATGAGACATTCTTATTTATCCCAGAAGATCTTAAAACAACACTATCTTTTTGTACGGTATTATGTAATATATTAGGCACATTAGATAAAAAATCATATATCTCTTTTTGAATTCTTTTCAAAATAATTAATTTTTTTTTTAAAATATAATTTATATTATTAATTTCATTTATTAATTCAATACATTCTAAATTTTTAGACTTATTAAGTCCAATTAATTTAGATAAATTATTTTTATTTTTTTGTAATTCTTCAGTTTCTACTTGATAAGTTTTTCTTTTTTTTTCTAAATTAAAAAATAATTTAATATTGAAATTGTACCCTCTTTTTATAAAACTTTCTTCAAAAAGTTTTACATTTAATTTCAAATTTTTTATATTTATCATATCTTTCACTTCATTTTATGAATAATTTAATATACGTTTTAAAATAAATTATATAAATTTTTTTTATAAACTAGTTATAACATCCAAGTTTGATCTTTCATATATATATTTTCAGAATCATATTTCATATTATAATTATTAACTGTTTCATAATATGATTTTTCATAAGTGTTTTTACTTACAGCTTTAAAAATCCCTAAAGGGATAGGAAAATTAGGATAAGTTAAATTTGACAATAATTCAGAAATTATGTTTTCATTATAAATATCATGAATTATAATATCATTATTTTCTTTAATTGAATCATAATCACTTATATGCCATAATAAGTTTTTATTTAAAATTAATTTTTTATTATTATTTTCTCCAAATATTAATGGAGAATTATGTTTTAACATTAGAGTTGTATCTTTATTAAGATTTTTATCTTTAAATTGAATAAAATTATCTTTATTAAAGATAGTACAATTTTGTAAAATTTCAATAAAAGAAGTTCCTTCATGTTCATAAGCAGCTTTTAATAAAAAAATTAAATTATTTATATTAGTATCTATTTCTCTAGCTATAAAAGTAGCACCGGCAAAAAATGCCATTTTTATAGGATTTATAGGTTCTTCTAATACCCCATAAGGAGATGATTTAGTTATTTTTCCTTTAGGAGATGTTGGAGAATATTGTCCTTTAGTTAAACCATATATTTGATTATTTAACAATAAAATATTAATATTAAAATTTTTTCTTAAAATTTGTATAGTATGATTTAAACCTATACTTAACCCATCCCCATCACCAATAACTATCCAAATAGACAAATCAGGTCGAGTAATTTTAAGCCCTGTTGCTATGGCTGCGGCTCTTCCATGGATTGTATGAAACCCATAAGTATTAACATAATAAGGTAATCTACTAGCACATCCAATGCCAGATATTATTACTATTTTTTCTCTATTTATATTTAATGCCATAAAAGCTTTTTGAATAGCTTGTAAAATAGCATAATCACCACATCCTGGACACCATTTTATCTCATTATTAGAAATAAAAACATTTTCCATAATTATTTCCCTTTCATATTAATCAATATTTTTTCTTTCAAAAAATTATAAGATAATGATTTTCCATAAACATTACCAATTAAAATTATATCTCTTAATAAATATGATTTTAAAATAAACTGCAATTGACCTAAATTAGCTTCAATACATGCCAATAATACAAAATTTTTTGATATTGATAATAAATCATCAGGTAATGGATTTAAATATTTTATATTAACCAATGATATATTATAACATTCATTTTGTAATTTATTAATTACAGTTCTTGAGGCTCCATATGAACTCCCCCATGTGAATAATAACATATATCCATAATTTTTTCCAATAATTTTAGTTTTTGTAATATCTAATTTTATTTTATTTATTTTATTTTTTCTAATTTCACACATTTTTTGATGATTATATGATTCATAACAAACTGTTCCAGTTTCATAATTTCTTTCTAATCCACCAATACAATATTCTAAATTTTTTGTTCCTGGCTTTATCCAAGTTTTTGATAAAGTTATTTCATTTCTTTTATTTATATCATTTTTTTCATTCAAAAAATTATAATTTATAAAATTTATAGAATTTATTTCTGGTATTTTCCATTGTTCTGTACAATTAGCTATTATTCCATCACTTAATATTATTACTGGCGTCATATATTTAATAGATATTTTAAATGCTTTAATTATAATTGAAAAACAGTTTTTAGAAGATTTAGGTGCTAAAACAACTAATGGGCATTCTCCATGTCTAGAAAAAATTGCTGATAATAAATCTGTTTGTTCAGATTTTGTAGGAATACCAGTAGAAGGCCCAGATCTTTGTATATTAACAATTACTAATGGAAGTTCTGTCATAACGGCTAACCCAATAGCTTCAGTTTTTAAATCAAATCCAGGGCCACTAGTAAATGTGCATGCTAAAGATCCTCCATAAGAAGCTCCAATAGCCGCACATATGGCTGCTATTTCATCTTCTAATTGCATTGTTATAATATTATAATTTGGATATTTAGATAATTCATGTAATATATCAGATGCTGGTGTAATTGGATAACAAGCAATATATAAAGATAAATTAGATCTTTTTGTAATAGTTAAACATCCTAAAATAAATCCATAATTTCCAGATAATTGTCTATAAATACCACATATTAATTTGGCAGAAGGAATATAATAAGATTTAATTAATAAATTTGTAGTAAAACTATAATTATATCCAATTCTTAAAGCTATTTTATTAATAATTTCAATATAAGAATTTTTAAATTTATTTTCTATCCATTTTAAAGGAATATTTAAAGATTTGTTATACATCCAACAAATTAATCCTAATATAAAAATATTTCTTGTTTTTTTAATAATTTTTAAATTAGATTTAAAATTTTTCATACTTTTTAAAACACAATTAGTAATACTAATTGGAATAATATTATATTTATCATGCAAATGATCCAATGGATTAACTTGATATTTAGCTTTTATAAATTCTCTGTCAATAAATTTATCTATATCAATTATTAAAATACCATTATTTTTTAAATCAAAAAGATTACATCTTAAAGCAGCTGGATTAATAGAAATTAATACATCTAATTTATCATTTACACTATATATAACATCATTAGAAAAACATATCTGAAATTCAGAAATTCCAGAAAGACTACCTATCGGTGCACGAATATCAGCTGGAAAATTAGAAAATGTTTGTATATTATTACCAGATTCAGCAAACATTTCAGCAACTTTATTACCTAATATTTGTATTCCATCGCCGGAATCCCCAGAAAACCTAATATTAACAATCATTTTATATTATACGTTTAACCAAAATTATAGAATGATTCATTATATCAAAATATATTTAATATATCAATAAACATTAAAATGTTTATAGCATTTATATAAATATAATATTTATCAATATAATGGTATAATTATGAAATTAATATAATTATTAACAAAATTTAATATAAATTTTGTATATTGAATATTGTTTTTAATAACATTAAATATTTATCAAGTTTATTAAAATTTTTAAAAAGAGTTATATATGAGTAAAAAGAAAATTTCATTAATAGGTGCGGGAAATATTGGAGGAACTTTGGCACATTTGTCTTTACTTAAAAGATTAGGTGATGTTGTGTTATATGATATCGTAGAAGGTTTGCCTCAAGGAAAAGCACTTGATTTAGCTCAATGTGGGCCTATTGAAAATTATGATAATAAAATAATTGGAACTAATAATTATAAAGATATAGCAAACTCTGATGTAATAATAGTAACAGCTGGAGTTCCTAGAAAACCAGGTATGAGTAGAGATGATTTATTAGGAATAAATTCTAAAATCATGAAAACTGTTGGATCTGCTATAAAAGAATATTCTCCAGATTCATTTGTTATATGTACAACGAATCCTTTAGATGTAATGGTAAGAATTCTTCAAGATGCTTCTAATGTACATGATACTATGATAGTTGGGATGGCTGGTATTTTGGATTCTGCTAGATTTAGAACATTTTTATCATGGGAATTTAATGTATCTGTTGAACAAGTTCAAGCTTATGTTTTAGGTGGCCATGGAGATACAATGGTTCCATTAACTGAAATGAGTAATATTGCTGGAGAAAGTCTTAATTCTTTAATAGAAAAAGGAAAAATTACTTCAAAAAGATTAGATGAAATTGTTGATAGAACAAGAAAAGGAGGTGGAGAAATAGTAAATTTATTAAAAACAGGATCTGCATATTATGCTCCTGCTGCTTCATCTATTTTGATGGCAGAAGCATATTTATATGATAAAAAAAGCATATTGCCTTGTGCAGCTAAATTAACTTCTGGACAATATGGTGTATCAAAAAGTTTATTTGTTGGAGTTCCAGTAAAGATAGGAGCAAAGGGCGTAGAAGAAATTATAGAATTAAATTTAACATTGGAAGAAAAAAACATGTTAAAAAAATCAATAGATTCAGTTATTGAATTAAATAACGCTATTTAATTAATATATTTAACCAAAATAAGTCTTATTAATATAATAATACAACATTTTTATAAATTACAATTTAATAAGACTTTTGGTTTATAAAACATTTTATGAATTATTCTCTATTACAAAAATATCGTCCTAAAACATTTTATGAAATATTTGGACAAGATTTTATTATAAATATAATAATAAATATTTTAAAAAAAAATTTTTATCATCATTCATATATTTTTTCTGGGCCTTCAGGAACTGGAAAAACAACAATAGCACGCATTTTGGCTAAATCTTTTAATTGTGATAATTTGTTATATGGCGTTGCTTGCAACAATTGTACTTCATGCAAAAATATAAATAATAATTGTTCCAATAATATTATAGAAATAGATGCTGCATCAAGAACAAAAATAGAAGAAACAAAAGAATTATTAAATGATATAAAATATTTACCACAAATAGGAAAATATAAAATTTATATAATTGATGAAATACATATGTTATCTAATCATAGTTTTAATGCTTTATTAAAAATAATAGAAGATCCTCCAAAACATATTAAATTTTTATTTGCTACAACAGAAAAAAATAAAATTCCATCAACTGTTTTGTCAAGATGCATACAATTTAATTTAAAAAAAATTGACATTACTAACATTATAAAATATTTAATACATATTCTAATCAATGAAAATATAAAATTTAATAAAAAAGATTTGTATAATATAGCATTATCCTCCGAAGGAAGTATGAGAAATGCTGTAAATTTATTAGAACAAATTATATACATATCTAATAATAATACAATTTTAAAAAATGATATTAATAATATATTAGGTTTTAATAATGAAAAATATTTAATAGCAATGTTAAATAGTATTATTTATAATGATACAAAAAAGATAATTTTATATATTAAAAAAATTTTTTTAAATAATGATAATAATTGTTATAACATAATGCAACATATGCAAATATTATTAAATAATTTAATAAAAATTAAAATTTATAATAATATAAAATACAACAATCATTGTTATTCTAAATCACTAATTATTTTATCAAAAAAAATAGAATTAACAAAAATACAAATATATAATCAAATATTGATATCTACAATTAAAAATATTAAATATATATCAGATTTTAAATTAGAATTTGAAATAATGATATTAAAAATGTTAACTTTTATTCCAACATACAACAATAATAATATTTTTTATAAAAAAATTACTAATATTTATTATACATGGGAAGAAATAATTAAAAATTTAAATTTATCAATTAATGAAAAAAATTTAATCAATAATTGTATTTTAAAATCATGGACAAATGATAAAATTTTTTTATTATTAAATATTGATTTTATTACTTTATATACAAAAGAAATTAAATTAAATATAGAAAATCTTTTAAAAAATTATTTAAAAAATAATCAAATAAATATAGAAATTGTTTTTATAAAAGAAGAAAAAAACATAAACAATGATGTTCATTTTTATAATAAAAATACATATATTAAAAATATAATATATATTTTGAAAAATAAAGTGAATAAAGCATATATAAAATAAATTTATCATTTAAATTAAAATAAATATAATTTAATAAATTGAATTTATTAATTTCATCTATATATTCATTTTAAATAATATTTTAGGAGAATTTTTAAATGTCTTTAGAAAAAAAAACTGAAACTTTAACATTTCAGGCAGAAATAAAACAATTATTAAATATTGTTATTAATTCATTATATAGCAATAAAGAAATTTTTTTAAGAGAACTAATTTCCAATGCCTCTGATGCTGCTGATAGATTAAGATTTGAATCAATAAATTCTAATATAATTAATGATAATCATGAATATAAAATCTATGTTGATATAGATAAAGTTAATAAAACTATTTCTATTTCTGATAATGGAATAGGTATGTCAAAAAATGAAATAATTGAAAATTTAGGAACTATAGCAAAATCAGGATCAAAAGATTTTTTAAAAAATTTAACATCTGAACAAACAAAAGATTCAAAATTTATAGGACAGTTTGGAGTTGGTTTCTATTCTTCATTTATAGTAGCTGAAAAAGTAACTGTTCATAGTAGAAGAGTTGGTTTATCTAAAGAAGAAGCTGTATTTTGGACTTCAAATGGTAAAGGTGAGTATGAAATAGAATATTTAGAAAAAGATAATTGTGGAACAAAAGTTACATTATTTATAAAACCAGAAGAACATGAATTTTTAGAAGCATGGAAAATACGAAGTTTAATTATTAAATATTCAGATCACATAACTTTACCAATTCTAATGAAAAAAGAAAAATCAATAAAATCTAATGAACAAGAAACTACAGATATAACTGAATATGAAATTATAAATAAAGCTGTAGCACTTTGGATATTAAATAAATCTGAAATAACAGATACACAATATAAAGACTTGTATAAACATATAAGTTATGATTCTCAAGACCCACTTATGTGGGTACATAATAAAATTGAGGGAAATATTGAATTTATTAGCCTATTATATATTCCTTCGCACGCACCCTTTGATCTTCTTACCACAAATAAGCCTAAAGGATTAAAATTATATGTTCAAAGAGTATTTATATTAGATGCTGTAGAACAATTTTTGCCTCATTATTTAAGATTCGTTAGAGGAATTATTGATGCTAATGATTTACCATTAAATATTTCTCGTGAAATATTACAAAATAGTAAAATAATAGATAACATAAAAAATTCTTTAACAAAACGTATATTAGGAATGCTTTCTAAATTAGCTAAAAATAACAATGAATTATACTTATCATTTTGGAAAGAATTTGGGAAAATTCTTAAAGAAGGAATCGCTGAAGATTTTAATAACAAAATGATAATATCAAAATTATTAAGATTTTCTTCTACAAGACATAATAACATTGTTGCTGATGTATCACTTGATGATTATATTAATAATATGTCTGAAAAACAAGATAAGATATATTATATAGCTGCCGAGAATTTTAATTTAGCAAAAAATAGTCCTCATTTAGAAATTTTTAAAAAAAAAAATATAGAAGTATTATTATTAATAGATCGTGTAGATGAATGGTTAATGTCTCATTTAACAGAATTTTCAGATAAAAAAATTCAATCTATATTAAAAGGAAGTTTAGAATTAGGTAAATTAAATGATGAAATTGATATAGATAAAAAATCTAAAATAACAGAAGAATATAAAACTTTAATAAATAAAGTAAAAGAAGCTTTAAAAGATGATGTTAAGGATGTTAGAATAACAACTAGATTAACAGATTCTCCTTCCTGTATTGTAGTTGACGAATTTGATATGACACCCCAAATGGAAAGAATTATGAAAGCAGCTGGGCAAAATATTACACAATCCAAATCCATTTTAGAATTAAATCCAGATCATCCATTAATAAAATTATTAAATATTGAAAATTCAAAAGAAAAATTCTATGATTGGGCGAAAATTTTATTAGATCAAGCTATTTTAGCAGAAGGAGGACAATTAAAAGATCCTATAAATTTTGTAAAAAGATTTAATACACTTTTGTTAAAATTAGATAATTAAATAATTAATTTTTATTATTGTCAGAATAATATTGCTTATAAATATTATATGTATTATAATAGAAGGGTATTTTGCGGAGTGGAGCAGTCAGGCAGCTCGTCGGGCTCATAACCCGAAGGTCGTAGGTTCAAATCCTGCCTCCGCTATTAATAATTATTTTTTTTAATTGCTTTACAAAGTTTGTATTTACATTTATAATGTCATCTGTTTTTATATTATTTATAAAAATTATTAATTGTTAAAATGAATATAAAAAAATAGAATGAATAAAAAAATACCATTAAAATTAATTATTGATACAATTTCAAATGAGAAGGGGTTATCTGAAGACTTTATATTTAATGCTATTGAGGCAGCTTTAATATCTGCTACAAAATATAAATATTCTTTTGATATTAATGTAAAGATAAAAATAAATAAAAAACATGGTACTTATATAACATATAGGTTATGGACTGTAATAAATGATCCTGCAATAAATGAAAAAATTGAATCTCCATATACAGAGATAACATTAAGTGTGGCAAAAATAGAAAATTGTAATATAAAAATAGGCGACAAAATAGAAGAATTGATAGAATCAATTCAATTTGGAAGAATAGCCATTCAAGCCGCTAAACAAGTTATCATTCAAAAAATTAAAAATGCAGAAAGAGAGCTAATTGCACAAGATTTTAAATCTAAAATAGGCCATATTTTAACAGGAACAGTAAAAAAAATAAATAGAGATAATTTAATATTAGAATTTGATAACAAGGCTGAAGGTATTTTAAAAAAAAATGATCTTTTGCAACGAGAAACACATCGACTTGGAGATAATGTTAAAGTATATTTATATAATGTTATAACATATAAAAAAGGCCCTCAATTAATAGTAAATCGATCTAGTAATGAAATGTTAATAGAATTACTTAAAATGGAAATTCCAGAAATAGAAGAGGGAATAATTGAAATAAAAGCGGTTGCTAGAGATCCAGGATCAAGATCAAAAATAGCAGTTAAAACAAATGATGGTAGATTAGATCCTATAGGGACATGTATTGGTGTGAAAGGAACTAGAATTCAAACTATATCTAATGAATTATATGGTGAAAAAATTGATATAATTTTATGGAATTCTGATTCAACGCAATTTGTTATAAATTCTATAGCATTGACGGAAATAATTTCTATTATTGTTGATAAAGATACTAAAACAATGGAAATCGCAGTATCAGAAGAAATGGTGCCTCAAGCAATAGGAAAAAATGGACAAAATATTAAGCTTGCCAGCTCTTTAACTGGATGGAAAATTAATGTAATTAGTATCAAAGAAGCTAAAAATAAAGAACAAATGGAAATTAAAAAATATATAAAAATGTTTTCTAAAAAATTAAATATTAGTGAACATATTTCTACAATATTAGTAAATGAAGGATTTAGATCTTTAGAGGAATTAGCTTATATTCCAAAACAAGAATTTTCAAAAATTAATAAAATTGATGAAATCTTAATTTATGAATTAAGAGAACAAGCAAAAAATCTTTTATTAATAGAAGAAAAATCAAAAAATATTAAACAACTTAATGATTTACAAAAATTACAATTAGATAAACAAATTTATAATAAATTTATAGAAAACAATATTAATTCATGTAATGATTTAATAAAAACTGATATTAATATTTTGATAAAAATAACAAATCTTACTAAAGAATATTGTGATAATTTAATAATAAAAGCAAAAAAATTTCTTAGTTAAGGTAATATATGGAACGCGTTATATAATGGTAGATATTACAGTAGAACAATTGGCTAAACAAATAGGTTGTGGTATTTCTAGTGATGTACTTATAACTCAATTAAAAAAAGCCGGTATAAATATTAATCTTCCCTCTGATACAATAAAGGAGGAAGAAAAAATAAAATTATTACATATGTTGAAAAAAGAACAACAAGATCTTTTTGAAAAAAATAAACAAATTTCTTTTAAAAGAACAACAGCAAGTTCAATTAATTTAAAAGCTTCCTCTGGCAAAAACATTATTAATGTCACATACAAAAAAAGTTATACATATATTAAAAAACCACTTAATAGTACAAAAATACTCCACGACAATATTGATAAAAATATTGATAATAATATTGATAATAATATCAATAATAATATTGATAATAATACCAATAATGATATTAATAATAATATTAATAATGATATTAAAAAAAAATTTAATGATGGAGATAAAAAATTTATAAATTCAAATAAAAATGATGATATAAAAAACAATTCTAAAATAAATTTGTATAAAAATAATAAAAATATAATTAAACCCCTTATAAATATTCCCCAAAAAATTACAATGTTTGATCTTGCAAAAAAAATGTCAGTTAAAATTTCAGATATTATTACTCATATGATACATAAAGGTTATAATTTTACATTTGAACAAACTTTAGATCAAAATACAGCTCTTTTAATAGTAAAAGAAATGGGATATCAAACAAAATTTATAAAAAATGCTAATATACAAGATATAAATTCATTAAATATTTATACATTAAAACCTAGAAATCCTATAATTACTATTATGGGACATGTTGATCATGGAAAAACAACTTTAATAGATTATATTAGAAAAAGTTCTTTAATTAAAGATGAACATGGAGGAATAACTCAACATATTGGCGCTTATAATGTTAATACTATATATGGAAATATGACATTTTTAGACACACCTGGCCATGAAGCCTTTAAAGCAATGCGATCACATGGGAGCAAATGTACTGATATTATTGTTATAATCGTAGCAGCAGATGATGGAGTTATGCCACAAACAAAAGAAGCAATAAATCATGCAAAAGAAGCAAATGTCCCTATTATTATAGCTATTAATAAAATTGATAAAAGTAATTCAGATATAAAAAAAATAATAAATGAATTATCACATTTTGATTTAATTTCTGATTCTTGGGGGGGAGATACAATATTCGTTAATATTTCTGCAAAATTAGGAACTGGTGTAAATACATTATTAGAAAATATAAATTTACAATCAGAACTTTTAGAGTTAAAAGCACATTATGAAGGTAATGCTTCAGGATTTATTATAGAATCTAGAATGAATCAATGGAAGGGTCCTATTACTTCTGTTATAATTCAAAATGGCCAG
Organism: Candidatus Azosocius agrarius; assembly: GCA_016432505.1. Classification (GTDB taxonomy): domain Bacteria; phylum Pseudomonadota; class Gammaproteobacteria; order UBA6186; family Azoamicaceae; genus Azosocius; species Azosocius agrarius. The sequence goes on from CP066692.1 coordinate 144,848, forward strand.
TTATCAAAAGATGATATTATCCTTTCAGGATCTGAATATGGAAAAATAAAAGAAATTATTGATGATAAAGGAATAAGTATAAAGCATGCGTTTCCATCTATGGTTGTGGATATTATTGGTTTACAAAAAACTCTTATTTCTGGTGATAATTTTATTACTATTAAAGATGAAAAAATAGCTAAAAATATTGCTAATATAAAACAAAATGAAAAAAAAGAAATAGATTTAATAAAAAATAAAAGAAATAAAATAGAAGATTTAATAAAAAATACAATAGATAAAGATACTAAAAATTTAAATATTATTTTAAAAACAGATGTTTATGGTTCTATAGACGCTATTGTTTATTTAATAAATAATATACATACAAATAATATTAATATCAAAATAATAAACGCAAGTATTGGGTCTGTCAATGAAACTGATATTCATTTAGCTGTTATATCCAATTCAATAATTATAGCATTTAATGTTAAATGCACAACTAATGCAAAAAAAATGTTAGAATATGAAAATATAAAAATATTATCCCACAATATAGTATATGATATCGTTGATAATATAAAAGAAATTTTAGAAAAAAATATAAATTCTGTTCAGCTTGATAAAAAAATAGGAGTACTTATAGTAAAAGAAATATTCAAATCACAAAAATTTGACCAAATAATAGGATGTTTTGTAACAAGTGGGATAGTAAAAAAACATGCTCCTATTACAATAATAAGAGCAAATAAAACAATATATAAGGGAGAAATAGAATCTTTAAAAAGATTTAAAGAGGATGTTTTAGAAGTAAAAGTTGGTAATACATGTGGAATAGGAATTAAAAATTATAATGATATTAAAATTAATGATACAATCGAAATATATGAAAAGATAATAAATAAAAAATGATAAATAATGTAAAAATAAATAAAATTAATGATCTTATAAAAAAAGAATTGTCTAAAATAATCCTTTATAAAATAAAAGACCCTAGGTTAAATTTAATTTATATATCTTATGTAAAAACTGATAAAACTTTAAAAAATTCTAAAATATATTTTACTTATTTAATCAATAATGACAGTGAATATTATTTAAATTTATTAAATAATGCTAAAAATTTTTTTAGACATGAATTATCTAAATTTTTAAATATTTATTATATTCCAAAATTAAATTTTTATATAGATTATACAATTAAAAACACCATGAAAATAGAATCACTATTTAAAATTATAAATAATGTAAATGAAAAACAATAATGGAATGTTTATATTAAATAAGCCAATAGGCATAACATCAAATTCTATATTAAAAAAAATGTCTAATATTTTCTTATCTAAAAAAATAGGACATTGTGGAAATCTTGACATAATCGCAACTGGTTTACTACCAATAAGTTTTGGACAATTCAATCAATTTAATAAATATATAAATAATTCCAATAAACAATATATAATTATTTTAGCATTCTATTATAGAACTGAAACAAGTGATGTAAATAGTAATTTTATTTCAAGTAAAATAAATAAAATTTATGTTAATAAAAATAATTTATTGTATAATATATATAAAATGCAGGGTTTGTCATATCAAAAACCACATATATTTTCAGCAGTAAAATATAAAAATAAAAATTTATATGAATATACAAAGTATGGAATAAAATTAAAAAAAAAAAAAAAATATATATATTTAAATAAAATTAAAATAATTAATGATAAAATTATTAAAATTTCATGCACAAAGGGAACATATATAAGATCTATTATTGATTATTTAGGCCAAAAAACAAAATATAAAGCCTTTATTTTATTATTACATAGAATAAATATAGGTCCATTTAGTATAAATAATTCAATTAAATTAGAAGATCTTTTATATTTAAGATTTAATAATTTAAAAACACTAAATACAATAAAAAATTATATATTGTATAAAAATAATAATAAATGCATCAATAATTAAAATTATATGGCAAAATTACATTTTTACTATTCAACAATGAATGCTGGAAAAACTACAACTTTACTACAATCCTCTTACAATTATATTGAAAGAGGAATGAATACAATATTATTTACTCCAAAAATTGATAATAGATATGGTGATAATTTAATAACCTCCAGAATTGGCTTATCTTCAAAAGCTGTAATGATAGATTATAATTTTAATATATTTCAGTACATTATACACAAATATAATAATTTATTAAATTTGTCATGTATATTAATAGATGAAGTTCAATTTATTACAAAAAAACAAATATATCAATTAATAAATATAGTAGATATATTAAATATACCTGTTTTAGCATATGGTTTAAGAACAGATTTTAAAGGAGAACCTTTTACAGCTAGCTTATATTTAATATCAATTGCTGATATAATAATAGAAATTAAAACTATTTGTTATTGCGGAAAAAAAGCTACAATGACAATGAGAATAGATTCTAAAGGAAATAAAATAACTTCAGGAAATCAAATTAAAATTGGAGGGAATAAAACATATATTTCAACTTGTCGTTATCATTTTTATTTAGGTTCATCAAAACATAAAATATGATTTTATGTATAAAATAATATTAGGAATAACATATAATGGAAAATATTTTTATGGATGGCAACAACAAAAAAATTTATTAACATTACAAAAATATATTGAAATAATATTAAGTTTAATTATTGGATATAATATTAAAATTTTTTCTTCTGGAAGAACTGACAAAAATGTTAACGCAATAGAACAAATAATTACTTTTACTATAATAAAAAATTTAAAATTAAAATTTTTATTAAATAGCATAAATTATTATATCAGGGCAAATATAAAAATATTATGGGTGCAAAATATTTGTTTATCTTTTAATGTAAGGAAGGATTCTATCATTAGAAATTATAGATATATAATATATAATGATAAATTTGATCCTTTATTTTTGAAAAAAAAAATATTTTGCTTTCATAAACATATTAATTATCATAATTTCAAAAATATTAAAAATAAAATGTTAGGAATGAATAATTATAAATCCTTTAGTTCTACAAATTGCAATAATAAAAATACAATAAAACATATTTTAGATATTAAAATTTTTAATTATAATAAATTTTTAATTTTTGAAATAACAGCAAACTCTTTTTTATATAATATGATACGGTATTTGGTAGGCTTTTTTATTTTAAAAAATTTTAATATACTAACACACAAAAAAATTTATAAATTAATAGTTCCAGCTTATGGATTATATTTTATAAAATCATATTATTCTAAAAAATTTTTCTTAAAATATAATAAAAAATTCATGCAATTATTATGATTATATATATTTTTTTTATAAATAATATTATATAATGAAATAAATATAATTCATTTTATAAGAAATCTTTGAAAATTAATAATATATCTAATATAATAGCTATTGGAAGTGTAAAAGGTGGGGTTGGAAAATCAACAATAACGGCAAATATTGCTATTTTTTTAAATAAAAAAAATAAAAGAATAGGAATATTAGATGCTGATATTTATGGCCCATCACAGGAAAAAATATTAGGACTTAAAAAATTATCAATATATAAAAATAATAATATTATTCCTGCAGAAGCAAATAATATAAAAATTGTTTCAATAAATTCTCTAATAAAAAAAAATGAAGTATTATTAATAAAAGCTCCTATAATTAATAAATTAACTAAAATTTTGACAAATAATGTTTACTGGAATACTTTAGATTACCTTCTTATCGATTTACCTCCTGGCACTGGGGATATTCATATAAACATAATGCAAAATTTACCTATCGATAGCGCTATAATAATTTCCTCACCACAAAAAATGTCATTTAATATAGCAAAAAAAAGTATATATATGTTTAATTCATTAAATATTCCAATAATAGGATTTATAGAAAATTTCTCATTTTTTTCATGTTACAATTGCAAAAAAAAAATAACATATCTAATATTTCAATAGAAAAAAAATTAATTAAATATAATTTAAAATTAATAGAAAAAATACCAATATTCGAAGAAATATCACAAAATAATTTAACATCTAAAATTTATAAAAATACTAATCTAATTAATATATTTAATAAAATAACAAAAATAATAATAAATTATTCAAAAAATAATAACACGTATTTTTATGTTTTGTACAATGGTATTTTTTTTATAATAATAAACAATATAAAAAACATAATAAATACTTATGAACTTAGATTATTATGCAAATGTATAAAATGTGTCAAAATTAAATCAAAGTCCCTTTTACTTTTTACAAGTAAAATTTCCAAGAAAATATATATAAAAAAAATAAATAAAATTGGCAATTATGCAATAAAAATTTACTTTTCAGATAATCATATAAGCGAAATATTAAATAATAAAACAATAAAATATTGTTAAAAAAAATATATCATTAAATAATTTTAATGATTAATTAAATATTATAAATATTATTTGTAATTGAATGAAGTTTTTTTAGTTCTATCATTTTTTGCAATATTAACCTGTATCGTTCTACCGTTAAAATTTTTTCCATTCATAAGAAGTGCATTTTCCATTTCTTCTGGAGTGGAAAATTCTATAAAAGCAAATCCTCTATTACTTCCAGTTTCTTTTGAAAAAGGAATATAAATATCAATGATTTTTCCACTACTTTCGAACAAAGCTTCTAAATCTTGTTTAGTAGAAGCAAAAGGAAAATTTCTAACAAAAATTTTTTTATTCATAGTATATCCTATATATTATATTAATACAAATGTATATTATAAAATATATATAAATAAAAAAAAATAATTATATAATAAATATATATAAATTAATAATTAATATTTTAAAATACGATTATAAACTTTATTGATAATGATAATTTTATTAACTAAACTAAATATTGTACAATAATTTTCTTAATTATTTAAACATTTAAATTAGGATTTTTATATTATGAAATATAAATACAACGATTTTTTGAATCAATATAATCTCTATATTTCCAGTTATAATAATTTAATAAATAATAAATTATTATTTGATAAATTTTTTCTATTTTTTTTAATATCAATTTGTATAATGTTAATATCAATAAATAATATTAAATTTATTGAATCTATTATCATATTAACAACAATAATATACACCTGGTTATTAACATCAAAACAATTTTATTTAAGAATAAAATTAAAAATGAAAATTATCATTAATATGGAAAATAAATTACTAGGATATAAACCATTTTCAGAAGAAATAAAATTATTAGAAAAAATACAAACATATGAAAATGAAATTAATATTAACAAAACAGAAAATAAGTGGAATAACTATAAAAACATAATTAAAAATTTTACATATTATAAAATATTTATAATTAAAAAATGTATATATTTTTACAAAAATTTTACAAAAAAAGAAACAATAAATATAAATTCAATATATTCCACTAATAATATTAAACTAACTTTTTTAATAATAATTTTAATTTATTCAATAATAAAATTATTTCACTAAATATTTTAAAACTCAAAATCTATTATAGATTTTGAGTTTTAAAAACATAATTTTAAAATTATTTCATGTCAGAAAAGATTTCTGAATTTTTTTGACCATCAACTTTCAACATTCCAACAGCCCCTTTATTAAAAGCTCTAAATATTGAATGATCTACTAATATAAAAGTTCCAGGAACTTTTACTGTAAATTCAACTATTGCAGCTCCACCAGCAGGTATTAATGTAGTTTGAACATTTTTATTTATAGTTGATCCACCTTCTATATACACTTCATCAAAAACCGCTCCAATCACATGAAAGGATGATAATAAATTAGGCCCACCATTTCCAATGAATAGACGTACTTTATCACCAACAGTGGCTGTTATAGCTTTTGTATCAATTAAAGATCCTACACAACCATTAAATACAACATAATCAGGAGTTTCTTTTAAAGCTTTTTCTTGATTAAAAGATTGCAATCCTTTCGTTCCATATGCTTTTTCTGTGTAAAATTCACTTTGGAATATATAATACTCTTTATCAGCTTTAGGAAAGCCTCCAGCCGGTTCTACTAAAATTAATCCATACATACCATTAGCTATATGTAAAGGAACTGGTGGAGTTGCACAATGGTATACATATAAACCTGGATTTAAAGCTTTAAATTTAAATGAAGTTGTTTGTCCTGGAGACGTAGCTGTGGCTGCCGCCCCACCACCTGGCCCAGTAACAGCATGTAAATCTATATTATGAGGTAATTTACTACTGCTATGATTTTTTAAATAAAATTCAACAATATCACCTTCTCTAACTCTAATAAATTTTCCAGGAACTTCGCCATCATATGTCCAAAATGGATACTGAATTCCATTATCTAATTCTTTAATTAACTCTTTTACTTCAAAATTAACAATAACATGAGCCGGATAATTTCTCTCAATTGGTACAGGAACATTAGGTGCAGCAGTTATTATAGCATTAATTTTTGGTAAAGACTGAGCAAATACATCAATACTACTCATCATAAAAAATAAACCAAGTATCATCTTAAATATTTTTTTCATAAAATATACCTTAATTATATTATAAAATAAGGAAAAACCTTGATATCTTAAAAAATTAATTTATTCAAAAATTTGATATAAAGAATATAAAATATCATCAAAATTATTCATTAAACCAGGATGCATAAATTTTATAACTCCATTTTTGTCTATCAATAAAATTAAATTAGAATGTATATAATTACCATCATTTTCTTTTTTATATTTAATTCCTAAAGCAATAGCTAATTTTAAAGTTTCTTTTTCAGAAGAAAAGAATAAATTCCAATTATTTGAAATAATATTTTTTTCTTTCATAAAATTTTTTAAAGTTACAGAATTATCCCTCAAAGGATCTAATGTAACTAATGAAAAATGTATATCTTTTCTTATTTTATCTGGAATTAATTTTTCTAAATTTTTCATATTTTCTAATATTATAGGACAGGTCGTTTTACACTTTGTATATATCATAGAAAAAATTTGAATTTTTCCAGATAAATTTTTTATATGATATTTATCATTATCCTGATTTGTTAAAATAACATCTAAATGATAAATAGATTCATCTGGAAAAAGGTCAGCATAAGAAATATTATAAAAAAAACAAAAAAACACTAAAAAAATTATATTATATATTTTTAACACATCTAAATCCTAAACTTGAAATATTATATTTAGCTTGTAAACTACTTCTAAAAGCAAACCTCATAAAAGCAACATAATCAGAAGGATTTGAAGAATTTACAGCCGCAGTACCACAAAACAATAATTGCTCAGAATCCCCTCCCTCAGAATCACTTCCAATGATAATTATACTATTAAAATCTTCCACCCATTCCCAAATAATACCACTCATTCCATAAACATTATAATTATAATTATAATTATTACTTACAGATTCTCTACTACATAAAATGTCTTTAATAGGTTTTGTATACCAATTTAATATTTGATGAATATAATCATTATCAATATAATTTTGTAATATATATTCCCATTCATCTATAACAGGTAATCTTTTATTATATGATTTACAATATGAATCACAAGCATACCAAGAAACATTAACAACTGGACTATTTTGAATAAAAATAAAATTACTCCAATGAATTAAATAATTTGCATCTGAAAAAACAGATTTTATTTTATTATTATGCCATTTTATATTATTTTTAATAAATTTTCTATACTCTATATTTGTGACAAAAAAAGTATCAATAAAAAATTCATTAACATTATGAACAATTGTATAGTCCCCTTCCTTGAATAAAGGTATATAACTTCCACCACTTATATAAACAAAATTATTATATTGCATTTTAACATTTTCAGCATAAAGAAGAACCGAAACTAAATAAAAACTAAAAAAATAAAACAATTTCAACAAAAAACTTCCAAAAATAATACTTAACAAGTGTTACATTGTACTATAATCAATACTTATAAACAAAATTTATTTGTCTATAAAACAATCAAAAAAAATACGAGATAATAATTTCCCAACATGAAATTTATTTTTTAATAAATAATAATTATTTTTACCAAACATTTTAGATAAATAAAATTTACTTTTATCATCAATAGAAATAGCTTTTATTTTAATATTATTAGTTAATGCCTCATAAACACATTTTTTAACATCATTAATACCATAATTTCCTTCATATAAATCATAATCAGTTGGTTTAGTATCACTAATTAATAAAAGTAGCTTATATTTCATATTATATTTATTCATATAATACAAACTATGTCTAATTGCTGGTCCTATTCTAGTATATCCTATTGGATATATTCTACATAAAAATATTTTATTATGATTCCAAGAATCATTAAAATTTTTTATAATAATATATTTACAATCATTTCTAGTATTACTATAAAAAGCATTTATTGCAAAAAAATTATTAAATATTTTATTTACAGCCTCTCCAAGAATAATAACTAATTCTCTAATTATATTAGAAATTTTTTCATTTTTAAACCATGAATCTGTAGATAAACTAGAATCAATCAAAATAAGTAAACATAGTTCCCTATTTAAAACTTTTTTATACGAATAAAGCTTATCAAAATTACAATTTCCAGAAAATAAAAAAGCATATCTATCAGTTACACTATCAATATCTATTTCAACACCATAAATTTGCTTATTTAACCAAATAGACAAATTAAATATATATTTTAATCTCATTAATAAATATTTAATGGTTTTTTTACTTTTTTTTACATAATAATTTATAATATCAATTTCTTTATAATCCTTTAAATATGATTTTTCATCACTATCAAATAAATATATAGGTAATGTAGAAGCATAAATATTATAAATTTTACACCATTTTACTTTATATTGATTTTTAGAATAATCCCATTCCTTATATAAAAAATCTTTATTTAAAAAATCATTATTTAAATCAATTTGAGATATATTTACTAAAATATCCATTGAAAAAATAGATTTTGTTTGACCTGGAGTACGCATAACTTGCTTAAGATTTAATTCATTAATTGAATCAAAATGCTGCTCAATATCATCAGAACCGTCCATATCTCTTAATCCTCCCTTATATTGTTCAGCTGTTTTTACATGCTCTAACATACGAATCACAGGGTTATCTTTATCAGAATTTTTTTTATATTTAATTATTTCAATTTCATTTTTTGGATTTTTTTTATATTCTTTTCCAGAAGATAAAGAAAAATTATCATATTTATTAATGATAGAACTTAATGATAAAATTTTTTCTTTTAAAAGCTGCCCCCATAAAATATTAAACAAAAAATTATAATTTATAATATTTAAAATATTAATTTTATATAATATTTTAACACACTTTATTATATGTAAAAAAAATAAATTTAATTCTAAACAATTACTTACATAAAGTTTGGTTATATAATTAATAAAATATTTTTCTTTTAAATTTAAATTATTTTTTTTTAAAGATTTATCAAACATCAAACTTTTTGATATTATATTAATTAATAATAAATATGCATTATTTAACTTTAAATCTGTTATTTTTCTTATCAAAATAGGATATAATAAATTAATAAATTTATATCCCATTGGAAAAATTTTTATTAATTTTTTATGTATACTATTTACTATTAATAAACTACATATAGCATTTTCATAACCATTTGCTAAAAATATATTATTACATAAAAAAAATTTAAACTTTCTAGATAATGACAAAAACAATATTTTATATATATATATTAATAAATTAATATCTTTATCATCAATTACATGAATTTTCACAGGCAATAATAAAGTGTTTTCTATATATCCGCCAAAAAATTCATCAGAAATTATATTTATTTTATTTTCAGATATAGCACAAGAAAATAATATAAATCTAGATAAATAATTTTCTAATAATACACTATCATTAAAAGACGAATTTTTATTAAATAAAAATCTTGTTAAAAACACTATTTTTTTAAATATAAATTCATCAACATTCATAAAATTTAAAAATATAAATTTAAAATATCTAACAAACTTTCATTAACATCTTTATCATCTGATAATGGCTGTATAATAGAAGATATACAGGCTATTTTTTTATTCATACCAAAAACTATTAATTTTCCTGCATTAATTAATAACCTTGTAGATATAGTTTCCGACAACTCAAGCTCTGTTAATTTTCTAACCTTATTAGCATAAAGAACTAAATTTTTGGCAATTTTTTCATCTACACCTGATTCTTTTACAATAATAAAAATTTCTTTATTTTCACTAGGATAATTAAAAGATATACCAACAAATCTTTGTTTAGTAGAATTTTTTAATTCTTTAAATCCCTTTTGATATCCAGGATTAAAACTTACTACAAGCATAAAATCTTTTTCTGCTTTAATTTTTTCACAAATTTTATCAACATATATTTCACGTCTATAATCACTTAAAGGATGTAAAACAACAATAACATCTTCACGAGCTTCAGATATTTCATCTAAATATAATATACAATTTTTTTTTACAGCTCTAGTAACAGGACCATCTTGCCATATTGTATCTCCACCTTTAACAATATATCGACCCAACAAATCAACAGATGATGTTTCTTCATTACACGCAATTTGTATTAAATCTTTATTTAATCTATAAGCCATATTTTCTACAAATCTAGATTTTCCACACCCTGTAGGTCCTTTTAACATAACAGGTAATTGTGCTTTATATGCATTAAAAAATATATCTGTTTCACCACAAATATCTTCATAAAAAGGACACCCACCTCCTTTATTAGGAGTGGGTGTTGTCATTAAAATATTATTCATCATTAGTATGCAACGAAGCAACTGGCAACCCAGCTTTTATAAACATATAAACATATGTATAAATTCCCAAAGCAAATAAACCAGCACAACAAATTAAACATTTAAAAAAGAATGCTAATTCTGCACGTACTACAAAAAAATCTAACCCCATTTTTCTTTCCATGAAAACTTGAAGAATTCCAGCAATACCAAAAAATATAACCATTCCAAACATACCAATATTTGAAAACCAAAAAGCATATTTATGTTGTGAAAATGTATAAATTTTTTTACCAGTCATTATAGGTAAAGTATAAGCTATAATAGCTAAAACTATAGAAGCATAAGCCCCCCAAAAAGCTAAATGACCATGCATAGCCGTTATTAAAGTTCCATGTGTATGAATATTAATAGAAGGTAAAGTATGCGCAAATCCCAATACTCCAGCTCCTAAAAAAGCATTTATTGCACATCCTATCGTCCACATCAATGCTATCTTATTAGGATGATTTCTTTGTCCTTTATTTATCATTGATAAAGCATATATTGTCATTCCCAAAAACGCTAATGGTTCCATTGCACTAAAAATCGCTCCAACAATTAACCAATATTTTGGTGTTCCAATATAATAATAATGATGACCAGTTCCTAAAATACCAGATAAAAAAGTTAAACCTATTATGATATATAACCATTTTTCTAAAACTTCTCTATCAACACCTGTTAATTTTATTAATAAAAAAGCAAGAATAGCACCCAATATAAGTTCCCAAACACCTTCCACCCATAAATGAACAACCCACCATCTCCAAAAAGAATCTAAAGTTTGATTATCAGTATCTATCATACCAGGAAGATATAAAAGCGCTGCAGAAAGTAAACCAAAAAATAAAACTAAACTAGTAGTAGTATGTCTTTGACCCTTTAAAACAGTACCACCTATTAAACCAATAAATAATAATACATCTATCACAACAAAATAATCAAGTGTTCTTGGAATTTCTAAAAATTTACGACCTTCCCACCAATTAACATGAAATCCAGCTATAGCTATTACTCCAACAATAACTAAAGCAATCAACTGTAAATATGCTAATTTAGGATATATTAATTCTCTGTTAACTTCTTCAGGAATAATATAATATGCTGCCCCCATAAATCCTGATAATAACCAAACTACCAATAAATTAATATGTGTAGCTCTTGCAGTATTAAAAGGAATAATTTGATGCAAAATATCATACCCAGCATGAGCTGTTGCCATTATAAAACCATACACTATTTGTAAAGAAAGTAATAACATGGAAACAGCAAAAAAATAATAAGCTATTTTTTGCGTTTGAAACTTCATTATTTATCTCCAGATGTAACTTGTAATAAAAAATCAACTAATTCATTAATATTTTCATTTGTTAATGGTAATTTAGGCATTAAAGAATCTTTCTTTAATGAATAAGGATCATTTAACCATTGTTTTAAATAATTTTTATCTCTAATATTACCTATATTATCTAAACTAGGACCTATTGTACCACCTTGTCCATTCAACATATGACATGTCATACATAATTGTTCAAAAATTTTTGGTTTATTAATTGATAAATTTTTATTGCTTGGCAAAGAATTTACATTAGATTTTGATATTTCAATAGATGGTTTTAAAGGAAATCCATTTAAATCTACATCATTTATCCATTTAAAAAAAGATATAACATCTTCTATTTCTGAATCAGAAAAATTGTAATTAACCATTTTTCTTTTTCCAGGATACATTTTTTGTGGATCTTTTAAAAAAATTTTTAAAAAAGATTCAGACCTTCTTTCATAAACTTTTGTTAACTCAGGAGCGTAATATGCCCCTTCTCCAAAAATAGTATGACATCCCATACAATTATTATTTTCCCAAATATGTTTTCCTCTTATTGCAGAAGAATTCAAATTTTGCTCATTAGTCTGCGCAGGTATTTGCTTCAAAGTATCATATGATAATAAAAAAAAACATAATGCAGCTAAAGACGTACCTATTAAAAAAAATTTAATAGCTAAAGATTTTGAAAGCATTATTTCTCCTAAATTAATTATAATTTCTCATTTAATGTTAAAATTAATATTATAAATATTAAACAGTATAAATATATATTATATAATAAATAAATCAAGTAAATATTTTTATAAATATTAAAAATTATTAAATTTTAATTAAAAAATAACATTATTATATCCTTTTTGTAAATAATAAACATTAAAGTACAAATATTTATTACATAATTTACAACTTATTATACTTTTAGCATCAGATCCACAATAAATTAGTATATTACAATTATATGACAACTTTTTATGTAAAAAAGAAACAAATAAATAAAATAAATAAAATGAAATATTTAATGCTCCCAATATATGACTTTTTTTATACTCATCCTTTTCTCTAATATCAAAAATATACAAATTATTATAATTAATTTTAACAAAATTATAAGATACACAACTAAATTTAATTAAATTATTAAAAATTAATATATTTTTAGATAAAACAGAACATATATCACATTCATTATTTTTTTTAATATTATATATTTTAATATTAGAATCAACACCATTAATAAATAATATTTTACTCATTAATGGAACAAATTTATTTATTTTATTTTTATGTAAAATTAATTTAATGCATTCCAAAGCTTGCAAACATCCAATTATTCCTGGAATAGGACCAATAACTCCATCATCATTACAATTTTTAACTCCAAAAACAGGATATTTATAATATAAACATCTTAAACATGCTCCAAATAAAGTATCAAAAATAGCTACATAACCCTCAAACCCTAAAGCCGCTCCATATATCATAGGAATTTTCAATATAAACGCATATTCATTAATCAATAATTTAGATTCTAAATTATCAGTACAATCTACCACAATATCAAAATCTTTCATAATATTATAAGCATTTGAAAATAATAATTTATTATTAAATTTTATTATATTTATATCAGGATTTAATTTATTCAAAAAATTATATGCAGAGTCTATTTTATTTTTACCAATATCATTAGTATTATATAAAGGTTGTCTATGCAAATTTGAAAAATCTACTTTATCTATTTCTACAATACCTATTGTTCCAATACCAGCAGAAACTAAATACATCAATAAAGTTGATCCTAATCCACCAGCTCCTACACATAAAACTCTCGATTCTAACAATTTTTTTTGACTTTCAATGCCAAATTCTGGTATAATTATTTGTTTATTATATTTACCAAATATATTAATATCTATATTCATTTTTTAAGTTAATATATTACCATCTATCCAAGTGCTATTTTTTGTAAAATAATGTTCATATTTCCAAATAGGTGTTTTATTTTTTATATCTTCCAAAATCATATTACAAATAATAAAAGCGTTTTTTCTATTATATGATTCAACAATAATTAATATACTTACATAACCAATTTTAATATAACCTTTAAAATGAGATATATAAATTTTAATATTTTTATATATTTTACAATAATGTTCACAAACATTAGATAATATACGTAAAACTAATTCATCACACATATCATAAGTAATTCCCATAACTTTTTTTTCTATATTAAAATTACGAATTTTCCCAACAAAAAAAACAACTGCCCCATATTCAATTTTAAAATACTTTTTTACAATTTTTTCAACATCAATTAAATCTAAGGATATCTCACAAAAATAATTATTCATAAATTTATCCTCCATTAACGGGAGGAAATAAAATTAATTCTTCTTTATCAACAAGAACATAATCATCATTTAAAATATCAGTATTATTAGCAAATATTGAACAATTTAAAATTTCATCAACATTTATAAATTTATTTATTGTAATCAATTCATCTAAAAAAATTTTTCTCAAAAGTTTTATGTTACAATTATAAGGAATTGATAAAAAAATATACTCCATATTATATTTTTTAAAAAACCCATATAAATTTATTTTAATAATAATATTATTTATCATATAACATATTCCTCCAAGCATACGGTTCATAACTAAAAACATCTATATAATCATTTTTTTTATAAATATATGTATCATCTTTTAAAAAAGCCCAAAAAAAAGTTTTAGTAAAAGAATATATTTTAAAAGATTCTTGTTCATACATACAATCAATGAAATATTCATTATTATCTTCATATAAAATAGATTTCATAAAATTAGTATACCCTATTTTTTTATTTAAAGAATGACCAAGTTTAACTTGTATTCCTACTTCATCAGGTAAACAAAAAAATTTCCTTATCAATGGATAAACAAAAAATCTAACTCCAATAACAGAAGAAATAGGATTACCTGGTAAACCAAAAAAATAAACATAATCATTTATCTTAGCAAAGATAATAGGTTTTCCAGGTTTAATACAAACCCCATTAAATAAAATTTCAGCTTTTAATAAATTTAAAGTTGTAATAATAAAATCACATTTACCTTTTGATACTCCACCTGTAGATATTATTATTTCAGGATTATCTAAAATTTCAATTTTTTTAATAATTCTCACAAATAATTTAGTATTATCAACAGTTTCTCCATAATAATAAAGAGTAATTCCTAATCTATAAAAAAAAGATTTTAAATAAGCATAAGTTGAATTATAAATTTGACCAATCATTAATGAAAATTTAACACCAATTAATTCTTCTCCCGTACATATTAAAACAATTTTAGGATTTTTATATACATAAATATAATTAATACCCAAATTTATTAATAACATAATATCAGAAGAATTTATTATTTTACCCTTTTTAATAATCAAATCATATTTAAAAACATCCTCTCCTGTAATTCTGACATTTTCATATGCTAATATTAGCTTTTTTATAATAATATACTTAACATTATTAATATAAATTACTTCTACATCCTCTTTTTTTATAACAGCATTAAAATTATTTGGTAAAATAGCCCCTGTCATTATTTCTATAACACAATATGATTCAATATCATTGAAATAAAAATTTTGTCCTGCAAATTGACACCCAACAACTTTATAAATTAATGGTTTTTCATATGATGTTAATTTTATTTCTAAGATTTTTATTGCATATCCATCCATTGCAGAATTGTTTAAATAAGGTATATTATATCTACTATAAATGTTTTCAAAACAAATTTTATCTAAAGAATTTAAAGAAAAAATTTTAACACTAGATAAAGAATAAACATTCGTCAATAATATTTTTTTTGCTTCATAATAACTAATCATATTATTTTTTATTTATCATTTTTAAAGAATGGGGAAGTATATGTTTCAATATAAGCAAACATTCACTAATGGATTTAGGACTTCCTGGAAAAGTAACAATTAAAATATCTTTATATACAGCCGCAAGACATCTACTCAACCAAGAATATTTATTATATAATTCTCCTTTAAATCTTAATATTTCCCCAAATCCAGGAATACAATAATCGCATAATAATTTAATAGCATTAACAGTCAAATCTTTAGATGTAATACCAGTACCTCCACTTGTAATAATACAATTTACATTGTATTTTTTAACTAAATCTTTTATAGTTTTAATTATTAAAATTTCATTATCATAAATAATTGTACAATAAATAACTTTAGCGCCTAATTTTTGTAAAATATTTTTCAATATTTCTGCAGATTTATCTTCATAAATTCCATTACTCGCTCTATCACTAATAATTATTACAATAATATTAAAATCTAATAAATATTTATCAAAAATATCTAATTTATTTTTCAAAAAATGTGGAAGTATTATATTATCATTTAACCATAATCCATTTTTTCCACCATCTTTAAATAATAATTTAATATTTGATATACAAAAATATGCAGAATACATTTTAACTAAATCATATATGGTAAGTAACGATACACTAACACCCGTCAAAGCTTCCATTTCAACACCAGTTTTAGAAGTTGTACTAACATAACAATATACATCAATAGTTTTAATATCATCATTCATTACTAAAAATATTTTAACTTCTTCTAATAAAATAGGATGACAAAGTGGTATTAAATCATGAGTTTTTTTTACAGCAATAATACCAGCAACTTCAGCTAAAATTAAAGGGTCTCCTTTTAATACTTTTTTTTCTAAAATCAATTTATATGTATCACAATTTAAACAAATTGACCCAACAGCAATAGATCTTCTATAAGAAAAATTTTTATCACTTATATTAATCATACTATATAAAGATGATACTAAAGAATTTTTAAAATTATCAATATTTACAACCATATATTATCCTCCTATATCAGACAAATGCTTAACAAAACTACTATTACCCTCGTATAATTTATGTGATAAATTTTTACTTATTAAAATACTTTTTATAAAATTAATTAATTTTTTTTTATTATTTTTTTTTAAAAAAAATTTTAAAGAATAAACATAATTTATATTACCAAATAAACATAAATGTAAATTACCAGAAGAAGATATCCTCAATCTGTTACAACTTATACAAAAATTTTTTAAATAAGGTGCTATTAATCCAATATCTCCTCTATAATTAATATTTTTAAGTATTATAGCAGGACCATCTACGAATAAATTATCAAAAAAAAACCAGCCACAATTTAAAAGATAATTTTTTATATAAATTGATCTTATATAATATTTATTAAAATAATCAGAACTAACAGTTTCCATTAATTCTATAAAACGTACAGAAACAGGAGTTATTCTAATAAATTCTAAATAAAATTCTAAATCATTTAAAGTAAACGGTTTCATTAAAACAACATTAATTTTTATTTTCAATTTAAAAGATATAGATTTAATAATACCATTAAATATAACAATAAAAAAATTACTACCAGTGATATATTTAAATTTATATTCATTTAAACTATCAACACTTATATTTATACCAGAAAAACCTATTTCATTACATTCATTTACAATTTTTTCCAATTTATAACCATTCGTTGTAAAAACTAAAGATTTAATAGAAGAAAACAATTTGATACCTCTAGCAATAGATAAAAAATCTTTTCTAATAGTAGGCTCTCCTCCAGTAATTCTAATCTTTTCAACTCCTAATTCTGAAAAAATTGCCACTAAATTTATAATTTCTTTTTTAGTAAGAAAATTTTTTTTAGTTATAAAATATCCATAAGGCAAACAATATTTACATTTAAAATTACATACATCAGTAATAGACAACCTCAAATAAGGAAAAGTTCTACCATAACTATCCTGTAACAAATTCATAATATAAACTCTACTTCTTATTATCCAATTCTGGAAAATATTTAGGCATATCCAAATCTTTATGTATATTTTTTTCTAACGTTCTAATAGCAAAATGCATCCAAAATAAAGCTATAAAAGTAATTATAAATAACACCATAAAACATGTAGTCCAAATTTGAAATGTATCATTTAAATACCCAAATAATATTGGTAAAATAAATCCGCCCAATCCACCTATTAATCCAACAATTCCTCCAACGGAACCAACATTATCAGAATAATAAACAGGTATATGTTTATAAACAGCGGCTTTACCTAAAGACATAAAAAAACCTAATATAAATGTAAGTACAACAAATAAATATAATGGAATTTCCATAGAAAAATGAATATTTTCTTTGACTCCTTGTATTATATATTCGGTAGATGGATAAGATAAAAAAAATAAACATATAACACTAACAATAAATGTCCAATACATTACTTTTCTAGCTCCCCATTTATCAGATGCCCATCCTCCAAATGCTCTAAATACACTTCCTGGAGCAGAATACAAGGCTGATAAAATTCCTGCTGTTTTTACAGGCAACCCATAAACACCTATATAATACCTAGGCAACCATAAAGCTAAAGCTAAAAAAGCTCCAAAAACAAAAAAATAATATAAAGAAAATCTCCAAACTTGAATATTTTTCAATGGCTCAAGTTGTTTTATTATGTTATCAGGTTTTATCCCTTGAGATTTTTTATATAATATTTTCGGATCAACATCACTAAATAACAAAAATATAATGGCCATGGATAATAACACAACAGAATATATTTTTGCAACTACATGCCAACCAAAAGATATCAATAACATAGGAGCAACAAAATTAGTTATTGCAGCTCCAACATTACCCATTCCATATATACCTAAAGCAGTTCCTTGTTGAGATTTAGGAAACCAAACTGAAACATAAGCAATTCCTACAGCAAAACTACCTCCAGCCATACCAACACCTAAAGCAATAAATAAATATGTATAATATGTATTTGCTAAAGTTAACAACCATGTAGATATGGAAGAAATTATCATTAATATAACAAATACAATTTTTCCACCATATTGATCTGCCCAAATACCTACAATTAATCTAATTAATGATCCCGTTAACATAGGTGTTGCCAATAAAACACCAAATTGTGTATCATTTAAACCTAATTCCTTTTTTATACTAATCCCAATTATTGAAAATATAGTCCAAACAGCAAAACATGTAGTAAATGCTATAAAACTAAGTAATAGCGCTTTATTTTTCTGATAATTAGATATAATACTATTGTTTTCCATTATTATTACCTTTTAATTTCTTTTTCTAACAATCTGATACCCAGTTCTAAATATATAAGTAACTGGAATACTTAATATGTGCAACAATCTTGTAAATGGAAATAATAAAAAAAAAGTTATACCTAAAAAAATATGTAATTTAAACAACCAATGCTCATGAATAATAAAATCAGAAGCATTTAAATTAAAATAAACAATACTTTGAGTCCATAAAGCTAAAGATTTCATACTATTCGCATCTGTAAATTCATAAGAAATAATTATAGAAAGTAATCCTATTATTAATTGAAAATAAATTAATAACAATATAATTATATCCATTTTTGTACTAGTTTCTCTAACTCTTAAACAAAAAAGTCTTCTAACCAATAAAATTGTACATCCAAAAAATGCTATCATGCCAAAAATACCACCACATACCATAGCAACCATTTGTTTTTTTTCTGGAGAAATCATTAATGTATATACTTTTTCTGGCGTTAAAAGTCCAAAAAAATGCCCAATGCCTAAAAGTATTATACCTGTATGAAACAAATTACTCCCTAATGAAAACCATCTTTTATCTAACATTTGACTAGACGCAGTTTTCCATTCATATTGCGCATATTCATATTTTGCAATAGACACAACTATAAAAATCATTAACGCAATATAAGGATAATATCCAAAAATAAAATTATGAAAATAACTACTCATTATTTTTCTTCCTTCAATAATTATTACTAATTTTTCTATTATTTTGAAATGTTAATTCATCAGAATTATATTCAAATTCTTCACCAAAATTCATCTTTTCTTCATAAGATAAAGCTAATTTAATTATGTTTTCATCAACTTTTGTAACAGATAATTCTTCTAATGCAAAAAATAATTTATAATATATGTTGTTTACATTTTTTAATCTATTGCCAATAATCATAACTATATTAATAATTTCTCCTAAAAAATACCCCGCTTCTTTTTGAGATATTAACGATAAATATTCTAAAAAAACAGGTAAATAATCTGGCAATTCATAAGAAGAAATTTTATATCCATTAGAAATATACATATTTTGTAAATCAACCATTGCTTGACCTCTATCCTTAGAATCTCCATGTATATGCTCAAATAAATATAAAGAATATAATTTTTTCCTATCAAAAGTATCAACATACAATTGTTGCAATAGCAATAAATCTTCCTTCATTAAAAAATTCATAAAAAACACAATCTCATCATGACTATTTATTGATAAAATTTTTTCATTATCAAAAGCATATAACAAATCTTTTAATGAAAATTTTAAATTATTATCTGGATACATCAATAATATTGATAATATTTTATAAATAATACTTGTATTAACCATTATTTTATTAATCGCCTCCAAAAAGATTTTTTCTTTTTGAGAAAAGAGAAAGATTTATTTTTTGAGAATTTTCCCCTTCCGGACAAAAACCAAGACCACTTCTAAAAGCAAATGAATCATCAACAAATAATTCAGGTTTTCCACTTGGAACAACAAACCTATCTTCATAATTTGCAATAGCCATATATCTGTACATTTCTTCAACTTGATTTTTGGATAATTTAACTTTTTTTAATACTTCCATATTATCTAAATTATCAACAATTTTGGATCTCATATACACACGCATCGCAATCATTTTTTCTAATGCTTCAACAATAGGCTCAACTTTTCCTCCAGTTAACAAATTAGCCAAATATTGAACTGGAATTCTCAAAGAATTAACTTCAGGAAACATACTTTCCTCATTATTTAACTTTATTAAATTTTGAATAGGACTAAGAGGAGGAATATACCATACCATAGGTAAAGTTCTATATTCTGGATGTAAAGGAAAAGCAATTTTCCAATTTACTGCCATTTTATAAATTGGAGAATCCTGAGCAGCTTTAATCCAATCATCAGAAATATTTGCTTTTTTAGCTTCTTTTATAACTTCCAAGTTATTAGGATCTAAAAATATATCCAATTGTTTTTCGTATAATTCTTTTTCATTTTTTATAGATGAAATATCATATATTTTATCAGCATCATATAATATAATTCCAACATATCTTATTCTACCAACACATGTTTCAGAACAAACAGTTGTAAGCCCAGATTCTATTCTAGGATAACAAAAAGTACATTTTTCTGATTTTCCAGATTTCCAATTATAATAAACTTTTTTATATGGACATCCACTAATGCACATTCTCCAACCTCTGCATTTATTTTGATCAACTAAAACAATTCCATCTTCTTCTCTCTTATAAATAGCACTGGCTGGACATACTGCAACACAAGCTGGATTTAAACAATGTTCACACAATCTTGGTAAATATATCATAAAAGTATTTTTAAACTCTCCATAAATATTTTTTTCTATATTTTTAAAATTATAATCTTTACTTCTTTTGCTAAATTCACCACCTAAAATTTCTTCCCAATTAGGTCCTGTTTTTATGTCCATATATTTACCAGTTATAATTGACACGGGTCTTGCTACGGGTGTAAACTTTAAGAAGGGTGCATTTTGTAAAAAACCATAATCAAAAGTAAAAGGTTCGTAATAATCATCTATTGAAGGTAAATGAGGATTTGATAATATTTTTGATAATATTGTTAATTTTCCACCTATATTTGGAACTAAATCTCCATTATCATCAAGAACCCATCCACCTCTCCATAAAGATTGCGTTTCCCATTCATTAGGATATCCAATGCCAGGCTTAGTTTCAACATTATTAAACCAAGCATATTCAATCCCTTCTCTAGATGTCCAAACATTTTTACATGTAACAGAACAAGTGTGGCAACCTATACATTTATCTAAATTTAATACCATCCCTACTTGTGCTCTAATTTTCATTATACTTCTCCTCCATCAACAAAATTTTTATTTTCAACACCCCAATTAATATCTTTACATTTTCTTACAATAATAAATTCATCTCTATTAGAACCAACAGTGCCATAATAATTAAAACCATAAGATTGCTGCGCATATCCTCCAATCATGTGTGTTGGTTTTACTAAAACTCTAGTAACAGAATTATGTATTCCACCCCTAATTTTGCTTATAGGAGCTAAAGGAGCATTAACTATCTTTTCCTGTGCATGATACATTAAAGCCATTCCATCACAAACCCTTTGACTGACAACAGCTCTAGCCATTATAGAACCATTAACATTGTATGCTTCAAGCCAATCATTATCTAAAACATCAATTTTTCGTGCATCGTTTTCACTGATCCATATTATAGGTCCACCTCTACTAAGAGTTAACATTATCAAATTTTCTGTATATGTACTATGTATACCCCATTTTTGATGAGGAGTTATAAAATTCAAAGTAACATACTTATGAGATATACCTTCTTTTATAAAATGATTCATATTATGAGTATTAACAGGAGATTTATATACACATAAAGTTTCTCCAAATTCTCTCATCCATTCATGGTCTTGATAAAATTGTTGTCTTCCAGTCAAAGTTCTCCAAGGAATTAATTCATGTACATTTGTATATCCAGAATTATAAGAAACATGTTCCGATTCAATTCCACTCCACGTAGGAGCAGTTAATATTTTTTGAGGCTGTGCTTGTAAATCCCTGAATCTTAAATGAACTCCTTTTTTTTCTAAAATTAAGTGACAATGATCTATACCAGTTTTTTTACTTAAAGCCATCCAACTTTTAACAGCAACAGATCCATTAGTTTCAGGAGCAAAAGTTAAAATTACTTCAGCAGCATCAATTGATGTATCAATTTTTACATTACCAAAATTATTGATTTGATTTTCATGTCTTAAAAAATTAACTTCTTCTTTTGCATCCCAATTAATACCTTTTACAGAATTACCTAACTTTTCCATTAAAGGCCCTAATGAAGTAAAATTATTATATAAATTAACATAATCTCTCTCTACTTCATGAATACTTGCTGTAGTTTTTCCAGGAATCAAATCACATTCATTAAGCTTCCAATCTTTTACATCAAATGGCTGTCCTAATTCTGTAGGAGTATCATGAAGTAATGGAACTAAAACTATATCTTTTTCTTTTCCTAAATGCCCAACAACAATATCAGAAAATTTTTTCGCTATAAATTTATATATTTCCCAATCACTTTTAGATTCCCAAACAGGATCTATTGCAGCAGATAATGGATGAATGAAAGGATGCATATCACTGGTATTTAAATCATTTTTTTCATAAAAAGATGCTGTAGGTAAAACAATATCAGAATATAAACACGTTGTAGACATACGAAAATCTAAAGTTACAAGTAAATCTAATTTACCAAGTTTTTCATCTTCATGCCATTTAACAAACACAGGTTTATCAGAATTTAATTCTCCCAAATTTTTATTCATAACCCCATTTTGGGCACCAATTAAATGTTTTAACAAATATTCATGACCTTTACCACTAGATCCTAATAAATTTGACCTCCAAATAAACATATTTTTAGGATGATTGCTAAAATTATCCAAATCTTCAGAAGCAAAATATAAATTATTATTTTTTAAATTAGAAACAACGTAATCTACACAAGTTTGATTATTATTTTTAGCTTTTTTGAATATATTAATAGGATTTTCAGATAATTGAGGAGCGGAAGGAAGCCATCCCATTCTTTCAGATTTTACATTACAGTCTATAAATGTCATTCCCTTCCATTTCATTTTATCAGATAAAGGAGATAAAACATCATTCATTATTAATTTTTCATATCTCCATTGATTACTATGAGCATAAAAAAAAGATGTTCCATTCATTTGTCTAGGAGGTCTAATCCAATCTAATCCAAAAGCTAATGGTAACCACCCAGCTTGTGGTCGTAATTTTTCTTGACCAACATAATGAGCCCAGCCACCACCACTTTTTCCTATGCATCCACATAACATTAATATGTTAATAATTCCTCTATAATTCATATCCATATGATACCAATGATTCATAGCAGCACCTATTATAACCATTGATTTACCTTCTGTTTGTAAAGCATTCAATGCAAATTCTTTTGCAAGTTTTATAACATCATTTTTATCAACTTTTGTTATTTTTTCTTGCCAAAGAGGCGTATAAGGAACATCATCATAATAAGACTCCGCTACATTAGTTCCACCTATTCCACGATCAATTCCATAATTTGCTACAAGTAAATCAAAAACAGTAGCTACATAAACATCTTTATTTTTAAGTTTTAACTTTTTAACAGGAACATTTCTACACAAAATTTCTTCGTGTGAAGTATTACTAAAGAAAAAATGATTATATTTTTTATCAGAAACAAAATAAGGAAAAGCAACGCTTTGTATTTCATCATATTTTTCAAAAAAAGTAATTTCAGGGTCAACATCTTTTCCAGATCTTACGTCTTTAAGCTTTAAATTCCATAATCCATTTTCACCCCAACGTGTTCCTATAGAACCATTTAAAACAGCAATATCATTACTATTTTTATCTATAACAACAGTTTTCCAATCGGAATTATTTTCAATTCCTAAATTATTAGAAAAATCTGAAACACGAATAAATCTATCAGGCACAAAAAAATTATCAGTTTTTTTTAATAATACTAAAAAAGGCATATCAGAATATTGTTTAACATATTTATGAAAATATGAATCTTTAATTTTTTCATTCAAATAAAATTCTTTTAAAATAACATGACCAACTGCCATAGCCATAGCAGAATCCGTTCCTTGTATTGGAGCCAACCACCAATCTGATAATTTAGAAGCTTCACTATAATCTGGAGTAACAACTACAGTTTTTGCTCCTTTATATCTTACTTCAGAAAAAAAATGTGCATCTGGAGTTCTTGTTTGAGGAACATTTGATCCCCAAGCAATTATATACATAGAATTATACCAATCTGCACTTTCAGGAACATCAGTTTGCTCCCCCCAAACTTGTGGAGAACTAGGAGGTAAATCACAATACCAATCATAAAAACTTAAACAAACTCCACCTATTAAAGATAAGTATCTGCTACCAGCAGCATAAGAAACCATAGACATTGCAGGAATAGGAGAAAAACCTATTATTCTATCAGGCCCATATTTTTTAATAGTATATATATTTGCTGCTGCAATAATTTCAGCAACTTCATCCCAATCAATTCTAATAAATCCACCAAACCCTCTAGTATACTTATATTGTAAATAATTTTCCGAATTTTCTACTATATTTTTCCATGTTTCTACAGGTTCATTATAAATAGATTTTAAATTCTTCCATAATTTAAATAACGTTCCTCTTATGAGAGGATATTTCAATCTTGTTGAACTATATATGTACCACGAATAACTCGCGCCTCTTTGACAACCACGAGGCTCATGATTAGGTAAATCATACCTTGTTCTAGGATAATCAACTGCTTGAGTTTCCCAAGTAATAAATCCTCTCTTAACATAAATTTTCCAACTACAAGAGCCAGTACAATTAACACCATGAGTAGATCTAGCTACTTTATCATGTTGCCAACGCTGTCTATATGAACGTTCCCAATCACGATTTTCATTAGTTCTAATACCATGACTCTTTGAAAACAAATCCACTTCTTCAGAAAAAAAATTTAATTTATTTAAAAAATTGCTCATAAAATATCCTTTAATTTAAATTATTATATTATTTAGTATTTCTTAAATAATACCACCAAGTAATAACTAAACAAGTAATATAATATACAATAAAACAATATAACGCAAAATTAGGCGTTTTTGTCATTTGTATAGATAACCCAAATGATTTAGGTATTAAAAAAGCTCCATAAGCAGCAATGGCTGAAGAAAATCCTAATACGGCAGCACTTTCTTTAGAAGAAAAATACATAGGAATTAACTGAAAAACAGACCCATTAGCTATACCAGTTGTAGTAAACAAAATCATAAACATAATAAAAAATCCCAAAAAATTTTTAGTTTCTGGATTTGTAAAATAAATAACACCCAAAACAGCAAAAATCATAAATAATAAATCAATAAATGTAATTACAGCCCCACCAAATTTATCCGAAATATATCCACCAAAAGGTCTAATAATAGCTCCTACCATTGGTCCTAAAAATGCATATTTTAATGGATCAATGTCAGGAAATTGAAATTTAATCAATAAAGGAAAGGCTGAAGAATATCCTATAAAAGAACCAAAAGACATAATATACAACCAGGTTGTTAAATACATATGTTTTCTTTTAAAAATAATAAATTGTGATATCAATGAATATTTAATATTGGGTAAATTATCCATATATAAATAAGCAAATAAAGTGGAAATAATAATAGGTAAAATCCATATATATGCTGCATTTTGTAACCAAATTATTTTACCATTAGAAAGAATTTGAGAACTTCCTCCAATTTCACCAAATATACCATAACATATAACCAAAGGAGCTACAAATTGAAGACCACTAACTCCTAAATTTCCAATTCCAGCATTTAACCCTAAAGCTGTACCTTGCAATTTTTTAGGATAAAAAAAACTAATGTTAGACATAGAAGAAGCAAAATTTCCTCCTCCTAATCCACATAACGCAGCTAAAAAAATCATTGTAGTATAACTAGTTGTAGGATCTTGAATAAAAATTCCAATCAATACTGATGGAAAAATTAAAGAAAAATTACTAAACACAGTCCATGTTCTTCCACCAAATATAGGAACTACAAATGAATAAAATATCCTCAAAGTAGCACCAAATAATCCTGGAATCGCTGCTAAAGTAAATAATTGATTTTGAGTAAAATTAAATCCTACAGAATTAAGACGAACTGCTACAACAGACCATATAAGCCATACAGAAAATGCCACAAATAAACATGGAATAGAACAAAATAAATTTCTTTTTGCAGTAAACTTTCCAGTTTCTTGCCAAAATAATTCATTTTCCACATCCCAATCTTTTAATTTTCCAGTTTGCATAAAATTAACCTCATTATAATTTTAAATTATTCTCTAGATTTTTCATTATACATGATATATATAATATAAAAAATTTAAATCAATTATTATGCATAAAACTACATAACTAAAATATAATAAACATATACCATATATGTGATCAAAAAAAATAATAATATAATTATTCAAAAAAAATATAATATCTTTTTAAGAACAACAACAGTCTTTTTTATATCAATATTAATATTTACCTATATATACATATTAAATAAAATACAAAATATACAAAAATGTTGTATATTCATATACTTAAGTATATTATACCATAATAATATTATTAGATGTTGAGCCTATTTATGAAAATAAATAATAATAAATATGATTATTAAAATACTATCAAGCACTAGATTATTTTGTTATTTAACTTTATATTTTATATTTTTATTAGTGATAGGTACAATTGCGCAAAAAAATCTAAATCCATTTTATGCGCAAAAAGAATATTTTGCGTCATATATATTTTTTTTATATAATAAGATACCATTACCTGGGGGATTAACAATAACTTTTTTAATTATATTAAATTTATATATTAAAATTTATAAAGATAAATTTAAAAAAAATATAACATCATTAATTATCCATATAGGATCATTCTTATTAATATTTTGTGGAATGATTTTAAATACATATATAAAAGAAGGTAATTTATTACTATATGAAAATGAAAAAAACAATTATTACAATTGTACAAATAAACAAATAATTAAAATTTCACATTTTACAAAAAGCATACAAATAAAAATAACAAAAAAAAATATAATCGACAAAATCTCATTACCATTCTTATTTAAGATAACACAAAACAATAAAAATTATTATTTAATTAAAAAAAATTTAATTAACAATAAATTTATATCATTAAATTTTAATGCATTAAGTAATGTAAAAAATTTTTTTTTTGATATATATCCCAAAAAGAATTGGTACAATATAAATGAAAATTTATCAATATATAAAATTTTTAAATATAAAAATAAAAAATATTATATTCAAATAAAAGATAAAAAATATAAACTTCCATTTTATATAAGTTTACATAAATTTAAAAAAAAAAATTATCCTGGAACACATATTTCTAATAAATTCAAATCTATAATTACTATTAAAAATAACAAAAAAAATTTAAATACTACAATAAAAATGAATAATCCATTAAAATATGATGGGTATACTTTTTATCAAACAGCTTTTATTGAAAAAGATAAAATTAAAGCTACAATTTTAACAATTGTAAAAAATAAATTTTCCTTTTTCCCTTATATAGCCAGTTCTATAATTTGCTTTGGCTTATTAATTAATATAATAAATAGAAGATACATATGTACAAAATAATATTAAAAATAATTATAATAAATATAATTTTATCAATAAGTTATGTTAATGCAACTATAAACACAAATAATTTAAAAAAAATACCAATCTTTCATGAAGGAAGAATAAAACCATTAGATACTTTTTCAAAAATAAGTTTAATCAATATACATAAAAATTATACATATAAACATCTAAACTCCACCACCTGGTTTTCAAAAATAATATTTAATCCATATGAAGCTTATAAAGATGATATTTTTTTTATAAATAATGATTTAATAAAATTATTAAAATTATCCAAAAAAAATTTTTACTCTTTTTTTGAAATATTCGAAATATTAAATAAAAACATAATACAAATAAATAAATTATATAAAATAAATCCTGAAAAATTAAATAAATTACAAAAAAAATTATTAAATTTACATAAAAAAATATTAATTTATTTGAATATTAGCCAATCACTATCAATGATCACATATAAAATTAATATAAATGAATCTCTTTTAAAAATATTAAATTTAAAAAACAAAAAATATTTTTGTTATATAGATATATTAAAAAAAAAAGATATTCTATCTGATATTTTAAAAAAAATATCAAAAAAACAACTACTAAATATAAATGAAATAGAAAAAAATATATTAAAAATATCAAATGAATTATATTTTTTATCAAAAGAAAAAAAAAAAAATATTTTAAAAATAATACCTCCAATAAATAATAAAATACTATGGTATTCTCCATGGGAAATTATAAATAACAAAAATTTTACTAATAATATCGAATATTTAACTTTATTAAAAAAATTAACAAATGCATATAATCATGATAATCAAACAAAATGGGATAAAACATTTAATAATTTATATAAATTAATATACAAAAAAACATCCAATAAATTAAAATATAAAATTTATTTAGAAATTATATATAATAAAATAAATTTATTAAATATTTTAATATTCATATATATAACAATATTATTATTTTTATCATTAAAGATAATGATAAAAAAAAATATATTTGATATATATATTAAAATTTTATACTATATAAATATAATAATTTACTGTTTTATTATTATAGTGAGAATATACATAACAAACAGGCCACCAGTAACAACTTTATATGAAAGTTTAATTTTTGTTGGATTTATAACAACATTTTCAATATATTTTTCAAAATTAAAAAAAATTTATATAAACATACTATTAATAAGTATTATAAATATACTAATATTATATATAAGTAATAAATATGAAAATTATATAGACAATATTAAAGTAGTATCAGCAGTTTTAAATACAAATTTTTGGTTATCAACACACGTTATAACAATAACAATTGGATATAGTTTTTGTATTTTTACAAGTTTTTTAGCACATTATCACTTATTAGAAATATATAAAAATAAAAAGCTATCCAACGATACACTCAAAAACATCATGGATATATTGATAATATCATTATTTTTTTCATTTACAGGAACAATATTAGGTGGAATCTGGGCAGATCAATCATGGGGAAGATTTTGGGGATGGGATCCAAAAGAAAATGGCGCATTATTAATCAATTTATGGATACTTTTATTAATCCATGGAAAAATATCAAATATATTATCAAATATATCATTTTTAATAGGAATTTGTTTACTAAATACAATTACTATAATAGCATGGTTCGGAATAAATTTTCTAAATACTGGATTACATACATATGGATTCATAAAAAATTTAGAACTAAATATTATAATTTTCATAATAATAGACATTCTTTACATATTTATTATAACATCGTTTATAAAACATAAATTAAAATAATGGCATTAACACTTTAGGAACACCATCAACAACATCGTATATAATATTATCAGTTAAACAAACAAACGTATCATTCGTTTTGTTATAAAATAATTTACTGTAACAAAGTGGACACGCAAGATTAAATACCATATTATATTCCAATTACCAAATATATGCTAAATATGATACAATAAATTTTATTTATGTACAATCACCTTACATAAACATAAATATCACTGAATAATTAATAAAATAAGATTATAAATATGTTTTATGAAAAATTAAAAAAATTAATACCAAAAAAAAAAGATATATTAGAAAACAAACATTTTAAAATTTTTGGTAATATTATATATAATCCTTTATTATGGAGTTTTCGCCGTTATTCTGTAGCAAAAGCCTTTTCTATAGGATTGTTTTGCGCCTGGATACCAATTCCATTTCAAATGATTCTATCAGCTGCAATAGCAATATTTTTAAAAGCTAATTTACCAATATCTATAGCATTAGTTTGGATAACAAACCCAATAACAATGCCCCCATTATTTTTTTTCGCTTATAAAATAGGATCTTGGATTTTATCATCACCATTTCATAACACAAACATAGAATTATCATTTACATATTTTTCAACAGCAGTACATGATATATGGAAGCCGTTTTTATTAGGATGCTTAATTTGTGGAATAACAAGTGCAATCATAGGCAATATATTAGTTAGAATTATATGGAGATATTCAATAAACAAATTATGGAATAACAGAAAAAAATTAAAATAAATATATGCAATATAATTTTATAATCATTTTGGCAAATGGCACATCAAAAAGGATGAACTATAATAAGAGTAATATTTTTATAAAAAATAATTTATTAATAAATCATTATAAATATTATATTGTTGAAAAAATAAAATCCAATAATATATATATAAATAGCAATATAAAATTATATCTGAATATACCAGATATAATATTTAATATAGGACCAATGGGAGCATTATATACCATAATTACATATTTTAATTATTTAAAAAAAAGTAGAAAAATTTTACTATTAACAATAGATATGCCAATTATATCCAAAAAAATATTAAAATTTTTATATACCTGGAAAAATAAATATAAAATAATACTATATTCAAATACACAATTTCCAATATTAATGCAACTAAATTATAAAAAAAATGACTTTTTATATAACAATTTTGCTATAAATAAATATAATTTTAGGAACAATTCAATAAAAAATTTCATTAAATCAAAAAAAGCAAAAATCTTATTTTATAAAATAAGAAAAAAATTATTACTTAATATAAACAATAAAACAATATGGATTATTATTAAAAAACTTCTAGAAAAAAATGATAAATTTAAATTTCAAATGTAAATTAAACAAAAGTTAACCCAACATTAGAAACAATCCCTCCACCAAAACAAATATTATTTTTATAAAAAACTACTGATTGCCCTGAAGAAATATAATCTTGAGCAAAATAAAATTCAATAATAAATAGATTGCCAGTTAAATATTTCAATTTACATTTTTCCATAACATAACTGTGTCGTAATTTAACATAACATTTTATATTAAAAAATAAAAATTTATTAATAAAATTAACATCTTTAATAATACAATAATAGGTATACAACCTATTTTTATTTGAAATAATTAATTCATTTTTATATAAGTATTTATCAACAATATACTGTAAATTAAATAAAAAACATTTATTATTTAAATTTTTCTTTTGTCCATATGTATAAAACATTATACCTTCATGTATTCCAAATTGTTTATTATAAAAATTTGTTATAAAACCATAACAAACAGAAATATATTTTTTTAAAAAATTTTTAAAATCAGCCTTACCAACAAAACAAATACCATTACTATCTTTTTTCATGCAATTATATAATCCAACATTTACAGCTAACTGTCTAATAAAAAATTTATTATATTTATATAGAGGAAATATTATATATTTTAATTGCCATTGCCTTAATTTATATAAAAAATATGTTTGATCTTTATTTAAATCAAAAGATTTATATAAAAAATAATTATTCTTAATATATTTTATCATTGCATAATGGCCAGTTGCAATGAAATCTGCTCCTAAATATTTACTATATTCTAAAAAAATGTTAAATTTTATTCTACTATTGCATACAATATCAGGATTAGGAATTTTACCAATTTTATATTCATTTAAAAAATAAAAAAATACTTCTTGCCAATAATCAAAGGAAAAATTAACAACATGAAGTTTTATATTTAAAAACTTACATATCTTTTGCGTATCTACAAGATCTTTTGCTACTGTACAATAAGAAACATTTTTCTCATCCCAATTTATCATAAAAATACCAATAACATTATATCCCTTTTTTTTCAATATGTAAGCAGCAACTGACGAATCTACACCTCCTGACATACCCAATATTACATTTATATTCATAATAACACACCCAAAAATAATTTAATAACAACAATAAATGTAAAAATTCATAAAAATATTAATATAAAAAAATCTATTTAATTATCATTTTTATCCATAAAGTTAAAAAAACTTTTTTTTCTAAATAATTTTCCATACTTATTCTTGATTTTTTACTAACAATTTTAATTATATTATTTTTATTACCTAATAAAATACCTTTTTGAGAAGATTTATAACTTAAAATATATGCATCTATAACAACAATATTTTTTTTTATAAAAAGATTATTTATATTAATTTTTAATGTATAAGATAATTCTTGCTTTAAAATATTTATTAATTTTTCTCTAATAATTTCAATTAAATAAAATTTAATGTCAATAATAACCTTTTTATAAACAGGATATAAATGATTCATAATAGGTAAATAAGAAATTATTTTTTTTCTTAAAATATCTATATACAAATGTTTAACGGCAGATACAGGAATAACATCATAAATATTATATTTCATAACAATATGTTTTATTCTATAAAGTAAAAATAATTTATAATTCAATTTATCAATTTTATTGATCACTAATATTACAATTGATTTCAATTCTTTTAATTTTTTAATAAATTCATCATCATGAAAATTCCAATAAAACGGATCAATAACATACAAAACAATATCAGAATTAACAATTTTATTAATAGAATTATTTATAAAATTTTTATCATTAAAATTTTTATACCCAGGTGTATCAATAAATATTATTTGATTATTCATATAAGTATAAATACCAAAAATATCTTTTTGAGTAGTATTACACTTATTAGACATTATTGAAACTTTTTCCCCCATTAAGGTATTTAATAAAGTAGATTTTCCAACATTAGATTTACCAAGAATAATAACTGATCCACAATATAATTCAATCATAAAATTTATAATACATTAATACAAATTCTATTCCATCTTATATCTTTATAATAAAGATCCCAGCTAAACCACACAAAAAAAACTTGCCCCACAATATCATCATCTTTCACAACGCCCCAAGATCGACTATCATGACTTGTACTACGATTATCTCCCATAACATAATAACTATTATTTGGAACAATGATATTGTTATTTATATAAAAAGCATTTGCAAACCATGGTCTCAAATAAATATTATGATACTTATCATCACAAAATTCCTCTTTATAAGATTCAATAGGAAAAATATTAATACTATCATGACTCACGTCAACATCTTCAGAAAAATATAATTTAATAAATAAATTATTATTAACATATAAATTTTCATTATCATATTTTATATGATCACCAGGACAACCTATTACTCTTTTTACAAAATTTTTTCCACTAAAATGTTTAAAAACAATCATATCTCCTATTTTAGGAGAAGATATATCAATAATTTTTTTGTTTATTATTGGTATCCTTACCCCATATATGAATTTATTAACTAATATAAAATCTCCATCAAATAGGGCTGGAACCATAGATCTAGATGGTATTCTAAAAGGTTCTATAATAAAAGATCTAAATACAAATAAAAATAAAATAATAGGCATAATATATTTAATAAATTTTACAAAAATATTAAATTTCAAAAATTTTTTATCATTTTTTATAAATAAGATATCAATTAATATAATTAAAAAAAATAACAATATAATAAAAATAAAAAAATTTTCAAAAATCATTTTCCTTCCTTATTAATTTTTAAAACAGCTAAAAAAGCTTCAGACGGTATATTAACTTTACCAATATTTTTCATTTTTTTTTTTCCTATTTTTTGTTTATCCAATAATTTTCTTTTTCTAGTAATATCTCCTCCATAACATTTAGCAATAACATTTTTTCGCAAAGCTTTTATAGAAGCTCTAGATATAATATTATTATTTATAGATGCCTGAATGACTATATCAAATAATTGTTTAGGAATTATTTTGCTAATACAATCTATAATTTTCTTACCTTTTCTATATGCATCATCATAATGCATAATTAAAGATAAAGAATCAGCAATAATTCCATTTATAAGTATATCTAATTTTACCAAATTAGATACTTTATATTCTGTAAAATCATATTCTAATGATGCAAATCCTTTACTAACTGATTTTATTGTATCAATAAAATCTAAAACAACTTCACTCATAGGTAATTCATAAACAATGGACACATGTCTACCAAAATATATTATTTCTTTTTGTATACCTCTTCTATTTATACAAACTGATATTATATTCCCTAAGTAATCTTTAATAGACAATATGGTAACAACAACAAAAGGTTCCGCTATTTCTTTTATTGGACCATAAAAATATAATTTAGAAGGATTAGTTATATATTTAATATTTCCATTTTTAGTTAAAATTCTATATACAACAGTAGGAGAAGAAATAATAAGATCTAAATCATATTCCCTTTTCAATCTTTCTTTTACTATATCCATATGCAATAATCCTAAAAATCCACATCGAAATCCAAATCCTAACGCTTCAGAAAATTCTGGCTCATATATTAAAGAAGAATCATTAAGCTTTAATTTATTTAATCCAACTCTAAAATTTTCATAATCTGTAGAAATAATCGGAAAAACACCAGCATACACTTTTGGTTTTATAATTTGAAATCCAGGCAAAGGTTTAATAATATCTTTATATGCATAATGTATAATACTATCACCAACAAGAACTACATCAATATTTTTAATGCCAGCTATTATATAACCAACATCTCCAGCTTGCAATTTATCAATTTTTTCTTTTTTAGGAGTAAAAATTCCCACTTCTTCAACAAGGCATACATCTTGACTAGATACTATAAAAATTTTATCTCCCTTTTTTACTACTCCATCTTTAACTCTAATTAATGACACAACTCCTTGATACTCATTAAACCAAGAATCAATTATTAAAGATCTTAAAGGAGAATTTATGTCTCCAACAGGAAATGGAATTTTAACAATAATTTCTTCTAACAAATCAATTACTCCAATTCCACTTTTAGCACTAATTTTTAATGCATTTTTTGAATCAATTCCAATTATTTCCTCAATTTCTTTTTTAGTTCTCTCAATATCAACATGCAATAAATCTACCTTATTCAAAACAGG
This sequence comes from Candidatus Azosocius agrarius, assembly GCA_016432505.1. Lineage (GTDB taxonomy): Bacteria > Pseudomonadota > Gammaproteobacteria > UBA6186 > Azoamicaceae > Azosocius > Azosocius agrarius. Next base: position 180,856 of record CP066692.1, read on the forward strand.
AATAATAACTAAATTATTATCAGAAGCTAGATAACAATTAGCAACTGTTTGAGCTTCTACTCCTTGCGTAGCATCTACAATTAATATAGCTCCCTCGCATGCAAACATTGAACGAGAAACCTCATAAGAAAAATCAGCATGCCCTGGAGTATCAATAAAATTTAATTTATATTGATTTCCATTTAGCGAATTATAAATCAAAGTTACACATTGCGCTTTAATAGTAATTCCACGCTCACGTTCAAGATCCATAGAATCTAAAACTTGTTCTTGCATCTCTCTACTATTTAACCCATCACATATTTGAATAAATCTATCTGCTAAAGTAGATTTACCATGATCAACATGAGCAATAATCAAAAAATTTCTAATATACATCATAAATAAAACACACAATATAAACAAACTAAAATATACCACACAAAAAAAATTTAAATAAAATTACTTTTTATAAATTTTTTGTTCTATATAATTAATAAAATTTATATGATCACCCTTTTCTTCACAAGTAGCATATTTTTTATTAATCATAAACTTACTTTCATTAAATGACTTAATTTCAAATTTATTTTCAAATTTATTTTCAATATTACATTTAAATAACACAGGAACTTGCATCATAGTGATGATAAAATAAATTCTAGCTAATATAATGACATCTAGTAGAGCTCCATGATATTTTCTTTTAACTATTATTTTACAACGTTCTGCTAAGGCATCTAAATTATTTTTTTTCCCTGGATATAATTTTCTAGAATAAATCAAAGTATCAAAAACAACCAAATGATTTTTTATATCTTTAATTTTATGATTTAATAATAATAATTCATAATTTATAAAACCAATATCAAATTTAGCATTATGAACTATCAACTCAGAACCTATAATAAAATCTAAAAATTCATCTACTATATTTTTAAAAAATGGTTTATCTAACAAAAAAAAATCCTTAATACCAGTAATTTTAGAAGCAGCTGCATCTATTTTCCTTTGTGGATTTAAATATGTATGAAATTTTCTACCAGTTATTTTCCTATCAATAATCTCCAAACAACAAATTTCTACAATTCTATGTCTATTAGAAATGAATAAACCAGTAGTCTCTAAATCTAAAATTATTTTTTTCATATCTCATATTCTTTATTTTTATATATATACACTAAATTTTTACAACAAACTTTTTGTACATCATACAATAACACTAAATTATTAAAATATAAAATAAATAAAAATTATTATCTTAAAACAGCTTCATATTTTTCATATAAAATGTTTATTATTTTATTAATTTCTAAATTAACAAGATCATCTATTAATGTAAAATCTTGTGATTGCATTAAAAATCTAAAAGAAATACTTTTATAAAATTTAGGTATTTCAATTCCCTTATATAAATTTAATACTAATACATCTTTTAAAATAATACTATTAATATTAGAAATTACATTTAATATGTCTCCAACTAAAATACAATCTTTCAATAAAAAAGTTAAATCCCTACTAACACAAGGATATTTTGAAGGTTTCTTAATAAAATTTTTAAAATTATTACACAATAATTTATCTAAATTAATTTCAAATGAATAAACAGCCACATCAATACATAAATAAGATAATATATAAAATTTAATTAATCCCATAAAACCTAAAAAAATTCCATTAATATATATACTTACACTTTCATTTATATTTAAATATGACACTAATGAACTAATAAAAGATATGTTATAATTTTTATTAACTGAATAACATAAAAATTCTATATCATTTTTAACATCAAAAAAATCTATTTTTTTAGCTTTTACTCCCCATTGATCATAAAATATATTGCCAATACAAACGCCACTAATTAAAGTTTTTTCACAAAAACAACCAATTTTATCATCAAATACAAACACCTTTCCCATTTCAAAAAATTTAATATTATTTTTTTGTCTAGATAAATTATATTTCAAATTTGTTAATAATCCACCTACTAAAGTAGTTCTCATAACATTCATATCATAAGAAATAGGATTTTGTAAAATTAAATTAGTAACAACAGGATTTAATAATTTTTCAAGTTTATCATTAATAAAACTATAATTTATTACTTCATAATATCCTTTATTTATTAGAGAAAATTTAATAAAATAAATTTCATTATTTATAACATACTTTAAATTTAAATTATAATTTAAAGAATCATGAGATAAATTTTCTATTCCATATATTCTAATTATTTCTTCAACAATATCAATTTCTCTAAAAATATCTTGTCTAATTTTAGGAATTAATAAATTCCATCCATCATATATTTTAAAAAAAACAATATATAATTTTTTAAAAATAAGTTCTAAATCCAAAATTGAAAAACGAATTCCTAAAATTCTATTTATATAATAAAATCTTAAAATTATTTTACTATTATATAAATTACTAATTTTTTCATAAATGGTAGATACACCAACTTCACATCTATTAACATAAAAGAGAAAAGAAATACGTTTGATAGAATAATTTTGAATTCCTACAACAATATTTCTTTCAAATCTATAACTTGAATTGGTAATTGTATTTAAACATTTAGAAGAATATCTTATATTTTTAAAATTATAACATCCGGCACCTACAATAAAACAATTAGTACTTTTTGTAATATTATATTTTTCAACATTTTTAATACCAGATATAGATAATAAATTATAAGCATCTCTAGTAATTAAAATATTATCATTATAAAAAATTTTCCCATCAAATAAATATTTATTATTAACTTTTTCAATGTACAAATCATTTATCAATAAATCATAATCATAAATATCTAATGGCTGACCTAATTCTAAAAAAATATAATTAATTAAATCAATTAAAAAAAAAGATGGAGTAACTCCAGAATTAACAAGTCTATTTTTAATATATTTTGGAGTAATTAAATTTTTTTGTACACCACTTATAATTTTATGCTCATAATATAAAAGTGAATCATCAATATTAAAAATTTTTTTTATACAAAATTTAAATAACACATTTATATTTATATTTATATTTTTCATTAAAATACAATCAACATAAAATATAGAAAAAATTTCTTTCGAAATAAAATATAAACTTAAACAATCTCCACGATTAGGTAAAATATTTATATCTACAAATTTTTTATTACAATGATCTATTTCAAAACCAAATAAACTGAATTTAGTAATCAAAATTTCCATATCAATATTAAAAAATATATATTCAGTAAGCCAAGTTTTACAAATTTTCATAAATAATCCAAATAATACTATAACTGTTCTAAAAATTCTACATTATTCTCAAAATGTAACCTTAAATCATCAATATTATAAAATAACATTGACAATCTATCAATTCCAACACCAAAAGCTATTCCAGAATATATTTCATGGTCTATATTACAATTATTCAAAACAATTGGATCAACAATACCACAACCTAATAATTCAATCCACCCACTATAACTACAAAGTTTACATTTTTTTCCATAACAATTAAAGCATTCTATATCAACCTCCATTGATGGTTCAGTAAAAGGAAAATAAGAAGATCTAAATCTAGTTATCAATTTTTTAGTAAAAAAATTTTCAAGAAATTCATTTATTAAATTTTTTAAATATAAAAAAGTAATATCTTTATCTACTACTAAACCTTCAATTTGATGAAACATCGGTGTATGAGTATTATCATGATCTCTTCTATACACCTTTCCTAAAGAAATTAATTTAAAGGGCGGAACAGAAGACAACATTTCTCTAATTTGTATCGCCGAAGTATGAGTTCTTAATAACTTACCATTAGTAAAATAAAATGTATCATGCATATCCCTTGCAGGATGATCTGAAGAAATATTAAGTGCTTCAAAATTATGGTATTCATCTTCCATTTCTGGCCCTGAAACAATTCTAAATCCCAATTGTAAAAAAAAAGATTCTATTTTTCTTATTGTCATAGTAACTGGATGAAAAGACCCCATTTTATACCCTCTGGAAGGTAAAGTATAATCTATAACATTTAAATTTTTATAATAAAACAAAAATTTTTCTCTAATTTTAATATTTAATAAAGATAAAGTTTTAAATTCATTAAAAATTTTACCATAAAATAATTTATATTCATGACTATTATATTTCAAAAATTTCAATTTTTTTGTAATTATACCATTTTTACCAAAAAAAATAGACTTAAAAACATTTAAATCATCAATATTATCAAATTTATCAACATTATTTAATATATTTAATAATAAAGCTCTTATATTAATCATAAATAATTTTCTAACTAAAAACTTTTAACTAATAATAGTTTTATAAAATAAATTATAATTTGTCAATTTTTTTTTTACAAACAAAACAATTTCTTCAAATGAATCAAAATTAAAAATAGACATATTAGATAAAATTTTTCTATTCAAATGTATATTAGAAATTTTTAATCCAAAAATAAATAAATTATAAGAAATATTCATTTTTCTAACAGCAGCATTTATTCTAATTATCCATAAATTTCTAAACTGTCTCTTACGCTGTTTTCTATCTCTATAAGCATATTGAGCAGCTTTAATTACAGCTTGTTTTGCTACTCTATAAACTTTTCTTCTAGCACCATAATATCCTTTAGCTTTCAATAATACTTTTTTATGGCGTTGTTTTGATACTACACCTCTTTTAACTCTTGCCATTTATTTATATCCTTAACATAATAATTTAACAATTAGGTAACATTTGATCTATTAATCCAATTTGACATTTTTTAACAAATTTTAATCCTCTCAAATGTCTTTTTCTTTTTGTACTTTTTTTTGTTAATATATGCCTACAATGAGACTGCTTATGTTTATAATTACCATTTCCCGTTTTTTTTATGCGCTTTGATGCGCCACGATGCGTTTTAATTTTGAGCATTTTCTATCCCACCTGATTTATTAACATTAATTTTTTTAGAAGAAATAATCATAATTAACTGTTTTCCTTCCAATTTAGGATAAAATGACACAATTCCAACTTCTTTTATATCATTACAAACTCTATCTAAAAGTTTATTTCCAAGATTTTTATGCATCATTTCTCTCCCTCTAAAATAAACAATAACTTTAACTTTATTACCTTCATTTAAAAAATTAATAATATTTTTTAATTTAACTTCATAATCATTAACATCCGTATTAGGCCTAAATTTAATTTCTTTAACTTTAACTTTTATATGTTTCTTTTTTGAAACAATATTTTGTTTATTTTGTTTAAATATAAATTTTCCATAATCCATCAATCTTGCTACAGGCGGAATAGAATTCGGTTGTATCTCAACTAAATCCAACAAAGAATCAAATGCCATTTTTAATGCATCTTGTAAACTAACAATCCCTATCTGTTTTCCATCCTCGCCTATAAGTCTTAATTCTTTAGCATCAATTTGACTATTAATTTTATTTTTATTACATTCTTTTATAATAAATACCTCTCAATTAAATAAACATAAATTAAACATATTTAAAAAAATATCAATTTTCATAGCTCCAAGATCATTTGAATCTCTCGTTCTAACAGAAACTAATTCATTTGTTACTTCATTTTTACCAACAATCAACAAATACGGAATTCTTCTAATACTAGCATTACGTATTTTTAACGATATTTTATCATTTTTAAAATCAAAAGATACTCTTATATTCTCTTTTTTTAAAAAATCACAAATTTTTTTAGAATAACTTATTTCATTGGCAGTTATATTCAAAACAATTATTTGAATAGGACATAACCATAAAGAAAAATTACCAAAATTATCCTCTAACAATATTCCCATAAATCTCTCTATAGAACCTATAATAGCCCTATGTAAAATAATAGGAAATTGTTTAAACCCATACCTATTAATATAATAAGAATTTAATCTTTTAGGAATAAAAAAATCTACTTGTATAGTTCCGCACTGCCATAACCTACCAATATTATCTTTTAAAGTAAATTCTATTTTTGGGCCATAAAAAGCTCCCTCTCCTTTACAAATAAAATAATTTAAATTTAATTTATTTAATGCTAAAACTAAAGATTTTTCTGCTTTATCCCAAATAAAATCTTCTCCAACTCTTTTTTCAGGGCGAGTTGCCAATTTAATCAAAATATTTTTAAATAAGAATTTTTTATAAACAACAAATAAAGATTTAATAAATAAAATAACCTCTCTTTGAATTTGATTTTCAGTACAAAAAATATGTCCGTCATCTTGTATAAAATTCTTAACTCTCATAATACCATGTAAAGCACCAGAAAATTCTTTTCTATAACACGATCCAAATTCACAATACTTAATAGGTAAATCTTTATAACTTTTAATAGAATTTTTAAAAATTTGCACATGTGCTGGACAATTCATAGGCTTTAAAATAAAAAAATCATTATCAGAAAAAAGTGAATACATATTTTCAGAAAATTTATCCAAATGTCCAGACATTTTCCATAAATTTTTATTTATCAATTGTGGAGTATTTACTTCTAAATAATTATTAAAAAAAAATATATTACGTAAATATTTAATTATTTCTTGATATATTATCCATCCATCTTTATGCCAAAAAATCATACCACATGTATCATTTTGAAAATGAAATAAATCATATTTTTTACCTAATAATCTATGATCTCTAACATCATTTAAAGATAAAATATAATCATTTAATTGTTCATATTTAAATGACACAAATCCTTCTATTCTTTGTAACATTATATTAGAAGAATTGCCCATCCAATAGGCTCCAGATACCTTAATTAATTTAAGGAAAAATGCATTTTTAAAAAATATTTTATAAATATTATTGCAAATATCTAAAAAAGATCCACACTTATATATATATATATTACTTTCATAAGTTTTATTTATTAAATTAATTTTATACTCGTTATTAAAAAATATTTTTTTTACCTTTTCAGCAGAAGATAAAAAAATTGTAATTAAAAAACGCTTTTCCAATAAAAAATATATCTGTTTTTCTAACTTTTCTAATATTTTAGAAGATAGTTTAAAATCTAACTCAAAATCATAATAAAATCCATTACCTACAACATTACCAAAACCTAAAACAGAAAAAGGAAAAAGAATTTTAACAGCATTAGCCATTAAATACTTACACATACTCCCTAAAACAAATAATTGCTTTTTATTTTCATTAAAAAATAAATTAACAAAGCAACTTTCTATCAATAAAAAATTACTTTCAACAATGCAATTGTTAACTTTAATTATTAAAGTTTCAAATGATCTAAAATAAAAAAATTTTACAAAATCCACCATCATTATGAAGTTAATAAATTTAATCACTTTTTTATTAGGTAATATTACAAAAAACATATATATTCCAAAAAGAAATAGGCACGAGTGGAATCGAACCACCGACAACTATTACGTCAAAATAGAACTCTACCACTGAGCTACGTGCCTAACAATTTATAAAATACTACAAAAAAGATATCTAATCAATAAATTTTTGATAAATATAAATAATTTAATCAAAATATAATATATTTGTTCAATAATAATTTGATAATTATTATTAAATAAAACAATTAATGTTAATATACATTATAAATATAAATAATATAAAATAGAAACAATTAAATGTCAAAATTAAAAAATATAGAATATATTATAAACAAAAAATATAAATATGGATTTACAACCAAAATAAAGTCATATTCATTTATAGCTGGTATAAGTAAAAATATTATTTATGAAATTTCCAAAAAAAAGCAAGAACCAAAATTCTTATTAGTTTGGAGATTAAAAGCATATTATAAATGGTTACAAATGAAAGAACCAACATGGGGAAACATAAAATATAAAAAAATAAATTATCAAAATATAATATATTATTCGTCTCCAAAAATAATAAACAACACAAAAAATATAAAAAAAATAGATCCAGAAATAATAAAAACCTATAATAAATTAGGTATTCCTATAAATGAACAAAAAAAATTGCAAGGAATAGCTATAGATGCTGTTTTTGATAGCGTATCAATCATAACAACATTTAAAAAAGAATTATTAAAATCAAATATTATTTTTTGTTCATTTTCAGAAGCTATTAAAAAATATCCATATTTAATAAATAAATATTTAGGTAGTGTCGTTTCTTATAATGATAATTTTTTTTCAACATTAAATTCTGCAGTTTTTAGTGATGGATCATTTTGTTATATACCAAAAAATATAAAATGCCCATTGGAATTATCAACATATTTTAGAATAAATACAGTATTAACTGGACAATTTGAGCGAACTTTAATAATAGCAGACAAAAACAGCTATGTTAGTTATTTAGAAGGCTGTACAGCGCCAATAAGAAATGATAATCAATTACATTCAGCTGTAGTAGAAATTATTATTTTAGATAACGCGGAAGTAAAATATGCTACAATACAAAATTGGTACCCAGGAAATAAAAATAATATTGGAGGAATTTATAATTTTGTAACAAAACGTGGAAAATGTATAGGAAAAAACGCAAAACTATCTTGGACACAAATTGAAACAGGCTCATCTATAACATGGAAATATCCAAGTATAATATTAAAGGGAAAAAAAAGTAATGGAAATTTTTACTCAATAACATTAACTAATCATTTTCAACAAAATGATACAGGGTCAAAAATATTACATTTAGGAAACAATACATCTAGTATAATAATATCTAAAGCTATTTCATTAGGGTTTTCAAAAAACACATATAGAGGATTAATAAAAATAGATAAAAATTCAAATAATGCTAAAAATTATACACAATGTGATTCATTAATAATTGACAATAATTCTAATTCTTATACTTTTCCTAAAATAGAAACAAAAAATAAAAATTGTCAAATAGAACATGAAGCATCAATAAGTAAAATAAATGAAAAACAATTATTTTATTGTTTACAAAGAGGGCTTAACAAAGAAGAAGCAATTGCCATAATAGTAAATGGTTTTTGTAAACAAATATTAAAAAAATTACCTATAGAATTTTCCGTAGAAGCACATAAATTATTAAATATAAAACTTGAAGGATCAATAGGATGACATATGAATTACTAAAAATTAAAAATTTAACTGTAAAATTAAAAAATAAATTAATATTATCAAACATTAATTTAATTATAAATAGTAATGAAGTACATGCTATTATGGGGCCAAATGGGTCAGGAAAAACGACCTTATCAAAAGCCTTAATAAGGCATCCAGATTATACAACAGAAGGGGAAATTATATATAAAAATAAAAATATATTAACATTTTCCCCAGAAAAATGTGCTCAAGAAGGAATTTTTTTATCTTTTCAAAATCCTATATCAATACCTGGAGTCACTAATATTCAATTCATAAAAAGTTCAATAAATGCAATTAAAAAATATAAAAATGAACCTCTATTAGATATAACAACTATTACAAAAATAGCAAAAGAAAAATTACAAATATTAAATATGCCAGAAGAATTTTTATATAGATCCGTAAATGAAGGATTTTCCGGAGGCGAAAAGAAAAAAAATGAAATTTTACAAATGTTAATTCTCAATCCAGATTTAATAATTTTAGATGAAATAGATTCAGGATTAGATATTGACGCATTAAAAACAATATCAAATATTATAAATATATTTAAAAAAAACCATAAATCAATTATAATTATAACACATTATAAAAAAGTTTTGGAGTATATTATTCCAAATTATATACATATATTAAAAGATGGAAAAATAATTCACACTGGAAATAACACATTAGCAGAAAAATTAGAAGAATGTGGATATAATTTAATATAAGGACATAAATGAATAAAAATATAAATTACAATTTTATAAAAAATTATATAAATAACCTAAACCCTAAAAATGAATATCAAAAATATGCTTTAAAAAAACTAAAAAAGACAAATACTATAAATAGTATACTTAAATTATTAAATATAACGCACCCTACAAAAATAATAAAACATAATTTTGAAGAAAATTTTTTAAATAGTGCAAATAAAATAATAATTACAGATGGATTATATAATTATAAATTATCAAACAATTTAATCAATGTTACAAATATTGAGCAACAATTTTCAGAACTAATAAAATCGTTTTATACCATAAATTATATAAATAAATTAAATAGTTTAGATTTATTAAATTATGTAGATATTAAAAATATAATATATATACATATATCAAAAAACACATTATTAAATGAACCAATTTTTATAATACAGAAGAACACATCAATTATAAATAACACCAAAATTTTTATTAATATTGAAAAAAATACAAAATTAAAATTAATAGAAATGTATACAAATGATAATATAAAATCATTCAATTATTGTTCTTATCATATTAAAATAAATAATAATTCAAATATAAAACATCTTATATTAAATAATTCTAACAATAACATAAATTTTTTAAAATATAATATAAACATAAACAATAATATAAAATATACACAAAAATATATATCTCTTAATACCTTAAAAATTAATTACAATCTAAAAATAAAAATATTAGGGTCTAATTCAAACATAAAAATAAAAAATCTAGATATGCCTAATAAATATCAAAAACATAACATGAATTATATTATAGAACATAAAAAACCTTATAATAAAAGTAACTGTATAACAAAAAATTTATTAAAATATGAATCTTTATCAAAATTTTATGGCATAATTAAAATTGATGAAAAAGCTGTAAAATCAAAATCTAATTTACATATTAAAGGTCTTATATTATCCAAATATGGAATAATAAAATATATGCCTCAACTGTTAATAAAAAATAAAAACATATTATGTAATCATAGTGCAACAATTGGAACATTTGATAATTCCTTAATATTGTACATGAAAGCAAGAGGAATAAATCAAAATGAAATACTTCAATTATTAATTAATAGTTTTATTTATTCTGTAATAAAAAATATACCATATAACATAACAAATTTAATAAATAAAGCTAATCATGAATAATTACATCAAATATATAAGAAATGAATTTTCAATATTTAATAAAAAAATAAATGGATTTCCTTTATCATATTTAGATAATGCAGCCTCAAGTCATATGCCTAAAAATTCTATAAATGTTCTAAAAACATATTATGAAAATTCACATTCTAATATACATAGAGGGACTTATTATTTAAGTGAAAAAAATACTTATCAATTCGAAAATACAAGACAAAAAATTAAAATATATATAAATGCAAAATATACAGAAGAATGCATTTTCGTAAAAGGAACTACTGAAGCAATTAATTTAATAGCTTCAACATTTGGAGAAAAATATATAAAAGAAAATGATGAAATAATAATAACAGAAATGGAACATCATTCAAATATAATTCCATGGCAAACATTATGCAAAAAAAAAAAAGCTATATTAAAAATATTACCTATTAAAATAAATGGCGAACTTGATATAAAACAATTAAATGAATTATTATCAAAAAACACAAAATTAATTTCTATAATTTTTATATCAAACGTTTTAGGTACAATTAATCCAATAAAACATATAATAAACATAGCACAAAAAAAAGGAATTTATACATTAATAGATGGAGCACAAGCATTATCACATTTAGATGTTGACGTACAAAATATTAACTGTGATTTTTTTACATTTTCAGCTCACAAATTATATGGACCTACAGGATTAGGCATATTATATTGTAAAAAATATTTACTAAATAATATACAACCTTATCAAACAGGCGGGTCAATGGTATCTAATGTACATTTCAATAAATCATTTTATAAAAATATACCACATAAATTTGAAGCCGGAACTCCTACTATAGCAAATGTGATTGCTTTTGGAGAAACATTAAATTTTTTACAATCAATAGATAAAAACATAATTTATAAACATGAATCAGAATTATTAAAATATGCCAATTATAAATTATTAAAAATTCCAGAACTTAATATAATTGGAAATTCCATTAATAAAACAAATATAATTTCTTTCACTATCAAAAATATACATTCTCATGATATTTCAACTATAGCAAATGAATACGGAGTGGCTGTACGTGCAGGGCATCATTGTGCTATACCAATAATGAATTTTTTTAAAATACCAGCAACAACAAGATTATCAATAGGGATGTATAACACATATAAAGAAATAGATATGTTATATAAAAGTTTATTACATACTATCAAATTATTTAAAAAAATAAGGAATTAATATGGATATAAATGAATTATATAAAGAAATAATAATTGACCATGGAACAAATCCTAGAAATTATAAAATATTACCAATTAGTAATTATACATATAAGGGATTCAATCCTATATGCGGAGATTCTATACATATATATATATATATTAAAAATAACACTATAAATAATATATCTTTTCAAGGAAAAGGATGCGCTATATCTATTGCTTCAGCTTCTATAATGACAGAAGAATTTATGAATAAAAATATAAATTTTGCAATAAAATCATATAATTTATTTCAAAAATATTTATTACTAAATGATAGTACTGACATAAAAAATGATAAATTAAATGCTTTATCGGGAATAAGAAATTTTCCCTCAAGAATAAAATGTGTTACTTTGGCATGGTACACTTTTAAAACAGCTATTAAAAATAATAATAAATAATATATTAAACAAATACGAGTTTATATGAATAACATATATAAAACATCAAATTTATTTTTCCCTACAATAAAAAATATTCCAGAAGATATAAAATTATCAAGTCATAAATTAATGTTAAAAGCTGGAATAATAAATCAAACAGCTTCAGGTATATATACGCTATTACCATTAGGTGTTATGGCTATAAATAAATTACAATTTATAATAAGAAATATTTTAAATGAAATAAATTGTCAAGAAATACTTATGCCAATATTACAACCAAAAAATTTATGGACTCAATCAAAAAGATGGGATAAATATGGTTCACAATTGTTCACGTTAAAGGATAGACATAATAGACAATTTTGTTTAGGCCCAACACATGAAGAGATAATTACAATTTTATCTAAATATAATATATTAGGATATAAGCAATTACCAATAACATTATATCAAATTCAAACAAAATTTAGAGACGAATATAGACCAAAATTTGGATTAATACGATTAAGAGAATTTATAATGAAAGATGCTTATTCATTTCATATGAATAAGAATTGCTTAAATTATACATACAATAACATTAGAAAATCATATATAAAATTATTAAATAAATTTAATCTAGATTACAGAATAGTGCTTGCAAATTCTGGAGAAATAGGAGGAAATTTATCAGAAGAATTTCATATTTTATCAAAAGCTGGAGAAGATAATATAGCTATATCAAATAAAAGTACATTTGCCTCTAATATAGAATTAGCTATTCCAGGTAAAATAAAAAAAAATTTACATGAAAATTTTTTATCTAAAAAATATTTTTTTATAAAATATAATAAAATTTTCATTAATTACAAGAAATACATTAAAAATAACAATATAAAAATTATTAAAACTATACTAGTAAAAGGAAATAATAATAAATTTCCTATTGTAGGAATAATTATAAAAAAAAATCATCAAATTAATTTATTAAAATTAACAAAATATAAAATAATTAAAAATCCTTTACAAATAATTAAAAAATTCATAAATATTAATAATATAAAAAATGAAATACCAATAATAATAGACAAAACATTAACATATTTCATAAATTTATCACATAAAATAAATAATAAGAATACCTGGATTTTAAATATTCCACAATTAATAAATTTAAATACAATAATTAATGATATAAGATATATTAATAATTTGGACACAAGCCCTTGTGGAAAAGGAAAAATAACAATAACAAAAGGAATAGAAATAGGGCATATATTTAAATTAGGAAATAAATACAGTACATTAATGAAAAGTCAAATAGTTAATAAAAAAAATATACCTCAATATTTAGAAATGGGATGTTATGGTATAGGAATATCACGATTATTAGCAGTAATAATAGAACAAACACATGATAAATATGGCATTATTTTTCCTAATATAATTGCACCATTTAACGTTGTTATTATTCCTATAAATTTAGAAAATGAAAATATTAAAAATTCTTCCATTAATTTATACAAAGAACTAAAAAATAGAAATATAGATACTATTATAGAAAATAGAAAAATAAATATAAAAAAAATTCTTTCTGAAATAGATTTAATCGGAATTCCACATAGAATTATAATCAATGAAAAAAATTATTTTAATAATAAATATGAATATAAATCAAGATATATTAATAAAACTTTTTCATTAACTAAATTAGAAATATTAAATATAATATGTAAATAATTTAAAAATGTATTTAATAATATTATTATTTGCTTTATTTGCAAGTATTTTTACTATGCAAAAAGAAACCTTAAAATATGCTGAGCCGCTATTTCTTATAGGAACAAGAATGATATTTTCAGGAATTTTACTAATATTATATGAAATAATAAATAAAAAATTAATAAGAATAAAATTAAAACATATATCATTATTTATAACATTATCTTTGTTAAATATTTATTTAACAAATATGTTAGAAATATGGGGAATGTCCTACATAACTTCATCAAAAACATGTTTAATATATAGTTTATCTCCATTTATAGCTGCATTATTTTCTTTCTTTCTTATGAAAGAAAAATTATCTATTAAAAAAAAATTAGGATTAATAATAGGTTTTATAGGATTAGCACCTATTATTTATACTCAAAATATAGAAGAAATTAATGTTGGAAAAATTTTTCTATTAACAATCCCAGAAATATCAATAATAGGAGCAATAATTTGTAATATTTTAGGATGGATAATTTTAAAAAAAATAATAATAAATAATTATTCACAAATTATTGCAAATGGTTACAGTATGTTTTTTGGAGGATTATTAATATTAATACATTCATATATACATAAAGAATTTTGGATCATTTTACCCATTTATAATTTTAAAACACTTATTATATATAGTATATTAACAAGTATAATATCAAATATAATTTGTTATAATTTATTTGGATATTTATTAAAAAAATATACAGTAACATTCATGAGTTTCGCTGGATTGATAACTCCTATTTTTGCATCAATATTTGGCATAATATTTCATAAAGAAATTATTACATGGCATTTTTATGCATCAAATATCCTATTCGCTATAGGACTTATAATATATCACCGAGAAGAAAAAAAATAATGATAATATTAATTTAATTTTTTAATAAATTAAAAAAATGACGTTTAAACATAAATAAAATTAAAACACTAGGAAAGCAAATAAAACAAATAATTAAATAAAAAACATCCCATATAACAAAATCAGCAAAAATACCACCAAAAAAAGATAAATTTATTCTAACAAATGATGAGAATGAAGATAAAAAAGCATAATAAATGGTTGTGTATTCTTTACAACATAAATACGAAAAATAAGTTACTAATGCTACTTGACTCATTCCAGAGGCAAAATTTTCTATAGCTACAACATAAAATAAAAATACAACATTATAACCAATAATAGACTGAAGTAAAAATAAAAAACTAGTAAATATTTGTAAAATACAACATATTAACAACAAATACCAAATTTTTTTTTTTATTAAAAAAAAACCTCCTATTACTCCTCCTAAAATCATTAAACAAATTCCAAATGTTTTAACAATATATATAATTTCAAGCTTTGAAAATCCTAATTCAATTAAAAAAGACATACTCATAGCATTTAAAAGAGTATCACCAATTTTAAAAAAAATAATAAATAACATAATTATTTTTATATCTTGTAATTTTATAAAATAAGAAAATAAAAATTTAAAAGTATATAAAATATTAGAAGAATTATTATAATTTTTAACAGGATCATTTGAAATTAACGTAATTAAAATACCAAAAAAAATAAATCCTGCCATAATAAAATAAGTTATGATCCAACTATTATAATAAAAAGAAAAATATAAAGCTCCTGATCCAGATATTAACATACCTGTCCTATAACCTAAAACAAAAATTGTAGAACCTAATCCCAATTCAATATTATAAATTTTTAATAACTCTATTCTATACACCTCTATAACAACATCTTGAATTGCAGAAAATAATCCAACTAAAAAAGCACATAAAATAGAATAAAAAAAATTATTATATGGGTCACTTAATGCTAATGTTATTATACTAATAATTAATAAAAATTGTGACAATAAAAGCCAACTTTTTCTCTGTCCAAAAAAAGCAGATAAAAGTGGAATTTTTACATAATCAATATAAGGACCAAAAAAAAATTTTATAGAATAAGGAATTGTTGATAATGCAAATAAACCCATTTGAGTTTTATTAAGCCCTATTTCCAATAACCACATATTCAAAGTTGATAAAATTAATAAAAAAGGCAACCCACTCATAATTCCAAAAAAAAATACAATAAATAATATATAAACAAAATTATTACATAATTTATTTTTTAAATATACAAATATCATAATATTATATTAATTACCCCTACTTATAATTTATAAAAAATCAATAGATTAATAATACTATAAATAATTTAAAAATTTAATTTATAAATAAAAATAATATAAACTATAAATATAATTTTATTAATGTTATATTTGTCTGATAAATATTTTACATAATTTTGTACAATTATATGAGTAATAAAATAAAATTAAAAATTAAAAAATTTATTCCAACATTAAAATTAGCAATACCATTAATAACAATATTAATATCTCAAATTGGTATGGAATTTACAGAAACTATAATGGTAGGAAAGATAGGAATAATACATTTAGCTGCAATGGCTATCAGCGGCAGTATTTATATCACAATTATAATATTATGTATAGGTATATTAACTTCAATTGGTGTATTAATTTCTCATGAAATAGGAAAAAATAATTATAAATTCATAGAAAAACATTTATTTCATGGATTTCTTCTTTCTATTATTTTAAGCATTCCAACCATTTCTCTTGTATGGTATATGCCATACGTTCTATATTTGATAGGAGAAAATCAACAAATTATCGAACTATCTGAAATATATTTACATTCAATAATATGGGGAATCCCAGGTTTTTTAGGATTTATTACATTAAAAGAATATACAACTGCAATAAAATATCCTAATATTATCATGTGGATATCATTAATAGCACTTCCTATTAACGCATGTTTAAATTATTTATTCATATATGGATTTTCATATTTTGAACCATTAGGTATATCGGGAGCTGGTTATGCCAGCGCAATAATTGAATGGATAATGTTTTTAAGCATCAGTTCGATTATTATTGTAAAAAAAAAATTAAAAATATTCATTTTTTTTAAAAAAAAAATACAATTGCCCATAATAAAAGAAATGCTAAATATAGGATGGCCAGTTGGAATTATGTTTGGATGTGAAATAGGCTTATTTTCAGTTATTGCTATAATAATGGGAAGATTTGGTACACATACATTGGCAGCACATCAAATTGCAATACAAATATCTAATCTATCCTTTATATTTTTTTTAGGAATAGCACAAGCAACAGGAATAAAAGTTGCACAAGCAGCTGGGAAAAAAGATATAAATGAAATAAATAACTCCACAAAAATAGGAATAGAAATAAACTTAATTATAGCTATTATTTTTACTTTTGTATTATACTTATTTCCTAAAAATATAACAAATATATTTGTAAATACAAACATTTCAACAAACAAAGATATATTATTTTTAACAATAGATTTTATACATATTGTAGCAATATATCAAATATTTGATGCTTTACAAGCAATAACAAACTCTTCATTAAGAGGACTAAAAGACACATTTTCTCCTATGTGGATAGGCATGTTATCCTATTGGATAATAGGATTAAGCTGCGGATTTATATCAAGTTATTTTTTTAATTTAAAAGGAAAAGGACTATGGATTGGTTTAACTATAGGAATAATAATATTCAATATATTATTATTATCAAGATTTTATAAAAAATTAACAAAATAATATAAAATTAAAAAAATTTTTATATTATTTCATTATTATATAATTAATCTCTTCTTCCTACAAAAAAACCTAAAATTCGCAACAAGCTAACAAATAAATTAAAAAAATTTAAATATAAATTTATCGTTGCAACAACATAATTACGTTCACCACCATTAATTAACAAACTAGTATCATATAAAATATACCCACACGATAACATTACTACAATAAAAGATACCAATAAATTAACCCACGATATAAAAAAAAACATACCTATAAAACTTAATATCAAAACTAATATAACAGAAACAAATAAAAAACAACTCAAATAATTAAAATCTTTTTTAGTTAAAAGAGCATAAAAAGATAACAAAACAAATAAGCAAGATGTTAATCCAAAAGATAACATAACAATTTCTTGTCCATTTGCAAAACGATATAAAATAATATTTAATAAAGGCCCTAATGTATAACCCATAAACCCTGTCAATACAAAAAGAAAAAATATACCATAATAACTATTTTTTGTAACATTAACTAAATAATATAATGGTATATAAATAAAAAATACCATAAATCCAACTGGAGTTGAATGAACAACAACCGAAATCCAAGACATAAAAGCACTAAATAACAAAGTTATTGATAATAAAATATATGTATTTCTAATAACTTTATTAGTCAATAACAAATCATTATATCCAATTTTATAACCTTTAATATATTTATTCATATATTTTCCTCACATAAAAAATCATATATAAGATACTGTATATTATAATAATAATAATAGAAAAACAATAAAAATCTCACCAATTACTATAAATTATCACAATTTACTATAAATAAATTCATTTATTTATTTAAAAAATTATTCCATTCTGACAATGTATAAGTTTTTATACTCACAGCATGTATAATTTTATTCAAAATATAATGAGAAATAATATCATATACATATCTATGTCTATCAATTAAATCAATATCAATAAATATATCATCTACAACAATAATTTCAAAATGAATTTCATCGGAAGATTTAACAAAAATTTTCGCATTTAAAAATTTTACCAAAATAAGTTCTTTTATTTTTTTAGATAACATAATTTCACCAAAATTATTAATTTAAAATAATTAAATAACTCAAACGCTCTTATTATATTGATATTTTATATATTGTAAATAAATATTTTTATATAAAACATATTCATTAACACTTGATTCAATAAATATTTTTTCCGAAGATAATAAAAATATTCTTTCATATAAAATATAAAATATATAATAATATTTAATATATTTATCCAAATAAAATTTATTAACAACAATATTATTATTAATTAATAAACCTAAAATATCTCTCACTGTACATGACCCCAATATAGGTAAAACTAAATACGATGATTTATTATACCCTAAATATTTTAGGGTTTTTCCATAATGTTCTTTATTAAAAAAAAAATTAAATTTTTTTGATATATCAAAAATACCAAAAAAAACACAAAAAGAATTAATAGAATATCTAATAAAATTAATATAAAAATTTTTTATATTACTTTGCAAAATATTATGAATAATATTAGATATATCATTATAATTTTCTACAACATTATTAACATATTCAACAATAAAATTAGGCATTATCTTTAAGTAAGAAATTACAATTGGCTTTAAAAAAAATTTATCAAATAATTTATTAATAAAATAAGATTTTTTATTCAAAATTTCAAGAGGATCTTCATATAATTTATAAGCATTACAATTTATAGACATAAAAAAAAATAATATTAAAAAAATTCCAATTTTAAAAAACTTAAAATACATACAAAATCTTATTTAAAATATAAATAAAAAATAACATACTAACACAATATTAAAAATTTGTACCTAATGTACAATTAATGAATTTTAGTTTATCAGTTGATGATACATTTAATGGCTTAGCAAAAGAAATTTCTAATGGTACTCCTAAAGGAGTTCCCCACATGAAAACAATTCCACAAGAACATTTGACTGAATTAGAATGTATTATATGCTCAATATTATGCTTACTGTTTATAGTATCATAAACTTGACCCATATCAAAAAAAAATCCAGTACGCACATTTGCTAATGTATCAAAAAGATGAGGAATAAAAATAGAAATTTTGAAAAGAAATGAAAAATTACCCCCCAATAACAATTTTTTATCTCCTTTATCAATTTTGGGACCTAAAGACCTTTCTTCAAATCCACGAACACTATGAATACCACCTAAAAAATAATTTTTAAAAAAAGGATATGAATAAAATAAATTATAAACACCACCATATTTTATATGCCCAGAAATATTCACAACATATCTATTCAATAAAAATTTATAATAATTATAAATAAAACTAATTTGATAATAATTAATACTAGAATAAGGTAATGTATTTTTTAAATTAATTTGATAAAAAATACCACTATTTGGAAAAATAGTCTTATCAAGAGAGTTATGTTTCAAACCTAAATTAAAATAATATTCATTGAATTTATTTCCTATAACATAAATATTTTTTAAAAATGATAAAGGTACTATATTTTTTCCTTTTATAGTATATAAATCCATATTCAACATAGTACATTCATATCCAAATTCTAAATTTATCTGATAATTTTTATAGTAAGAAATATTCCAAAATACAGAACAACCAAATATATTATTAGAATGTTCACTAACTTTTTTTAACTTCGATAAAATACTATTATTTACTTTAATATTATAACCCATTCCTATATTATTAAATAATTTTTTATTACTAACAATAAAAAATGGATCAAAATAATTAAAAATATAATTATTATATAAATTACTTTTTTCTACATTAAAATTTAAATTTTTACCTAAACCTAAAAAATTAGATATATTAGCACTAGCTGTAATAACTAAATTATCAGAACTATTATAACCTAAATCTATAGTAAAAACAGTAGTCTTAGCTTCATTTATATTATATATAATATCAGTCCTTTTAGGATTATAAAAAACCTCATTCACATTAATATTAACATCTTCAATTAAATTAGTTTTCAATAAATTATCTTTAACAATTCTCAAATTATTATTTGATATATAATTATTTTTATCATTGTATAAACATCTCTTTAGAACATAATCTTTTGTTTTGGAATTTCCAATAAAACATATATATCTTGTTAAAATTTTTTCTCCAGGAATTATATAGTACATTAAATCAAAATAACCATTTTTTTTATTAAAATTACAATAATATTCAATTACAGTATCGAAATAACCCATACACTGAAATTTTTCCTTCAATATAGAAGGTATTTTATAAATATTATTTATAGAAAAATAACTTCCTAAAGTTACAAATTTATTAATATAAAACAACAATTTATATTTAGGAATAAAAAATTTGCCTGATAAAGATACATTTCTTAAAAAATATTTTTTACCTTTTAAAACTTTTAATACTACATTAATACATTTTTTATTATAATTTACTAACAACTTATTAAAATGAATTTCTATATCAGCATAACCTGAATTTAAATATAACAATTTTAATTTTTCTATAGCAACATTTAATTTCTCATAAGAATATAAATTACTATTAAAAAAAGAAAATAAATTATTATTAAAAAATAAAGATTTAAAAACTAAATCATCACCAATAATTTTTACATCTTTAACAAACACTTTTATTCCTTCTTTTATGTCAAATATAATATTAATTTTAGACTTATATTCACTAATATAAACATTAATTTCAACTCCAAAATGAAATAATTTTTCATTATAATACTTATAAATTTTTTCTTTAGCTATATACAAATTCTTTATATTATAAAATGATCCTACAATTATCATACTATTTTTAATAGTATTAAGAATATCTTTATGTTTTTTACTTCCTTTAATTAAAATTTTAGAAATGATAGATTTTTCTAAAAATTTAATAATAATCTTTTTATTATTTATTTCCATTTTAATTTTTTTAAAACAATTCAAAGAATATAAATTTTTTAATATACTAGAAGCTTTTTTTTCTGATAAAACATCACCTGGTACAATAGGCATATGAAATAAAACAATATCGGAAGATATTTTGTTTAATCCAATAAAACTTATATCTTCTATAACAAAAGAAGAAAAAGAATTAAAAACAATATCATTATATGAAAAACAACAATTTAAACCAAAAAAAAGAAAAAATATCGACAAACTACTTCTATACATCATCACAATCTAAAATTAATTAATAAAATATCACAAAAAAAAATTACATCGAATTAACAAACTGCTATAATTGCTTATAGCATACAATATTGATTATTCTACCATAAATAAAAAACTTATCCAACATAAATTTAATTTAACAAAAAATATTATAAAACATTATTTTAAAAAAATAAAACCCCATCATCATTAAAAAAACATTTTTCTACAATAAATTCATAATATTTTATTACAGGATAAGTTTTATTTAAATCTCCTATAATAATAACATTATAAAACAATTTATTTTTAAAAATGAAAAATTTACAAATATGTATAATTCCTTCAACAAATTCTATACTTTTTATAAAATCAAACATTTTATCAGGAATAATTCCAATGCTTATTAATAATTTATTATTTAACATAGCAAGTTTTTTAAAAAAAAATAAATCATTATTTATTAAAATATAATTTACAATATATATTAAAATATTTAATTTTTTTAAAAAATTTTTTTTAAAAAAAAAAAATTTAATTTTTTTGACATAATTCGTTTTAAAATTTTTAAAAAAATTACAATTAATTATAAAAATAGTAAATTTAGGGATAAAACATTGTTTAATAATTCCCATAGTAGTAAAAATACATCCACCAAATAAAAGTAAATATAATTCTAAAAAAATAAAATTATCACAATATAAATTTTTAATATTATTATTAAATTTTAAAATGTATTCATTAACATTTAAACCAAACCGTCCAAATATAACAAACAAACTTAAATTAATTAAGTATGAAATTGAAAAAAAAAAACTATCTAATAATTTTAGATAAATAAAAATTATTATATTTTTATTTGTATGATAATTAAATATATTAAAAAAATTTTTAATTGAAAATTTATAATTATAAAATCCTGTAATATCTGATTTAGTTTTAAGAAGAACGTCATAATTATAATTTAATTCACATATTAATTTAAAAAAATTATCATAATTTATATTTTTATTCAAATTTAAATTGAATAATATAAAATCTACATTATCACAATCACAATCTATTATTATTTCAATATACTTTGATGAAGTACTAATCAATGATGAACAATCAATCAGATAATTCATATTAAAAATAGAAACAATTATCGGAACTTTAATTCTAAAAATTTTAATCATAAATATATTTTATAAAATATAATTATAAAAAAAACAAAAACATAGAAAACGAAAGAAGAGAACTATCTATTCTATCTAAAAATCCTCCATGTCCAGGAAGAAAATTTCCACTATCTTTACTTCCATGAAATCTTTTATATAAACTAATAACTAAATCTCCAATTATACTAGAAATTAAAACAATGAAATTTAATATTAAAAAAACATAAAAAGAGTTAAAAATTTTATTTAAATATAATAAAATATATAACAAAAAAACAACTACAAAAATTGATATAATTCCAAAATATGTTTTGTTAGGGCTTATTTTTTTAAAAATTTTTTTTTTACCAAAGCTTTTACCAAAAATATATCCAATCGTATCAGAAATAAATATTAGAAAAAAAATATATATAATAATCATTTTTCCTATAAAAAAATCATTTGTAAAATAATTACTAATTAAATTTAAATTTATCAATACTGGAAAAAATAAAAAACATGAAAAAAATAAATTAATAATATAATTTTTAATCATTAAATCATTAAAATCATAATAATAAATAAGATTCAAAAAATGAAATAATAAAAAAATAAAACAAAAAAATATAAAAATTACACCAGGAATAATTTTATAAAAATACAATAAAAATAAAAAAATAAATAATACAAAAATTAAATACAAACTATAAAAATTGTTTTTTAATTCTAATAAATTTCCCCATTCCTTAAAAATAACAAAAGAAATTAATAAAAAAAAAATTAAAAACATATCCATAGAAGAATATATGGATATTTTTATAAATAAAAAAAATAAAAAAATAAACGTTAAAATTCTTTTAATAAACATATAAATTTATAATATAAAACAATTTAAATATTTAACAATTCTTTATTTTTATTTTTTACTATATTAGTAATGTCATCTATAAATTTATCTGTCATTTTTTGAATCATTTTCATGGCTGCTTTCTCTTCATCTAATGTAATGCTTTTATTTTTAAAAAGAATTTGTAAATTATTTTTTGCATCTCTCCTAATATTACGTATAGAAATCTTATTTGCTTCAGATTCCTCAGCTATAAATTTTATTAATTTTTGTCTTCCTTCTAACGATAAAGGAGGAAAAATAATTTTAATACTATCACGAGAAACAACAGAACTTAAATTTAAATTTTTACCTCTTATAACTTTATCGATTTCTAATAACATATTTTTATCAAATGGGGTAACAATTACAACATTATTATCAATAGAATTAATAGTAGCAATATACTCCAATAATGTCTCATTATTACAATGTATAATTTTTATTGATGATATAAGTTTTGGATTAGCTCTTCCAATTCTCATTTTATCTAAATCTATCAAAAACATATCCACTTTTTTCTGCATTAAAGTAACAGTTTTATCAATAATATCTTTAATCATTTTTTTTTTAACTCATATTTAAATTAAAATAAATACCAAAATATAGCTAATAAATTTACTGTAATCCAATTTCAAATCTAACCATATTTAAAACTTTTAAATTATACAAAGATAATATATCTTTAACCAATTTTTTATTATCTTTAATAAAAAATTGCCCATATAGGGTCATATCATTAACAAATTTTTCAAGTTGCCCTTCAACTATTTTATGAACAACAGTTTTAGATTTATTTTTATAGAGCTCTTCAGCTTTAAATAATAATATATTTTTTTCATATTCTAATTTAGAAGCAGGAATATCACAATCTGATATGTAATCCGGGTTTAAAGCAACAACTTGCATTGCTAAATCATGAGCTAATTCATCATTATAACCATTAAGTAAAACAATAGCACCAATTTTACTAATTTCATTAATATAATGCATATAAAAGCCTACACTATACCCATTTTCATTTATAATACAATTAATTTTTTTTACACATATATTTTCTCCCAATCTAGAAATTAAATTAATTTTTTCATTTTCTAAAAATTTAGGACACAAATTATTAAAATCTTCAATATTATAAATATCATTTTTTAAAATATAATCAGATAAACTAAATACATAATTTTTAAATTCTATTTTTTTAGCAACAAAATCAGTTTCACAATTAACTTCTATTATCAAACATTTCCTTTTATTTTCACTAATTAAAATATTAATCAAACCCTCATTTGTTTTTCTACAACTTTTTTTTTCAGCTAAAATAATTCCTTTTTTTTTTAATTCTTCAATAGCTTTATCAATATCTCCATTACTAAAAATTAACGCTTTTTTACAATCCATAATACCAGCACCAGTACAATTTCTTAAAATTTTAATATCTTCTCCAGTAATATCTTTCATCATTATTCCTTCATAATATGAAATTAAAAATTATAATTACATCATTATAATTTATAATTATAAAACATCTTCAACATCATTTTCAAATTTTGATCTTGAACTTATAATAACGTTACTAATAGTTTCACAATATAATTTTATAGCACTAATAGCATCATCATTCCCTGGAATAATATAATCAATTCCATCAGGATCACTATTTGTATCAACAATACCAATAACAGGAATCTTTAATTTATTAGCTTCTTTTACGGCAATATTTTCACACCCTACATCAATAATAAATAACGCATCTGGCAATCCAGACATATTTTTAATTCCTCCTAAAATTAACTCTAATTTATTCATTTCTTTATTTAAAATCAATCCCTCTTTTTTTGTCAATTTATCAAATCCATTATCTTCTTGCATTTTTTGTAAATAATGTAATCTTTTTATTGACTGTTTTATAGTTTTATAATTAGTTAACATACCTCCAAGCCATCTATAATTTACATAAGGCATTTCACAATTTATAGCACACTCCTTAATAATATTTCTAGCTACTTTTTTTGTACCTATAAACATTATTTGTCCTTTATTAACAATAAGCTTACTAACAAAAAACATAGCTTGTCTAAGATAAAATAAAGTAGATTCTAAATTTATAATATTAATTTTACAATTAGTATCAAATATATATTTTTCCATTTTAAGATTTCTAAATCTATTTAAATGTCCAAAATGAACACCAGCTTCAATTAAAATCTTAATATTAATTTTATTAATATTCATTAACATCTCCTATATATATTCAAAAAAAATTTAAATATATAAATTAAAATAATACATAAACAATTTATTATATTGAAATATAATACACAAATATATATCATATACACTGAAAGACAGCAAGTACAATATAAAAGGTTTTAAAATGAAAAATTTAATAAAAACAAAAGATAAAATAAATAAAATAAGATTATCAAGCAAGCTTGCATCAGAAGTTCTAATAATGATAGAAAAATATATAAAACCAAATATTACAACAAATTTATTAAATAATATCTGTCATAAATTTATAACAAAAATACAAAAAGCCACTCCAGCTCCATTAAATTACAATGGGTATCCAAAATCTATATGCACGTCTATAAATAATGTTATATGTCATGGTATACCAAATAATACTATATTAAAAAATGGCGATATAATAAACATAGATATAACAATAAAAAAAAACAACTATTATGGAGACACAAGCAAAACATTTATAGTAGGAAAAACAACAAACCAAATAAAAAATTTAGTAATAAATTCACAAAAATGTTTATATTACATAATACATAAAATAAAACCAAACCTAACAATAGGTGATATTGGTTATTTTATACAAAATTATGCACAAAAAAAATCACTGTCAATAGTTAAAGAATATTGTGGACATGGAATTGGCATAAATTTTCATGAAAATCCAAAAATTTTACATTATGGAAAAAAAAAACATGGAATAAAACTAAAAAAAGGAATGGTTTTTACAATAGAACCTATGTTAAATTTAGGGAAATGTACAAATGAAATACTAAATGATAACTGGACAGTTGTAACCAAAGATAAATTTTTCTCTTCACAATGGGAGCATACAATTCTAATAACACATAATAAATGCGAAATTTTAACACTAAGAAATGATGAAAATATAAATATGTTTTAAGCAATTACTTAAAACAATACCATTTGACACAAAAATAACAACGGAAATGGAAAAATACCAAAAAATAAAATTAATAAACCATTAATACTTAAAATAAAAATTCCAAAATTTGTCATATTTAATATAGGTTTATAATTAATATTATGAACATAATCATATGATTTATCAAAATACATAACTTTTATTAACCTTAAATAATAAAAAGATCCTATAACAGAAGACAAAACAGCAATAACGGCAACTATAAAATATCCTAAATTAACAATTTCTCTCAAAATTAAAAATTTTGCATAAAATCCAATTGTTGGAGGTATGCCAGACATTGATAATAATAAAATTAACATAATAAAGGCAATCCACGGATTTTTTTCATTTAATCCTTTAAAATCTTCAATAAATTCTGATTCAATTGTCCCTTTACTTATACAAATAATAACAGAAAATACACCTAAAGACATTAAAACATAAACTATAATATAAAATAAAGCTGAAATATAATTATCGTGTATTCCAGAGACAAGACCTAAAAAAACAAATCCCATGTGAGCTATAGCAGAATATGCAAACATTCTTTTTATATTTTTTTGAGCTATTGCCACTATATTACCAAATAATAATGACAATAACGACATAACTATAAGCATAGGCTCCCAAACATTAGATAAATGGCCAAAAACATCAGATAAAAGTCTATATGCTATACCAAAAACAGCTATTTTAGGAATAGTACTTATTAATAAAGTTACAGAAATAGGCGATCCATGATAAACATCAGGAACCCACATATGAAATGGAACAACTCCAAATTTAAAAGCAAACCCACTAACAATAAAAATTAACCCAATTTTCATTAAAATATTATTATTCAAACCTTGCTCTGATATTAAATAAGAAATATCTACAAAATTTATAGTTCCTGAAATTCCATAAATAAAAGACACGCCAAACAACAATACAGCAGAAGCAATAGAACCCATAACAAAATACTTAATAGAAGCTTCATAAACATTATGATATTTTTTTGTAATTGATATTAAAGCATAAAGAGGTAAAGATAATAATTCAACTCCTAAATATAAAGTCAAAAAATTCGCACTTGAAACCATAATCATCATACCAAGAATTGATGTTAAAACTAATACGAAATATTCTCCTACATATATGCCAATATTATTCATATGCTTTTTTGAATATATAAAAATAATACTTGATACCACAATAATCATAATTTTTAATAAAATACTAAATTTATCAATAATTATAGATCCATCAAACAAAATATCCCCAGATGCATTCCAAAATAAACATAAACAAAAAAAAACTATAATTAATGTTATTTGTGTTACAAAATAAGTAATCCATTTTTTAGCTTTATCTAAAAATAAATCAAAAATTAATATAATACAAGTCATTAATGTTAGAATAATTTCTGGCAAAATTAAAATAAAAGTATTCTTAAACATAATTATTCCTAAATTTTAGATTGCATTACTTGAATTATTAAATGTTCTGCTGAAGAATGCATAATATCTAATAATGGTTTGGGATAAATACCAAAAAATAAAATACAAAAAGATAACAATAAAAAAATTATTTTTTCATTAATTCTTAAATCATAAAGTAAAGCTACAGCATCATTTTTAATAGTTCCAAAAATAACTTTTTTATACATCCATAAAGTATATGCTGCTCCAAATAATAAAGTACTACCAGCAAATAAAGAATACCAAATATTCACTTTAAAAGCGGATAAAATAACTAAAAATTCTCCAACAAATCCAGATGTTCCTGGTAACCCAGAATTAGCCATGGCAAATAACATAAAAAAAGAAGCAAAAACAGGCATAGTGTTTACAACTCCTCCATAATTATTAATTAAACGCGTATGCATTCTTTCATAAAGAACTCCAACACATAAAAATAAAGCTCCAGATATAAATCCATGAGATATCATTTGCATCATAGATCCTTCAATACTAATAATTGCATCTAAATGATTTTCAGTTTTTGATATAATTGAAAATATTAAAAATAATCCTAAAGTTACAAAACCCATATGAGAAATTGACGAATAAGCAATCAATTTTTTCAAATCATTTTGAACTAAAGCAATTAACGATATATACAATATAGCTATTAAAGACAATAAAATAACAATCCAATCATACTGAACACAGATATCTGGAACAATAGGTAATAAAAATCTAATAAAACCATAGCCTCCAACCTTTAAAGTAATTGCAGCTAAAACTACAGAACCTCCAGTTGGTGCTTCAACATGAGCATCAGGCAACCATGTATGAACAGGAAACATAGGAATCTTAATTGCAAAAGCAAATAAAAAAGCCCAAAAAATATATTTTTGTTCTACAATAGTCAAAGGCAATGAATGAAAGGTAGAAATAGCAAAAGTTAAATTACCAGCAAAATCTTCTTCTAAAGCTACAAAATGCAAATAAATAATTGAAATCAATAAAAAAACAGATCCCAAAAAAGTATACAAAAAAAATTTTAATGTTGCATATGCTCTATCAACACCACCCCAAATGCCTATTATTATAAACATAGGAATTAACATAGCTTCAAAAAAAATATAAAACAATATAGAATCTAAAGCACAAAACATTCCAATGATTAAACCTTGCATAATTAAAAAAGAAGCATAATAATAATGAATATAGCATTTTACAATATTATGTCCAGAAATAAATACTATCAAAGATATAAAACATGTCAAAACAATTAAAGGTAATGAAAATCCATCAATTCCTAAAGAATAATAAATTCCAATACTTGGCAACCATTCATAATATTCTATATATTGCATTTCCCATAAGGAAAGTTGAAAATTTTTTATTAAAAAAACACATATCAATAATGAAAAAATAGCGATAGATATAGATATAATTTGCACAATCCTATAACTTGTTTTAACTGAAGTGGCTAATATTGCCCCTCCACCAAATAATGGTAACCAAATAAGCAAACTTAACATCATATTACCAAACATTTCTAATCCCTAAATTTTAAATTTATATTACTTTAAAACAAACGTTAACCAAAATAATAATAATAATATTCCTGTTACCATTATAAATACATAATGATATAAATATCCCGTTTGTAACACTCTTAACCTTTTTGCTGACCAATTAATTATTTTAGCTGTACCATTTACAAAAAAACTATCAATAATATATTTATCAAACACATTCCAAAAAAATAATCCTATCTTTAATACAGCAGGAACAATTATAGTTTGAATTAAAATATCAAATCCATATTTATTAATTAAAATATAATATATTATATTAAATTTTTCTTTTAAATATATAGAATATTCCGGTTTTTTACAATAAAATATCCAAGAAAATAAAATTCCAAGATATGCCATTAAACAAGGCATAGAAAAAAAACCATGTAAAAACATATTATGTGAGCCATGAAAATCTTTTTTAAGATCAAAAATTACATCATGTTTTTTAAGAACAAATATTGTATCTTTAAAATAATCTTTAACTAATATATCATCAATAAAAAACCAACCAGAAAAAATAGATAAAATAGCTAAAAAGATTAAAGGAATATAAATAACAGATGAAGATTCTTCTAAATGAAGTTTTATTTTTTCTGTCATTCTTTCATTTGTATGAAAGACAAGAAAAAATAACCTGAAAGTATAAAAAGCTGTTATAAATACACTAAAAAATATAAAATAATAAGCAAATTTAGCTCCAAATAAATGAGAATGATAAACCGCTTCTATAATTAAATCTTTAGAAAAAAATCCTGAAAATCCCGGAAACCCAATTAAAGCTAAGCTTCCTATAAACATAGTATAATATGTTACAGGCATATATTTTTTTATATTACCCATATTTAAAATATTTTGTTCATGATGCATAGCAACGATAACAGACCCTGCTCCTAAAAATAACAAAGCTTTAAAAAAAGCATGTGTCATTAAATGAAATATAGCAACTGAATAAGCAGAAACACCTAATGCAGTAACCATCAATCCTAATTGAGATAAGGTAGAATATGCAACAATTCTTTTAATATCATTTTGAACAATTCCTAATAATCCCATTAAAAAACAAGTTATAGATCCTGTAAAAATAATAAAAATTAATGCAACTTCTGAGTATTCAAATAAAAACGACATTCTCGTTGTCATAAATATACCAGCTGTAACCATTGTTGCCGCATGTATCAAAGCAGATATAGGCGTAGGGCCTTCCATAGAATCAGGTAACCATACATGTAAAGGTATTTGTGCTGATTTACCCATTGCTCCAATAAATAAACAAATACATATTAAAGTTATAACAGAAATTGATAAATTAGAAAATATAAATATAGTAAAATCATCATTAACTAATCCAGAAACTTGATCAAAAACTTCAATATAATTTAATGTACCAAAATAAAATAATATAGCAGCAATACCTATTAAAAAACCTAAATCACCAACTCTATTAACTAAAAAAGCTTTTAAACTAGCAAATATCGCAGATTCTTTCTTATACCAAAATCCAATAAGTAAATATGATGCTAAACCAACAGCTTCCCATCCAAAAAATAATTGTAAAAAGTTATTAGAAGCAACAAGAATTAACATCGCAAAAGTAAAAAACGAGATATAACAAAAAAATCTAATATATCCATCATCTTCATGCATATATCCTATAGTATATATATGAACCATAAGAGAAACAAAAGTAACAACAACCATCATCAAAACTGTTAATTTATCTATTAATAATCCAATTTCTAATGTTAAATTTCCAATATTACCCCATATATATATTGTAGATTCAAGATTATCAAAATTATCAAATAAAAATCCATAAAAAATTTTAATTGATAAAAATGTAGAAATAGCAATTAATGATACAGAAACAATATGAACTAATACATTTTTCATATATTTACCAATAAAACCAGATATTAAAGAACTTAGTAATGGTAAAAATATAATTAAAATACTTAAATCACGCAAATTATTCACTATTACCCCTTTAATATATTTATATCTTCAATTTTAATAGTATCTTTTTGTCTAAATAAAGCTATTAATATTGCCAATCCTATAGCAGCTTCAACAGCTGCTACCGTTAATACAAAAAATACAATTATTTGCCCTGTTAAATCATTAATAAAATATGAAAAAATTATAAAATTTGTATTAACAGCAAGTAATATAAGTTCTATACACATTAATAAAGTTATTATATTTTTACGATTTATAAAAATCCCAGTTAAACCAATACTAAATAACAAAGTACTAAAAACTAAATAATTAGATAATATCAACATATTATATTTAACCTATATCCTACAACACTTAAAAAATATTAAATTTAATTACCATCTACTAATTTAATTCTGTCTATGATAACAACATCACTTTGCATTGATTGATTTTTTCTATTTCTAATTCCTCTAAATGATAAAATAACAGAAGAAACAATACCAACCAACAATAATATACCGGCAATTTCAAAAGGAAATAAATATTTACTATATAAAATATACCCAAGACTTTTTACATTATTAATAGAAATATCAAAATTAGTAGAATAAAATAATTTAGATATTTTATCAACAGATAATAAGTCATAATAATTACTAAACCCATATATTAATAGAAAATCAAAAAAAACAGGTATTAATAAAAATATAAAAATTTTTCTAGATATTTTATATTCTTTATTTGCTTTATCAATATCTAACATCATTATAACAAATAAAAATAAAACCATCACAGCTCCAACATATACTAAAACCAAAACAATAGATAAAAATTCAGCTCTTAAAAGCAGCCATAAGGCTGCAGTAGATACAAAAGTTACCATTAATGCTAAAACAGATCTCATAGGATTAACAAAAGCAACAACAGAACTAGCAAAAATCAAGGATATACTTGCAAAAAAATAAAATAAAAACTGTTGCATAAACTAAATCTCTCAAAAAAAATTTAAAAATTAAACAATACTACTTATATTTAGAATCTTCTAATTTCAATTTATTGATATGTAACTCATGTTTATCACCATATGATAACAACTGTTCTTTATTAAGAATTCTATCATTATTTTTTTCAAAATGAAAATCAGAAATATCTGTTTGAATTATAGAATCTACAGGACATGATTCTTCACAATAACCACAATATATACATTTAAACATATCAATATTATATTGAACAGTCCTTCTGGACCCATCATGCCTTTGAGCAGACTCAATTGTAATTGCTAAAGCTGGACATACAACTTCACATAATTTACAAGCAATACATCTTTCCTCTCCATTAGAATAACGCCTTAACGCATGCAAACCTCTAAATCTTGACGATCTAGGTATATTTTCTTCCGGATATTGTACAGTGACTTTTTTATTAAATAAATTATAACCAGTAACTTTAAGCCCTTGAAATAAATCTTTTAATAAAAAACTCTTAAAAAGTCGTTTTAATATTAACAAAAAAAACCTCTCTAAAATAACACTAAAAAAATATTTTAAATTTAATAAAAATACAAATAATAAAAATCCAAAACAAACTAATAGGAATAAAAAATTTCCAACCCAATCTCATAATTTGATCATATCTATATCTAGGAAAAGTAGCTCTAAACCACAAAAAAGAAAACATAAAAAAAGATGATTTTAATAATAACCAAAAAATACCTGGTATCCATGAAAAATAATAATCAATAAATACAACAGATTCAAAAGGAGAATGCCATCCACCAAAAAACATAATAACAGTTAAAAACGAAACTAAAATCATATTCATATATTCTGCTAAAAAAAATAACGCAAACATAATTCCTGAATATTCAACGTGAAACCCTGCAACTATTTCTGATTCGCCTTCAGCAACATCAAATGGAGATCTATTAGTTTCTGCAATTGCAGATAAAAAATATATAATAAATAAAGGAAATAAAGGTATAAAATACCAATTTAAAATACTTCCTGATTGTGACATTACAATAGATTTTAAATTCATAGATCCAGACATCATTAAAACACCTACTATGCATAAACTCATAGATATTTCATACGAAATCATCTGTGCTGAAGATCTTAAAGATCCAAATAAAGCATATTTTGAATTACTAGCCCAACCTGCAATTATTATCCCATAAACAGAAATAGAAGTCATTGCTAATAAATATAAAATTCCAACATTTATATCTGCTATAATAAAATTTTCATCAAAAGGTATAACTGCCCATGCTGCTAAAGAGGGGGCAATAGATAAAATAGGAGCTATAATAAAAAGAAATTTATTTGATTTATCAGGAATAATTATTTCTTTAAAAATAAGTTTAACAGCATCAGCTATTGGTTGCAACAACCCAAATATTCCAACACGATTTGGACCAATTCGTAATTGTATATAACCTATTATTTTTCTTTCAAAATAAGTATAATAAGCAACACCTAACAATAAAGGTATAGTAACACATGCAATTTTTATTATTATATATAATAATGTAAAAAACAATTCCATAAAAATATCCTATATTATTTCATATTTAATTACTAAAATTACCAACATTATATAAAGACTTAGCTCGTCTAACTAAATAATCATTTTTATATAATAAAGGCATAAAATCAACCTCATTAATTTTATCTTCTATAATATTAGTAAAATTATCAAATTTCCAATTTTTTATAACTTCATTTAATTCTTCTATGACACAACCTTTTTTCAAAATTTTTAATTCATTTAAAATATCTATTGTAGATGTATAATTATCAAAGGAAGACATTTTTAACAAACTACCCAATTTAGCCAATACCTTCCATCCAGGTAATGTATTTTTATAAGGTATAGCAACAGCATCAAAAGATTGCCAATTACCAAAAACATTAATAAAAGTTCCAGAAGTTTCATAAGAAGATGCAATAGGAATTAACAAATCAGAAATCAATAATAATTCTTTAGATTTAAATACAGTAATAGAAACAACATAATCTGCTTTATTTAAAATTTCCATAGCTAAATTTTTATTATAAACATCTATATTAGGCTCAAACCCAAATAATAAATAATTTTTAACTCCATTTAAAAACATTTCAGATACTGTATATCCAATTTTTATAGCACTAACCCCTAATGGTAATCTGTGTGGAACAAATCCACTAATCCATCCACCAGCAGAGTTTGAACCATAAGTCATTAATATAAATTTAAAATTTAACATATTACATAAAGTATTTACTAAAAATAAAATCTTAGTAAAATTTAAATTACAATATACTGATAATCCCAATATAAAAATTCCATTTTTAGAAGTAATTAAATATTCCAATAATTTGCTATTATCATAAATAATGTTAAATTTATCATTAATTAAATTTATAATTGACGAAGGAACTATAAATTTTCTTTTTTCTAAAGCTTTTATAATTCCAAATAATTCAAAAATATAATCATTATTTTTAACAATATTTATATAATCAACATTGAAAGGATAATCATAATATGATTCTCCAATGCTACATATTTTTGCTCCATGATTTATTGCTTTTATTATACGTAAAATAACAATAGGTTGTTCCTTATTTATATAAGATCCAAGTAATAAAATACAATCACTGTTTTCAATATCTTTCATTCTAATACCAGTTCCAAGATATAAAGGAAAACTATTTTGTATAGAAAAATCAACATCTAAAAGTCTATGATCTATATTATTGACATTTAATGCCCTAAAAATTTTTTGTAATAAATAAAATTCTTCCAAAGTAGAATTAGGAGATGCCAAAATTCCAATATTATTAACATCATTTAATATGATTTTTTTTAATTTTTCAATAAAAAATAATAATGCATCATTCAAAGAAATTTCTTTCCATACACCATTTTCTTTTATAATAGGAAACAATAATCTATCTTCACTATATATAGCTTCATAACTAAAACGATCTCTATCTGATATCCAAACATCATTTAGATCATAATTTTCTCTTGGAACAATACGCATTAAAGTTCCATTTTTACTATGACCATAAAGATTACTTCCAATACAATCATGTAAACTAATAGTAGAATATTGCCTTAATTCCCAAGGTCTAGCTTTATATCGAAATAATTTAGAAGTTAAAGCCCCAACAGGACAAATATCAATAATATTTCCAGACAACTCAGATATCATTACTTTTTCAACAAATGTTGTAACTCTAGAAAACATTCCTCTTCCTACAATTCCTAAATCTACAACACCAACAATTTCTTCTCCAAAACGCACACATCTAGAACATAATATACAACGAGTCATATCAGTAACTATCAAATTACCTAAATTATCATTATTTACAACTCTTTTATTTTCAATAAATCTTGAAGTGACACATCCATAAGATATAGTAATGTCTTGTAATTCACACTCTCCCCCTTGATCACATACTGGACAATCAAGAGGATGATTTATTAATAAAAATTCTAAAACAGCTTTTTGTGCAGCTATAGCTTTCGAAGATCTTGTCCATATTTTCATACCATCAACAACTAATGTAGTACATGCAGGAGAAAGTTTTGCCATTTTTTCAATTTCAACCAAACACATTCTGCAATTAGCAGCTATAGACAATTTATTATGATAACAAAAACGTGGTATTGGAACATTAAATTTTTTAGCCACTTCTATTACTAAATCACCCTTTAATGCCACACACTTTATTCCATTGATTTCAATCTGAATCATTAAATCCTCTCAATAAAATTTAACTATATAATATAAAAATATTATTTTTTATTATTTATATATAACTCTAAATCATTTTTATAATATTTTATAAAACCTTGCACAGGCATTGCTGCAGCATCTCCTAAAGCACAAATAGTATTACCAATAATGTTACAAGCTATACTATTTAACAAATCAATATCACTAATTTTTCCATGTCCATGTAATATTCTATGCATAATATTAGCCATCCATGGAGCACCTTCACGACAAGGAGTACATTGTCCACAAGATTCTTCAGAATAAAAATGAGTAATTCTAGCTAATAAACGAACTTTACACATTGAATCATCTATTATTATTACAGCTCCAGAACCTAACATTGAACCGGCTTTACTAATAGAATCATAATCCATACTTAAATTCATCATTATTTCTGCAGGCAAAATAGGAGATGATGATCCACCTGGAATAACAGCAGAAATTTTTTTACCTGATTTAATACCACCAGCAAGATCTAATAAATCAACAAAAGATGTACCTAATGGAATTTCATAATTTCCTGGCTTATTAACATTACCAGAAACACTAAAAATTTTACATCCTCCATTATTAGGTTTTCCAATTTCTAAATGCCACTTTCCTCCTTTTTCTAAAATAACAGGAATTGTAGCATATGTTTCAGTATTATTTATATTCGTTGGACGACCATATACTCCACAAGTTGCAGGAAACGGCGGTTTATACCTTGGTTGTCCTTTTTTACCTTCTAAAGATTCTAATAATCCAGTTTCTTCACCACAAATATACGCCCCAGCACCATGAACATTATATAATGTAAAACTAAAATCAGATCCTAAAATATTATTTCCTAAAAAACCTGCCTGCACAGCTTCTTCAATAGCATTTTCCATTCTTAAAATAGGATGATCAAATTCTCCTCTAACATAATTATATCCTATAGTAGCTCCTAATGTATATCCAGCAATAATCATTCCTTCTATCAATTGATGTGGATTATATAATAAAATATCCCTATCTTTAAACGTGCCAGGCTCTCCCTCATCAGAATTACAAACAACATATTTTTGCCCCAAAACATTTTTAGGAAAAAAACTCCATTTTAATCCAGTAGGAAACCCAGCTCCCCCTCTTCCTCTCAATCCAGATAATTTAACTTCATCAATTATTTTTTCTGGAGTAATTTTTTCTTTAATGATATTTCGCAATACATTATAACCACCTATAGATTCATAAGTAGATAAAGTCCAAGAATTTTTTAAATGTAACGTTCTATAACAAATTTTATTTAGCATCATAATACATTATTCCAAAGTTTCTAAAATTTTATCAATTTTATCAATAGTTAAATTTTCATAATATTTAGTGCCTATTTGCATAACAGGAGCCCCTCCACATGCTGCCAAACATTCAACTTCTTTTAAAGAAAATTTTCCATCTTTAGTAATTTCATTAAAATCAATATCTAATTTACTTTTTAAATAATTAACTATATCATCAGATCCATTTAACATACAAGAAATATTAGTACATAAAGAAAGTTTATACTTACCAACACGTTTTAACTCATACATACTATAAAATGTAGCTACTTCATAAACATACATATTAGGAACATCTAAAAATTTAGCAACTGCATCCATTAATTCAATTGTTAAAAAACCCTCATTAGCATCTTGTACAATTCTTAAAGCTGGTATTATGACAGAACGTTTTTTATTTGACGGAAATTTTTCAACCCATAAATTTATTTTATTTACACAATCATCAGATAACAAAAGTTTGTTAACATCTCTTTCAACAAATTCATTAAAACGCATTATCTATCAACCTCCCCTAAAACTATATCTTGTGTTCCAATTACAGTTACAACATCAGCTATCATATGTCCTTTTATCATATTTCCAAGAGCAGAAAGATGTGCAAATCCAGGACATCTAAATTTCACTCTATAAGGCATATTAGATCCATCAGAAATAATATATACTCCAAACTCTCCTTTAGGATGTTCAATTTTAGAATAAACCTCTCCTTTTGGAACACAATAACCTTCAGAAAAATTTTTAAAATGATGTATTAAAGACTCCATATCATTTTGCATAAACATTTTAGGTGGATTTGAAACTTTATAATTATCAGATTGCACTTTACCAGAATTATTCTTAAGCCACTCAACACATTGAGAAACTATATAATTAGATTGTCTCATTTCTTCAATTCTAACTAAATATCTATCATATGAATCTCCATTTTTACCAACAGGAATTTTAAAATTTAAATTTTTATATATTTCATATGGTTCTTTTTTTCTTAAATCCCATTCAACTCCAGACCCACGTAACATAGGCCCTGTAAAACCAAAAGCTTTAGCATTTTCTGGAGAAACAACTCCTATTCCAACAGTTCTTTGTTTCCATATTCTGTTATCAGTTAATAAAGTTTCATATTCATCCACACATTTTGGAAAACGAACAGTAAAATCTTCAATAAAATCCAATAAACTACCATTTCTATTCTTATTTAATTCATCAATTTTATTTCCATCTCCATATTTATTACTTTTATATTTAGGCATTTTATCTGGAAGATCTCTATAAACACCTCCAGGCCTATAATAAACAGC
This sequence comes from Candidatus Azosocius agrarius, assembly GCA_016432505.1. GTDB lineage: Bacteria > Pseudomonadota > Gammaproteobacteria > UBA6186 > Azoamicaceae > Azosocius > Azosocius agrarius. The sequence goes on from CP066692.1 coordinate 220,597, forward strand.
ATGCATTCTTGCTCCAGATACAGCTTCATAACAATCAAAAATATCCTCTCTTTCTCTAAAACAATAAAGAAACATACTCATAGCACCAATATCAAGCGCATGTCCAGCCAACCATAATAAATGATTTAAAATTCTTGTTAATTCATCAAATAACACTCTAATATATTGTGCTCTAATAGGAACTTCTATATTAAGTAATTTTTCTATTGCTAATACATACCCATGTTCATTACACATCATAGAAACATAATCAAGTCTATCTAAATAGCCTATACTTTGATTATAAGTTTTATTTTCTACAAGTTTTTCAGTTCCTCTATGTAACAATCCTATATGAACATCACTTTTTACAACCGTTTCCCCATCTAATTCTAAAATAACTCTTAAAACACCATGCGCAGCTGGATGTTGAGGCCCAAAATTAAGAGTACAATTTTTTACTTTACTCATCAAATATCCCTAATTTCTATAATATAAATTTGTATAAATATTTTTATAAATCTTAAATTAAAAAAAAATTACATAATTAAAAATTTTCAAGCACGTATAACCTTAGGAATAAGATATCTATTAGATATGCTAACAGGTTCATACACAATTTCACCTTTTTTATTATCATAATAAATTTCAACTTTACCTTCCAAAGGAAAATCCTTTCTCAACGGATGATCTTTAAATCCATAATCTGTTAATATTCTTCTAAGATCAGGATGGCCTAAAAAAACTATACCAAATAAATCAAAAGCTTCTCTTTCATACCAATTAGCTGAAGGCCATATATTCACAATAGAAGGAATAATTAAATCATTATTATCTACAAATACTTTTAATCTAATACGATGATTATGTTCTATGGACAACAAATGATATACGACAGCAAATCTACTATTAGATAAAGTTTTAATATCAAAATCAGAAATCGCACGATTAAAATTATTACAATTATTGTTATACCAATTATCTAAACCATAAAAAAGATAATCAACTCCACATAAATCAATTAATTGTTCAAATTTACAATAACTATTGTTTCTTAAAAAATAACATAAATCTACCAAAAGAAAATCTTTAACTTCTACAGTTAATTCATTAATTTTTGAAAAAGAACAAACGATATTTTTACAAAATTTTTTGTTCAACAAATCAACAACAATATCTAAATTATTCATAAATATTTCCTAAATATATTTAAATTTTTTTTTTTGCAATAGTATCTTTTTTTATATTTTTTTGCAGTTGTCCTATGCCATACAATAAAGCTTCAGGAGTTGGAGGACATCCAGGAACATATATGTTTACAGGAACAATTTTATCACATCCTCTAACAACAGAATAAGAATAATGATAATACCCACCACCATTTGCACATGATCCCATAGAAATAACCCATTTTGGTTCAGGCATTTGATCATAAACACGTCTTAAAGCATAAGCCATTTTATTTACTAAAGTTCCAGCAACAATCATAACATCAGATTGTCTAGGACTAGGCCTAAACATTATACCAAATCTATCTAAATCATATCTAGATGCGCCACAATGCATCATTTCTACAGCACAACAAGCTAATCCAAATGTCATAGGCCATAAAGAACCTGTACGAGCCCAATTTATTAATTTATCAGAAGAGGCTGTAATAAAACCTTCATTAAATAATCCATCTATTCCCATTCTAATGCCCCCTTTTTCCAAATAAAGAAATAACCAATAATTAACTCCAAAAGAAATATTATCATAGCAAAAAAACCAAATAAACTAATATCATGTAATATAACAGCCCATGGAAATAAAAAAGCTATTTCCAAATCAAATACAATAAATAATATTGCCATCAAATAAAATCTAACATCAAATTTATTTCTAGCATTTTCAAATGGATCAAATCCACATTCATATGCACTTAATTTTTCTTTATTATATTTTTTTGGAGATAATAAAAAGCCAATAACCATAGGCCCTACACCAACAAGAAAACCTACAATAATAAACACAAAAACAGGCAAATAATTTTCTAACATATACACTCATACTAAAATATAAAACATAATAAAACTAAAAAAGTTTATCATCAATAATAAAATATATCTACTTTAAATAAAAATTATTATAACAATTTTTATTACCATAAAATTTATTCAATAAATAGTATATAATATTTTAATAATGCTAAAATAAGTAAATTCCTATATAATTATTAAAAAAATTAAATATTATGATTAAAAAAATAAAAAAAATAAATTTATCACAAATAAAACTGAATCTCAGAAGAGGAATATTAGAATTGGATATATTACTATTCAGCTTTATAAGTGATCAACATAAAATATCATTATCTTTACATCATAAATTCATAAATTTTCTAACTAATGATGATATAAATTTATACAAATTATTAATGGATCTACAACAAACAAAAAAACCATATATAAATGAAATAATTAAAAAAATAAAAAAAATTTAATTTTTCATAAGAGGAAACAATATAACATCTTTAATAGACAAAGATCCAGTAAAAATCATAACTAATCTATCTATACCAATTCCTTCTCCAGCTGTAGGCGGAAGCCCATATTCTAAAGCTTTAATATAACTTTCATCATAATAAATATTGTTATCTTTTTTTATATCAATATCAATAATTTGTTTTTTAAATTTGTCACTTTGCAATACAGAATCATTTAATTCAGAAAATCCATTAGCTATTTCAAATCCATTAATATAAAACTCAAATCTATCTGTTTTACCAATATTTATATTAGAATGTTTAGACAATGGAGAAACTTCAACTGGATAATCAATAATAAAAGTAGGTTTTTTTAATTTATTTTCAACTAATGCTTCAAATAATATAACTTGTAATTTTTTTATATTCCATGAAATATCAAATGATATATTTAATAAATTTAATTCATTTTTTAATAAATCTAAATCAGAAATAACATTAAAATTCAAATTAGTATACTTTAAAATAGAATCAAACATAGTTATACAATCAAAATTATTATTCAAATCAATAATATCAAATAAATTAATATCATTAAATAAATATTGATATAATTTTTTAATTAAAAGTTCTGTTAATTCCATTAAATATCTATAATCAACATATGCTTGATAAAATTCTATCATTGTAAATTCACTATTATGTCTAACTGACAAACCTTCATTACGAAAAGATCTATTAATTTCAAAAATTTTTTCAAAACCTCCTATGATTAATTTTTTCAAATATAATTCAGGAGCAATTCTTAAGTATAAATTTATACCTAATGAATTATGAAATGTTTTAAAAGGCCTAGCTGTCGCCCCTCCAGGGATACTATGCATCATAGGAGTTTCTATTTCTAAAAAATTCATATTTAAAAAAAAATTGCGAATGAACTGAATTAATTTTAATCTAATAAGAAAAATCTTCTTTGTTTTTTTATTAACAATTAAATCTAAATATCTATTTCTATAACATAATTCTTTATCTTGTAAACCACTCCACTTACTTGGAAACGAACTTAAAGATTTTACAAGTAATCTAAGATCATAAACTTTTAAAGATAACATCTCAGTATTTGTTAAAAATAAAATTCCGTATACCCAAACAATGTCTCCAACATCTAATAATTCAAAAAATTTATAAGAATCTAAACTTAAATTTTCTTTTTTTACATATAATTGAATATTTCCACTAAAATCTTGTAAATTTAAAAAAGATGCTTTACCAAAGAATCTTTTACTTATAATTCTTCCAGAGAGAAGAAAAAACATATCTTCAAAAAAAAATTTATCAATAAATAAATCCTTATAAAACAAATATATATCAGAAATATTATTAACTTTTCTAAAAAAATTAGGATACAAATCTATATCAGAAAAATTATCTATTTTTCTTCTTCTTGAAAAATTTTCTTTTCTTAAATTTATAAACAAATTATTAACACAAATCATTTAAATTACTCTTAAAATACATTAACTAAACTTAATATCCTTTTTCAATTGCTTTTTTTATAAAAACATCAATACCACCATCTAAAACAAAAGACAAATTATTAATTTCAATATTTGTTCTTAAATCTTTAACCCTAGATTGATCAAAAATATAAGATCTAATTTGCCTTCCCCATGTTATATCACATTTAGAATCACTTAAATTTTTTTTTTCATTTTCTTTTTTTAAAGATTCTATTTTATATAATTTGGCTTTTAACTGTTTAATTGCCATTTGCTTATTCAAATGCTGAGATCTATTTGCCTGACATTGAACAACTACACCAGTAGAAATATGTGTAATTCTAACAGCAGAATCAGTTTTATTAACATGTTGTCCACCAACCCCTCCTGCTTTATAAGTGTCAATTTTTATATCCTTATAAGATAATTCTAATATCTCATTATCAATAATTTCTGGATATACAAATACTGAAACAAAAGAAGTATGTCTTCGATTTAAAGAATTAAAAGGAGAATGTCTAACTAAACGATGTATTCCAGTTTCAGTTCTTAACCATCCAAAAGCATATTTACCAATAATTCTCATAGTTATATTTTTAATACCAGCAATTTCACCTTTATTAATATCTAAAATTTCAACTAAAAAATCATGTTTATCTGCCCATTTTAAATAAAGCTTAAACAATATATCAGCAAAATCTTGTGCATCAATACCACCTAACCCAGCTTTTATATCTATAAAAGCATGATTAATATCATTAATTTTATAAAACATTTTATTTAACTCAAATAAGAAAAAAATTTTTTCCAATTTTTTAATAAAATTATCTATATAAATTAGATGTTTTATAATTAAAATATCTAAATAAAAATAACTACATAACTCATAAAATAAACAATAAAAATTATTTATAATGCAAATTATATTTTCAATTTCTTTTTTAAAAAAAAATAAAACTATTAATAAATTTTTATTATAAAAATTAAAATTATTTCTTAATTGAAATAAAATTTTAAATAAAAAATTTATTTTTTTATCGCAATTAAAGACAACCCCTAAAAAAAATAATTTTTTTTTGTATCAACACAATATAATCAATAACATACTTTATATACATAAAAATAACCCTAAAATACAATTTATAACAAAAATATATTATATTTTTACATTAGATTTTAATAACAAATAATCTTTATATAAAAGAGATTCAAAATCAGTATAATTTTTAAAATAAATATTTCTAGTTTTTAAAAAATCATATAAATTATTAAATCTATTAAATCCGCTTATTATATTTGTTAAAGAAATTAATTTAATATTTTTATCAAAAAACAAAATATTTTTAGAAATCCAAATTTTATATTGAGACAAAAAAATACTAAATAAATTATTTATCAAATATTTAGACAAGTTAGAATTCATAAAAATGTTTTTATACATATAAAACGAAGTTTCATATTTTTTAAAAAAAAAATAAGGAACAATGCCTAAATCCAAATATTTAAACAAATATCTGTTTATACAATTTATAATACTTAAACGCTTCATAAAAAATACATAATACTTTAATTTATAAAAATATTCATATTTTTTTTGAAAAGAAGAAGCCCAATATTTATTAACATTAATTATAATATAATATCCTGAATTAATTTTAATAAGATTAGTAAAATTTTTCAATAAAACAATATCATCATTAAATGATAAATTAAAAACATCATTATAACAATTAATCATATTATATTTGTTAACTACAAATAAATATGTTTCTCTTTCTTTTAATGAAATTTGTTCAGCTATACTCTTAATATTAAAATTATCAAAAATAAGATCTGAAACAGATTCACTTATTTCTAATAAATGAGTTTCAAAAAATACACGTTTATAATCATTTAAAACATCATAATAAACAACATCATAACTTTTATTAAAAGTACCTAATTTATCTAATAATTGAATAATATACAAACCATAATCAGTTAATAACAAATCTGAAAAATCTCCTTTATTTAATTTAAATATAGAACGTTCTAAAAAATTATTTAAAATATCTCCTTTTTTATACATCCATCCAACATTTCCATTATTACAAAGTAAAAAATAATCACTAGAAAAATTCACTAAATTTTCACTATTTAAAATTAAATTTCTTAGATCATTATATATCTTTTTAATATATTCCATATTAATAGAATAATTTTCATTATAATAAATAACAAAACTTTTTACATTTACACATTCCGGATAAGTATAATAATTTATAAATTTATCATAATGATTTTTTATTTTATAATTATCATAATTTATATCTATAATAAAATTATCAATAGATAAATCTATACACGATATATCAATTTGAGGAATAATAGAAATTTTATTTTTATAAAAATCAATATCTAAATCAGATATAAAAAAATCATTAAATAAAAAAAATTTATTATAAACAATGGATAAACAATCTCTAATTTGATAAACGTTATCAATATATAATAAAAATTCTTCATCTATAATAAACGACGATAATTTAATAGAATCTTCGATTTGAGATATTAAAAGTTCTTTATTAATAAAGAAAAAAAAATCTTTTTCACTAATATTATTTTTATTCAAAACAGATTTATATAAATTAGTAGAAAAAACTCCATCATTTTTAAAATATGATATATTAAAAATAAAATTCATAATATTATGCTTTGAAATTTTCAATTCAAATTTTTTTATTTCATACAATAAAACAACTTCTTTTAATAAAATTTTTTTAGCAATATCATTAATATTATTTTTGGAAAAATAATTATAATTCAAATCGCTGTTTTTCTTTAAAATGCAAGATAAATTATTAATCATATTAAAAGAAACATTTACATCATTGTATATTAAATTATTTTTTTTACTAAAAACACCATAATAATCAATAAACATAAATGAAAAAATTATAAAAAATATAATTACAAATATTAAAAATTTTTTAATTTTATAAAAAAGTAACTGAAACATCTAAAATATATTATAAATTATTTTTAACTATTAAACACGGAGCGGACGGGACTCGAACCCGCGACCCCCGGCGTGACAGGCCAGTATTCTAACCATCTAAACTACCGCTCCAAAATTTTTATTAAATAGGTGTTGAGGGATTTGAACCCACGACCCTCGCCTTGTAAGGGCGATGCTCTCCCACTGAGCTAAACACCCATAAAATACATATAACAAAACAACAAAAATAATATCAACAACTTATATTATTAACTAAAGTTTTTAATTTTTTCCCCGGCCTAAATACAGGAACTTTTGAAGCATCAATATTTATTTTTTCACCAGTTTTAGGATTTCTACCTAATCTAGAAGGACGATTTTTAATACTAAAAGTTCCAAATCCAGTAATAGTTATTACACCATTATCTTTAGTTAATTCAGTAGCAATTGTACTTAAAAGAACATCTAAAATATGATTGGATTTTGCTTTTGTAATATGTGTTCTAGACGCAACAACCCCAATTAAGTCAGCCTTATTCACATTACAACCCCTTACAATATATAAAACATATAGAATATAAATATAACAACAGCAAATTAAACAGTCAAGCATGTTTTACAATATTAATAAATAAAAATTTTAATCATAATATAAATTAGATATATTAATTTCATTATTAAAAACTAATAATGCTTTTATTCCTTCATTTATCATAACAGAATCTATAATAACTTGACATACTCTATCAATGGATGGAATATAATACATAGTATCTAACAATATATTTTCCATTATAGCACGTAATCCTCTAGCTCCAGTTTTTCTAATCATTGCTTGTGTTGCTATTTTTTTTAAAATACTATATTTAAATTTTAAATTTATACCATCCATTTCAAAAATTTTTTTATATTGATTAGATAATGCATTTTTAGGATAAAGCAATATATTTATTAATGCAAATTCATCTAACTCTTCTAAAGTAGCAATTAAAGGCAATCTACCAACAAATTCTGGAATGAGGCCATATTTTATTAAATCTTCAGGAACAACATTTTTAATAACATCATTTTTATACTTATTATCAACATTAATTATAGAAGAAAAACCTATAAGCGATTTATCACATCTATTATTTATAATTTTATCTAAACCAACAAAAGCTCCACCACAAATAAACAAAATACCAGAAGTATCAACTTGAACAAATTCCTGCTGGGGGTGTTTTCTTCCACCATGAGGTGGTACAGAAGTTATAGAACCTTCTATAAGTTTTAATAATGCTTGTTGTACCCCTTCTCCAGAAACATCCCTAGTAATAGAAGGATTATCAGATTTTTTACATATTTTATCAATTTCGTCAATATAAACAATTCCTGTTTCAGCTTTTGATATATTATAATCACACTTTTGCAATAATTTCTGTATAATATTTTCTACATCTTCTCCTACATATCCTGCTTCCGTTAATGTTGTAGCATCAGCTATAGTAAAAGGTACATCTAAAAGTTTAGCTAAAGTTTCAGCCAATAACGTTTTTCCACTACCTGTAGGTCCAATTAATAATATGTTACTTTTACCCAATTCTATAATTTCATTTTGAAAATCTATAGTTAATCTCTTATAATGATTATAAACTGCAACAGATAAAATTTTTTTAGCAAAAGACTGCCCTATAACATATGAATCTAAAACTAATAATATTTCTTTAGGAGTAGGTAAATTAGATAAAGAAGATTTTATAGAAACATTATGTTTTATATCTTCATACATAATATCATTACAAAAAGTTACACATTCATCACAAATAAAAACTGCAGGACCAGCTATTAATTTTTTTACTTCATGTTGACTTTTTCCACAAAAAGAACAATATAAAAGCTTTACATTATCATTATTGTCTTCATTCATAACATTCCCTTAACATAAAAAATATAAACGATATATTTAACGATGTTTAATTAAATTATCAACAATTCCATAATTTATAGATTCTTCAGCTGACATAAAATAATCTCTTTCAGTATCTTTTTTTATTGTAAAAATATCTTTCCCAGTATGGACAGATAAAATTTTATTAAGTTTAAATCTTAATAATAAAATTTCTTTTGCTTGAATTTCAATATCACTAGCTTGCCCAGTGCACCCTCCCAAAGGCTGATGAATCATAACTCTAGAATTTGGCAATATATATCTCTTTCCTTTAGTTCCACAAGATAAAAGTAATGCACCCATGCTTGATGCTTGCCCTATACATAAAGTACTTACATCAGATTTTATAAACTGTATAGTATCATATATTGACAATCCAGCTGTGACTCCCCCACCAGGAGAATTAATATATAAAGAAATATCTTTACCAGAATCTTCTGATTCTAAATATAAAAGTTGAGCAACAACTAAATTAGCCATATGCTCTTCTATGGCTCCAACAATAAAAATTATTCTATCTTTTAACAATCTAGAATAAATATCATATCCCCGCTCACCTCGAGCCGTTTGTTCTACAACCATAGGTATCAAATTTGAAGTAATCATAAATACCTCACAAAACAAAAAAATATAATTTACAAAATATATAAATACTATAACATCAAAAAGTATACACAACAATATAAAAAATTTATTTTTTTTATAATTTACATTATAAAATATAAATACGAAAAGAGAGAATCGAACTCTCACGGGAAAGCCCATTGGATTCTAAGTCCAAAGCGTCTACCAATTTCGCCATTTTCGCAATTTTACAATTTTACAAGGGTGAATAATGGGAATCGAACCCACAACCACTGGAATCACAATCCAGAGCTCTACCAATTAAGCTATATTCACCAAATAATAACAATCGCGCTTAGCAGGACTCGAACCTGCAACCGTCGGCTTAGAAGGCCGATGCTCTATCCAATTGAGCCATAAGCGCTTATAAATCGGGGCAGAGGGATTTGAACCCCCGGCCACCTGCTCCCAAAGCAGGCGCGCTACCAGACTGCGCTATACCCCGAATATGCATGGTATTATACATACATAAATAAAAAAGGTCAATTGATTAATTATAATATAAAATAGATAAAAAGAACTAATATAAATAAAAAAATGAATACAAAAATTAAAAACATAATAAATGGCTTTTATTATTCTAATGAAATTTTATTAAATATAAAAAATAAAATTAAAAATAAAAAAAAACCATCATTAGCAATATTAAATATTGGAAAAAATATATCATCACATATATATATTAAAAACAAAATAAATGCATGTAAAAAAATAAAATTTACTTATCAAATATATAACTTATCACAAAATATATCACAATTTAAATTAACAAATTTAATATTTAAACTAAACAAAAAAAAATATATAAATGGAATTATAACACAATTACCACTACCAAAAACTTTAAATATAAACCATATTCTTATAAATATAAATATAAAAAAAGACGTAGATGGATTAAACCCAATTAATTTAGGAAAAATAATGATTAATGAAAAAACTTTCAAAACATGTATTGCCGCTGTAATAACATATATATTTAAAAAAAAAAATATAAATAACAACTTATATGCTACTATAATAGGAACGTCAATAACAGTAGGTACGCCTATCATATTAGAGTTATTAAAAAAAAATATTTCAATAACAACTTGTAATGAATTTACAAATAACATAATTTTTAAAATAAAAAATTCTAATATATTAATATCAGCTGTAGGAAAAATAAATAAATACAACTATGATATAATAAAGAATAAAATTTTAATAATAGATATTGGAATAAATAAAATAAATAACAAAACTATTGGAGATTTAGATTTTTTTAAATTAAAAAACAAAACAAAATATATAACACCAATTCCAGGTGGGGTTGGACCAATAACAGTAGCTATGTTGTTAAAAAATACATTTAAAGCTTATAATTTATAAATATCAATTAAAAATTTTTCCATAACGTTCTATCTTTTTTATCTTCTAAAAGAATACCACAACTAAACAAATAATCTCTTATAAAATCAGCTTTTTTCCAATTATTATTTAGTTTATCATTAAATCTAATAAAAACTAACTCATTAATTTCTTCTTCCGATAAATTTAATTTATTCATTTTATCATTTCTACCAAAATTAGATAAAAATTGTTTAGAATCTAAATAAAAAAAACCAATTGTATTTCCAAGAATTTTCAATAATTTAATTAAAGAACAAAATTTGTACAAAGAAAAATTTTTAACGCAATTAATTTCATAAACAAGATCAAATAATACAGAAAAATTTTCAACAAGATTAATATCATTATTAATAGAATTAAAAAATCTTTTTTCAAAAATATTATTTTTAGATATAACACTTTCTATAAATTTATTGTTCAATATTAAATAAAATTTAGTCATTATTTTTTCAGATATATTCAACTTATCATAACAAAATTCTAAAGGAGTCCTATAATGATTTAATAAAATAAAATAACGTATAACTTCATTATTGTATTTTTGTAAAATTGAATTTAAATTAACACAATTTTTTAAAGATTTAGACATTTTTAATTTGTTAATTTCAACTATTCCAATATGCATCCATATACTAGAAAAAAACTTTTTTGTTAATCCTTCAGATTGAGCACATTCATTTTCATGATGAGGAAAAATTAAATCCAACCCTCCTCCATGAATATCAAATTCATCCCCTAAATAATACATTGACATCGTAGAACATTCAACATGCCACCCTGGACGCCCTTCACCAAAATAACATTTCCAAAAAGGTTTAAAAATATTTGAAAATTTCCATAAAACAAAATCATATAAAAAATTTTTACACAAATAATCAATATTTTGCCTACTGAAATTATTTTCATCAAAAATACTTCTATTAGAAATATTTCCATATTTCAAATATTTATTAACAAAATAATATAAATCACCAAAATTATTTTGGTATGAAAAACCAATTTTATTAAGTGAAAAAATTAAATAAACAATATAATTAATAAAATATGTTACTTTAGGTTCATAAGTTGGTGATAATAAATTTAAATTTTTAAAATCTTTTTTCATAAAATTTATAAAATAAAGAGTTAATTTATTAAATGGTACACATAAATTTTTAGATTTTAAAATAATTTTATCATCAATATCAGTAATATTTCTAATATAAGTTATATTAAATCCAATATATCTCAAATATCTAATAAAAGTATCAAAAAAAATAAAAATACGTGCATGACCAAAATGACAATAATCATAAACAGTTATGCCACATACATATATTTTCAATAATCCATTAAACTTACATTTAATAAATTCTTTCCTTTGTATAAATGTATTATAAACTTTAAGCATAATTAAACAACCAAACTAACTTTTATATTAAAAATTTATAATCATTATAAATATTATAAAAAAACAATTTATTCATAAATGATAAAAATATAAATTATATAAACATTAAACCAACATAATATAATTAAATAAAACATGAAATAAAATTATTATATGATAACAAATAAATAAAAAAATTTATAAATAAAAAAAAATTTTCTTAACATAACAATTTTTTTAATTCCAATCCAATTTTTGTTGGATCATTTATAATATTAAATCCACATTCAAATAAAATTCTTATTTTTTCCTTTACAGTATCTAATTCATTATAAATAATAGCACCAGAATGACCCATTTTCTTACCAATAGGAGCATAAATACCTGCAATATAAACAGCTATAGGTTTAGATTTAATCATATTATTTTTAACATATAATCCAGCTTCAATTTCTAAAATTCCACCAATTTCTCCTATCATTAATATAATTTTAGTTTGCACATCTTCATTAAACATCTTAATAGCATCAATAAAAGACATACCTAAAATTTTATCACCTCCAATACCAACACATGTACTTTGACCTAATCCTAACATAGTAGTTTGGTAAACAGCTTCATAGGTTAAGGTTCCAGATCTAGAAACTATTCCAACACATCCTTTTAAATGAATATTGCCAGGCATTATACCTATTTTACATTCACCAGGACTTATTATTCCAGGACAATTTGGTCCAATTAAAATACTATGTTTATCAATAAGGTAAGATTTAATAAAAATCATATCAAGAACAGGAATTCCCTCTGTAATACAAATAATAAGTTCAATATTAGAATCAATAGCTTCAATAATAGAATCAACAGCATATTTTGCAGGAACATAAATAACAGTAGCATTTATATCAGAATGTATACTTTTTGCATCTTTAATACTATTATATATAGGAATATTAAAATATACCAATCCACCTTTTCCTGGAGTTACGCCAGCAACGACAGAAGTTCCATATAAAATAGCTTCTTTAGTATGATAAGAACCTTCTTTACCAGTTATTCCCTGACACAAAACTTTAGTATCACAATTTACCAAAATACTCAATTTAATTTACTCATTTTACTATAATACACAACTTTTAATACAGCCTCAGAAAAAGAATTAGTAATATAAATATTCAACCCACTACATAATAAAATATTTATAGCAATATCTGACCTATTACCTATCAATCTAACAACAATAGGAATTTTTATATTTAACAAATTTATAACTTTTATTAAATTATTAGCTATAATATCACATTTAACAATTCCACCAAATATATTAACTAAAATGGAACTTACATTATCAAGCATAATAATTTTAAATCCTTGTAAAATACCTTCTTCTTTTACTGCTCCTCCAATATCTAAAAAATTAGCAGGTTCTCCACCATACATTTTTATTAAATCAATAGTAGCCATAGCCAATCCAGCCCCATTAACCATACAACCTATATTTCCTTCTAAAGAAACAAAATTTAATTTATATTCATTAGCTAAATTTTCCTTAAAATCATCTTGAGATTTATCATAAATATAAAACAAATCTTTTTGTCTATAAATAGCATTATTATCAATATCAAATTTAGCATCTAAACATACAATTTTATTATTATCAGTTACACATAAAGGATTAATTTCCAATAAATTTAAATCTTTTGAATAAAAAAGCTTAACAAGCTTTTCAACTAAAAAACTAAAATTTATCATCAAATCACCAAATAAATTTAAATTTATTGCCATTTCTCTAAATTTATAAATCGGTAAATAATTACTATTATATATATCACAATTAAAATTTCTATTAGGAAATTGTAATAATATATTTTCTACATCACAGCCCCCATATTCTGATGCTATAATAGAAACAACAGATTTTTTTCTATCTATTACAATACTAAAATACATTTCTTTTATAACATCAAAATATTCTTCAATTAAAATAGATTTAATAATTTTACCTTTTTTATTAGTTTGATTTGTTATAAAATTAATATTAAAATATTCATATAAAGAGTTTTCTAATTCTTTTAATGTGTAAACTACTTTAATTCCACCGGCTTTTTTTCTTCCTCCAGAATGGATTTGCACTTTTACAACATATTTATTTTCTTTTATAACTTTTAATAAATTAATAATATCTTCTTTACTATGAACAACAAAAAAATTAGGAATTAAAATATCATAATTTTTTAATAATTCTTTAGCTTGATATTCATGTAAATACATTTTTTTTACCTTAAAATAAAATTATTAAATAATAAAAATTTAAGATCCCTCTTTTAATAACGCTCTTCTAATAATACCGATAGCTCCATTAGGGCTTAATCCTTTCGGACAAACATCAACACAATTCATTATTCCTCTGCAACGAAAAATGCTATATGAATCATCTAATATTGATAACCTTTCCACTGTATTATTATCTCTGCTATCACTAAGAAATCTAGCACTTTGTAAAGCAGCAGCAGGCCCTATAAACTTTTCAGGATTCCACCAATAAGACATACAAAAACTAGTACAACAAGCGCATAGTATACATTCATACAAACCATCAAGTTTTTTTCTATCTTTTGGACTTTGTAAAGTTTCTCCTACATGATTAATATTATTATCATTGTTATAAAAATAAGGCTTTATTTTTTCATAATGAAAATAAAAATTAGATAAATCTACAACAAGATCTCTAATAACTGGCATCCCTGGCAAAGGACGTAAAATAACTTTATCATCATTTTTTAACGAGCTTAAAGGGGTTATACATGCTAATCCATTCTTTCCATTAATATTCATTCCATCTGATCCACAAACTCCTTCTCCACAAGATCTTCTGAAAGTAAGAGTATCATCTTGTTCTTTTAACGCTATTAAAGCATCTAATAACATAACACCATCACATTTACTTATATCAAGATCAAAATTTTGCATAAAAGGTTTATTATCTAACTGAGAATTATAACGATAAACAGAAAATTTCATTATATTACTCCTTAGTAAGATCTAGTAATTGGTAAAAATTTATCAACAAATTTAGGATTCATATTTACAGACCTATATTTAATAATATCATCTTTATATACAAGAGAATGTTTAATCCAATTTTTATCATCTCTATCAGGATAATCCTCTCTAAAATGAGCTCCTCTACTTTCAACTCTTGCATTAGCTGCAATAGCTGTTGTTAAAGAAACTAACATTAAATTTTTTAATTCATACGCTTCTATTATAGCTGTATTATAAATTTTATTTTTATCATTTATATATATATGTGATAATCTTTCTCTCAACTCTTTTAATTTATTTAAACCTTCTTCCATAACAGCTCCAGTTCTAAATACTCCAAAATCATTTTGCATAATAAATTTCATGTCTTTTTTTATATTAACAATATTTTCTCCATCTTTTTTATTAAATAAAGAATTAAAATTATAAAGTGACATATCAATACTATCTTTATATCCCATGCTTTCCGAAAATCCATTAGAAAATAGAGATAATAAATGATCCCCAGCGGCTCTACCAAAGACAACTAAATCTAACAAAGAATTTCCACCAAGCCTATTAGCTCCATGAACAGATACACACGCACATTCTCCAACAGCATATAAACCACTAACTACAAGTTCTTCTCCAGATTTTAATACATTAATTACTTGGCCATATTTATTAGTAGGAATTCCACCCATCATGTAATGACATGTAGGAACAACCGGAACAGGATGTTTTATTGGATCAACATTAGCAAAAGTCATAGCTAATTCACGAATTCCAGGTAACAATTCATTTATAATTTTAGGCCCAAGATGATCAAGTTTCAATAAAACATGATCTTTATTAGGACCACAACCATTATTATTTCTAATTTCCATAGCCATAGATCTAGAAACAACATCTCTAGAAGCTAAATCTTTAGCAACAGGAGCATAACGTTCCATAAAACGTTCTCCATGTTTATTTATTAAATATCCCCCCTCTCCTCTTATTCCTTCAGTAATTAAAACACCAGCTCCAACTATACCAGTAGGATGAAATTGCCACATTTCCATATCTTGTAAAGGTAAATCAGCTCTTAATGCCATTCCCAATCCATCTCCAGTGTTTATAAAAGCATTTGTAGTAGACTGATATACTTGGCCAGCTCCCCCAGTAGCTAATATTACACCTCTACCTTTTATAAAACATAAATCTCCTGTAGCAATACATAATGCCGTAATACCACAAATTTCTCCAAAACTATTTTTAATTAAATCTAATGCATACCATTCATTAAAAAACACGGTATTATATCTCAAATTTTGTTGATATAAAGTATGAAGCATAGCATGTCCAGTTCTATCAGAAGCTGCAGAAGTTCTAGTTGCTTGTCCACCTTTACCAAAATTAAGAGATTGCCCACCAAAAGGTCTTTGATAAATTTTACCATTATCTAATCTAGAAAATGGTAAACCCATTTCTTCAAGCTCATACACAACTTCTGGACCTAAACGACACATATACTCTATACAATCTTGGTCTCCTAAATAATCAGACCCTTTAACAGTATCAAACATATGCCAGTGCCAATTATCTTCAGTAACATTACCTAAAGCGGCAGTTATACCTCCTTGAGCAGATACCGTATGTGACCTAGTAGGGAATACTTTAGAAACTAATGCAACTTTTTTACCAGCTTTTGATAATTGTAAAGAAGCTCTCATTCCAGCACCACCAGCTCCAACAATTATTGCATCAAAATATTTTTCTATAATTGACATTTATTATGTTCTCCACAAAATTTCTATTCCAACAAAAACATATGACATTAACAATAAATTTACAACAATTTGTATAAATATTCTCAAATAAAAATTTTTTATATAATCTGTTATAATTGTCCACAAACCTATCCAAGTATGAGCAGATAAACTTAAAATTGATATTAAAGTAAAAATTTTAACAAATATATTATCAAAAAACATACTAAAATTTTCATAATTAATATCTTTATTAAATAGAAAAAAAATAAAAATAAAAACACAATAAAATGATAAAATAACAGCTGTAACTCGCTGTATAACCCATTCTTGCAATCCATTTTTTCCAAGACCAGTTGCAATAGCTACCATATAAAAACACCCATAATTAAAACAAATAAACTAAAAAAATACAAAACTCCTTTAGCACTACGTATACCTCCTTTTTTATTTTCCCACATACCAAAATCCATAAATATATGTCTAATACCTGCAAATAAATGATAAATTAGTAATGATAAAAAAAATATCAAACAAATTTTAACAAAAATTATAGAAAAATAATTTTTGACTATTATAAAATTAACCTCAGAAGCTAAAGAAATTTTTAAAATAAATAAAACACAAGGAATCAATAAAAATAATAAAATTCCAGATATTCTATGTAAAATAGAAACTAATGCCATAACTGAAAGTTTTAAATTAAAAAGATTTAAATTTTTAGGTTTTTGTTTCACAACACCCTCTTTTAAATTAAAAAATTATCAAAAACATTAATAAAAATATATTTTATAATATTAACATATCATCATATAAGCATCAAGAAATAAAATTTATATAAGTTATAATACCAATTAATAATAAAATCAAACAAATTAATAAATTGACTATTATATAATAAATTAGTATCATAAATATATGATGTTATATATAAATTTATTTAAATTATCGATGAGGAATTATTAATGAAACATTATGAAATAGTTTTTTTAGTTCACCCAGATAGAAAAAATCAGCTTGCGACAATGATACAAAATTATAAAAAAATAATAGAAAGTGATGGTGGACAAATACACAGATTAGAAGATTGGGGTAAACGACAATTAGCTTATTTAATAAATAAAGTTCACAAGGCTAATTATAGTTTAATGAACATAGAATGTACTAAAGATGCATTAAATAAATTAACAACTTCATTCAGATTTAATGATGCTATAATAAGATATTTAATAATAAAAGTTAATGAACCAATTACTGCAATGTCTTCAATCTTAAATAAAGAACAAGATTTAAAAAAATTACCAAAAATAAATAAATATGAAAATAAAAATTAAAAATGAGAAAATAATGAACACAAATTATAAAAAAAAATATTGTAGATTTACAGAAGAAAAAATAAAAAGTATAGATTATAAAGATGTAAAATTAAAAGATTTCATAACAGATAGCGGAAAAAAAATAATTCCTTGTAGAATTACTGGAACAACAAGTCATTTTCAAAGATTACTTGCTAAAGCAATAAAGCGTGCTAGATACATCGCTTTATTACCTTATTGTGATAAACATAATATATAAGAGGGTAACTATGGAAATTATTTTATTAACCAAAATAAATAATTTAGGAAATTTTGGTGATACAATTAAAGTAAAATCAGGATATGCAAGAAATTATTTAATACCAAAGAAAAAAGCTATTGTAGCAAATAAAACTAACATAACATATTATGAAAAAGAAAAAAATAAAATTTTAGAACAAGAAAAAATAAAAGATTTAGAAATTGAAAAAAAAATAAACCAATTACAAAACATAAATATAAAAATAATATCTAAAGCAAGTTCTGAAGGAAAATTATATGGTTCTGTAAAAATAACAGACATAATTAAAAATTTAAAAGAAATGGGAATCTTCTTTACTCAAAAGGAATTAAAACTTAAAACTAATATAAAAAATATAGGAATGCATACAACAAATTTTTTATTATTTAATACGAAAGAATTAAATTTAAATATAGAAGTAATAAAAGAATAAATAAATTATGAAAGGAATCAAAAAAAATTTTAACGTATTACCACATTCTACGGAAGCAGAGCAATCTATACTTGGCGGTTTAATGCTAGATAATGATAAATTTAATACTATAGATCATATAATAGAAATAAATGATTTTCATAGACAAGATCATAAAATAATATATGAAGCTATTTATAATTTATTTATTAAAAATAAACCATTTGATATAATAACGGTATCAGAATTTTTATTGTCAAAAAATAAACTAAAAAAAATAGGAGGGTTCGAATATTTAACACAATTAATTAAAAATACTCCAGGAACAACAAATATGAAGGCATATGCTAACATAATAAATGAATATTCTATTTTAAGAAAATTAATAAAGGCAGGAAGTAATATTATCGAATCAGCTTTAAATGCAAATGGAAAAAAAATTTTAGAAATTATAGACTATTCAGAAAAACAAATATTTGATATTTCTAAAAATAAAAATAAAAAATCCAAAATAAAAATGATTTCTGATATTTTTAAAAAAACAATACATCAAATAAAAACGTTATCAGAATCTAGTAATACTATTAGTGGGCTTTCATCTGGATTTTTTAAATTTGATAAATTAACATCTGGATTACAAAAAGCAGATTTAATCATAATAGCTGGAAGACCTTCTATGGGAAAAACTACATTTGCAATGAATATAGCAGAACATAATATTATAACAACAAATAAACCAATTTTAATATTTAGTATGGAAATGCCTTCAGAACAAATTGGTATGAGATTATTATCATCAATAACAAAAATAGAGTTACAAAAAATAAGAACAGGATCATTAAATGATAATGAATGGAAGCAAATAATGTTAAAAATTCCATTAATAAATAATAAAAAATTATTTATAGATGACAGTGAATCTTTAAGCCCAATAGATATAAGAACAAAGGCAAGAAAAATAACTAAAGAACATGGACAATTAGGAATAATAATAATAGATTATTTACAATTAATGAAAATACAAGGAATCAATGAAAACAGAACATACGAAATTTCAGAAATATCAAGATCACTAAAAAGCCTAGCAAAAGAATTAAATGTTCCACTTATAGCTTTATCACAATTAAATAGAAGCCTAGAACAAAGAATAGATAGAAGACCAATTATGTCAGATTTAAGAGAATCAGGCGCTATAGAACAAGATGCTGACTTAATTATTTTCATTTATAGAGATGAGTTATACCACAAAGATAGTAAACATAAAGGAATAGCAGAAATAATAATAGGTAAACAAAGAAATGGTCCACTAGGAAGTGAAAATTTATTTTTTAGAGGTGAATACTCAAAATTCGAGAATATAATATAATTATACAAAATTATTAACACATTTTACAATTTCATTTTTAGCTTTTATAGCATCTTCCCAAGATCCCACATTAACCCATTTATTCTTTTCTAAATCTTTATAATGCTTAAAAAAATGTTCTATCTTATTTAAGAGAGAAAAATCTAAATCAGTATAATTCCTTATACTAGAATATAAAGAAGTCAATTTATCAATAGGAACAGACAATATTTTGCAATCTAAACCAGATTCATCTATCATATTTAACAATCCAATAGGTCTAACTTCAATAACACATCCACTAATTAAAGAATTGGGAGATAAAACTAAAACATCTAAAGGGTCTCCATCATCAGATAAAGTTTTTGGTATATAACCATAATTACAAGGATACCTCATAGAAGTAGATATAAATCTATCAACATGTAACATACCAGTTTTTTTATTCATTTCATATTTAACTGGTTTGCTATTAGAAGAAATTTCTATAACAACATTAACAATGTCAGGAAATCTTTCGCCAAAAAATAAATCTTTAATCATACAATCTCACAAAACAAAATTTGTTAAATGTTCTTATTATACCATCTTTGTCTTAAAACTTCAAATAACACAACAGATGTTGCTATAGCCATATTTAAACTTTTTACATATCCTTTAACAGGTATTGATATAATAGAATCACAATTTTTCATAGTAAGGTACCTTAAACCAGAACATTCAGATCCTACAATTACAGCCAAAGATACAATTAAATTTTCATCATAAAGAGATATTTTTGCTTTTTCAGATGTTCCAAGAACATAAATATTTTTTTTTTTAATAATATTTAATATCCTCACTACATTTACAACTTTAATTATAGGTATAGTTAAAGATACACCACAAGATATTTTATGAATTTCATTACTAATGAAACAAGAATTATTATATGGAAGAATTATAGCATCAACTCCAACTATAAACGATAACCTAATGCAAACCCCAAGATTCTGCGAATCCATTACAGAATCAAAAATCAATAACAAAGGATTAACAATATTTTCTAAAAGCTTAAATAAATATGCCTCTGATTTGTAAGCAAAACCATTTATTTCAGCATATATACCTTGATGGTTTTTATTAGACAAAATTTTAGTAAAAAAAGATAAATCAACAAAAACATAATTAATGTTATACTTATTCAAAAGTCTTGAAAGATAAAAAACTTTTTTATGCTTTTTATAAAGAAATAATTTAACTATCAATTTATAATTATTTAACAAAACATGATTTACTACATGCCATCCATAAATTATGTCAACACTCATACTATATAAAATGCAAATATACAAATATATTCAAATATATTTGTATATTTGCATAATGTATTATTATTTATTATTTACTATTTTTAATACTAAAGTGTTTAAAAAATAAATCATCTGGATTTAAAATTAAAACATCATTTTTATTATTAAAGATATTTTTATAAGCTAAAGTACTACGATAAAAATCAAAAAATCCTTGATCTTTATTATATGCATTAGAATATATATTAATAGCATGAGCATCACCTTCACCTCTAATTTCATTAGAGGTACGTAAAGCTTCAGCTAAAATAATACGTTGTTCTCTTTCAGCAATAGCACAAATTTTACTTGCTAAAGCACTACCTGTTGCTCTTATTTCACTTGCAACACGTTCTCTTTCAGCACGCATTCTAGCATAAACTGAATCTCTGACTTCATCAGGTAAATCTATACGCTTAATTCTAACATCAGTAATCGTTATACCGATATTTTTAGTACTATCATCAGTAGCTTCTTTCAATCTACTCATTAATTCAGCACGTTCACCATGAACGACTTCAGATATAGTATATTTTCCAAATTCAGCTTTTAAAGCAGCTACAACTTTTTGTTGTAATAACTGTTCTGCTTTTGCTTTATTTCCACCAGTTCTTGTATAATATAAAGGTAAATTATCAATATTCCAAAGAACATAAAAATCTACTAATACATCTTTTTTCTCTAAAGTAGTTATTCTTGAAGACTGAATGTCTAATATTTTTTCTCTTAAATCAAAATTTTTATATTCTTGAATAAAAGGAATTCTAGCATGAAGACCAGGCATATAAATTTTAACAGAATTATCACTATCAGTCTCTAATTTACCTAACTGGGTTATCATACCCCTATCAGTTTCATAAATTACAAACAAAGAAAAAGGTAATAAACATAATATACTAAAAATAATTATAGAAAGAGCTGTTCTCATTTATTGTCTCCTATTTCTAACTTCATCCGTTGACTTTGGTAAAGTATTACCCTGAGATTCTTTTTTGTTATACCGTTCTTTATAAACTTGGTTCTCAATTACTTTATTAATACCACTTTTAGTGCCCATTAATTTATCTACAGGTAAATATATCAAATTATTATTAGAATCAGAATCTATCAAAATTTTACTAACTTTTGATAAAACATATTCCATCATTTCCAAATATAAACGTTTTTTAGTAATATCAGGAGCTTTTTTATATTCATCTAAAATTAACTGAAATCTAATCACATCTCCTTCAGCCAATAATATGGTTTCTTGTTTATAAGCATTTGCCTCTTCAAGCATTTGTGCAGCTTTACCATTAGCTTCAGGAACAACTCTATTAGCAAAAGCTTCAGCTTGATGTTTTAATTGCTCTTTTTCCTCTCTAGCTTTTATTACATCATCAAAAGCACTTTTTACACTTGTAGGAACACGTGCTTCTCTTAAAGCAACTGCTGCTATGTAAACTCCAGCATCATAACTATCTAAAGTAGTTTGTAATTGTTGAGCTATAGCATTAGAAATTTGTTCTTTTCCAGATGTAACAATAAAATCTAAATCTGAATTACCTATAACCTGTCTTAAGGCACTATCACTAGCTTCTCTCAAAACTTTATCAGGTTCAGCAATATTAAATAATCTTTTTTCAGCATTATTTATTCTATACTGAACTTCTATTTCAACATTAACTATATTTTCATCTTTAGTTAACATAGAAGCTCCATGACTATTTCGTTCCAATTTTTCAGTATTAATTATTCTCTTTTTTTCAAGGAATAATGGAATCCAATGTGGTCCTTGTTCTAATATTCTTTGATATTTACCGAACCTCGTAACAACCGCTTTTTCAGCAGGTTTCACAATATATATTCCGGCAATAATATACCCTATAACAATAATACAAAAAACAATAATATAAAAAGAACTACCAAAATAATTAAAAGATTTTTTATCAAAGATATTACCACCCACTCCTTTTTTTTTAAAAATTTTTAAAAAATATAAAACAACATCTCTAAACCTCTTTACAAAAGATTTAGAATTTTTATCAACATTAGGCTCATTCCAAGCCATAAAAGTAACATTCTTTTTCATACAATTTCTTAATTATCACAACCGATCCTTGTATTATGAAATATAAAGTAATAATGAGCAATTAAAGAAAAATATAAAGAAAAATAGATATGTGATTAATTAAATTATTAATTTTTTTTTTATTAACATACACCATAAAATAAAATAGCATTTATAATAATATATAATCCACAAAAAAGTAATAAAAATTCTAATATTACTTTTAAAAAAAAAGTTTTTTTTAAAAATACAATAATATTTTGTGAAAAATAAAACATTATAAACATAGAAGGAAAAGTTCCTAAACCAAAAAATAACATTAAAAAAAAACTTGAAACAAAAGAATCAGAGGACAAAGAATAAATAACAGCAGTATAAATTAAACCACAAGGAAAAAATCCCCATAACATACCAAATAAAAATATTTTAAAAATATTATTTTTATTAAAATTTTTATTTAATTTAAACAACTTAATCCATAAACTTACCATTAATTTTTCAATTAAAAAAAGTTTATAAAATTTTATATTGTTGATATATAAAAAATATATAACTAAAATTAACCCAGAAAATATTTTTAAAATTAATATAAACATTTTTCCAAAAAAATTAGTTGTAAAATATCCAATACCACCAAAAAATAAACCGATTAAACTATATGAAAAAATTCTACCTAAATTATAAAATAATTGATTAAAAAAAATTTTATTACTATAAATTTTATCAATATTAAAAAAAAACATAGAAGATAAAACACCACACATCCCAAAGCAATGAAAACTTCCTAAAATTCCAATCATGAATGATGTAAAATATGAAAATTCATTATACATAATGTTTACTTATCAAAATAATCATCATTTAATAATATATGATTAGAAATATTTTCTAAATTATCAAATTGATTATTATCAACGGCCCACCAAAAAAAATATATAGAAATTACCAATAAAACTAAACTTACAGGAATTAATAAAAAAATTATACTCATATAAACTACTTTTTTAACAACCTTAAAGAATTTAAAACAACCAATAACGAACTAAAAAACATTATAAATACACTAAAATAAGGTTCAATAAAACCGAAAAAAGATATAATTAAACCAATTAAATTATAAAATATTGCCCAAACAATATTTTGCTTTATTATTTTATTAGTTTTAATACTAATTTTAATTGCATCAGGTAATAATAACAAATTATTATTAAGTAACGTAACATCAGCGCTTATTTTTGCTAAATCAGTACCTTCTCCCATTGCTACAGCTATTTGAGATATTTTAAAAGCTAATATATCATTTATTCCATCTCCTACCATCATAACTTGTAAATTTTTTTTTTGTAATTTTTTAATATAAATTAATTTATCTTGTATAGAAGCATTTTTAAAAAAATACAAAATTTCTAAATTTTTAGCTATTTTATTTGTAGAATTAGATGGATCTCCAGTTAAAATATGTAAATTCAAATTCAAAGATCTTAACTCATTTATTATCTTAAAAGATTCATACCTTAAAGGATTAATTAAATAAAAAATAGCAATTATTTCAAACTCATTAACTAAAAAAATACATAATTCATCTTTCAATTTATAATCATCAAATTTATTATCAATAGAACAAAATTCTTTAACAAAATCTAATTTTCCGATTCTATACTTTTTATTATTAATTATTCCCTCAATACCACAATTTATATATTCTTTATAATTAGAAATATTATATATTTTATTTTTTTTTAATATTAAATTATAAATAAAAATTTTTGAAATAGGATGATTTGATAAAATTTCTAAAGAATATGCCAAATTAAATACATGATTAACAGTATAATTTGCTAAAATTTTTGTTTCTTTCAATAAAAAATAATTTACTGTTAACGTACCAGTTTTATCAAAAACAATATCAGTAATATTCAATAAAGTTTCTAATACATGTTCTTTAATAATTAAAAAACCATTTTTAGCTAATTTATTAGTTGAACAAGTAATTGCAATTGGCACAGCTAAAGCTAAAGCACATGGACAAGCTATAGTCAACATGGCTATTGTAACATTTAAAATATAAGTATAATCAGTAAAAAACCAGTATATATCAGCAAAAAAAACCAAAATTAACACAAATAAAATAAAATAATTAGAAATTTTATTTGTAATTCTAATAATTTTAGGCTTTATAGAACTCATTTTCTCTAAAATTTGTATAATAATTGTAACAAATGAATTTTTACTTGTAGAGCTAATTTTTAATATAAGAATATTACTTAAATTAACACATCCACCCATAACAAAATCTTTTTTTTTTTTATAAACTGGAACAGATTCTCCAGTTAACATAGATTCATCAATAACACAATTATCATTTAAAATAAATCCATCTAAAGGAATAATTTCACCCATTTTAACCAATAATATATCATCAATAAACACATCATCTATATTTTTTTTAACTTTTTTAATAATGCTAAAATTACTAAATTTAATAATAGTAACAATATTAGGAATTAATTTTTGTAATCCATATATTAATTTTGTACAAAAATGTCTAATTCTCATTTCTAAAAATCTACTAATTAATAAAAAAAATATAAACATACAAACAGAATCAAAATAAACTTCATCATTTTTATTAAAAAAATTATACATACTAAAAAAATATATTATCAATATAGATAAAGATACAATAGTATCAAGCGTTAATGTTTTTAATTTTAAAGATTTATAAGCATTAATAATAAACTTACCAGATGTAAATATAATCAACAAAGTAGCAATTATAAAATTAAATAATCTTATAAATAACCAATAAGAAATACCTATATCGTCCATATCATAAATATATAATGCAAAAGATAACATCATAATTTGCATACTTCCTATACCAGCTATAATTAATTTTTTTAATTCATTTTTATACTCAATTTGATCTAAAGTTTCTTTAATTTTAAAAATATAAGGATAAGCGTTATATCCTATTTTTCTTATTTCTTTCAATATTTCACTTAATTTAATAATAGATAAATCAAAAGTAATTTGAGCTTTAGAAGTAGAAAAATTAATAAAAATTTCATATATACCACAAATATTTTTGATATGACGTTCAATAAGCCAAATACAAGCGGAACAAACTATACCATTTATAGAAATAGTAACATCACATAATCCATTAGCATTAATTGTTACAAATTTATTAATTATATTATTTTGATCATAAATTTCATAACTACTATATTTAAATTTATCAACATTTATAACACTTTTTTCTCTATAAATATAATAATTTCCTAATTTAGAATCAATAATAAATTTTGTTATTTCTTTACAACCATAACAACACATATACTTAATTCTTTTATTTATTATTAAATAAATGTTTGTATCATAAGAAATAACAAAATTACAATGAAAACATAATTTTAAATGCATAACACCTCAATCAAAATATAAAAAAATTAACCTCTTTTTTTAAAAAAAAATCTACCTTATTTTTAACATATTTTATATTAAAAAAAATTTTATAAAAATTTTTTTTCATTTCTTTATTTAAAAAAAAATGAATCTTAATATATACATTACTAATACAATCAGAATTTATTATTAAATTAGTAGGTCCAATATAATTCATATCAATATTATCAAAATTAGAAACATTTACATTACAAAAAATATCATTATTACTTTTATTAAAAAATTTCAAAATATAATTATTTTCTATAATATTATCACTCAAATTATTATAAAGAGTTTGTTGATTCCTATAAACAATAAATTCTAAATCAGTTTTATTATTTAATAAATATACAAAAATTGAAAATAAACATAATAAAATAAAACTAAAAATAAATAATTTTTTTTTATACAAATTATAAGTAAATTTACTTACATTATAATCTTTTTTATAAAGAATTAAATTAATAGGCTTACTTACTTTTATCATCACATTATTACAAGCATCTGCACAAACTCCACAATTAATACATTCTATTTGCTCACCATTTCTAATATCAATTCCTGTAGGACAAGAATATACACATTGAAAACAACTAATACAATCACCAAAATCACTATAATTTTTCTTTTTATATTTTCTTGGCTCGCCTCTAATAACATCATATTTAACAATAGTTGTATTTTCATCATACATTATGTTTTGAAATCTTGCATAAGGACAAATTAAAAAACAAAACTGTTCTCCAAGAAAAATTAATTCAAAATATAATAAAAAAGTAATAAAAATAATTATAAAAATAATAAAATTATCAATTTTAAAAAATAATATACTATTTATTAAAGCCCTAGAAGAAACAAAATATCCAACAAAAAAAATTGCCCCCAAAAATAAAAAAAATAAAAATATAAAATGTTTGAATATCTTCAAAAAAAATACATAAAAATCAAATAAATGATTATCAATTTTAATTCTATTATTTCTATTACCTTCAAATATAACAGATAAAACATTAAATATATATAACATAACAGTCTGAGGACATAAATATCCACACCATAATCGACCATATAATAATGTGATCAAAAAGAAAATAATCAAAAAAATCAATATAATAATACAAAATAATACAAAATCATTAGGATAAAAAATATAATTAAAAAAATATATTTTATAATTAATAATATCAAAAATTACTGCCTGTCTATTTTTATAATTCAAAAGAGGTATTAAAAAATAACATATAATAAATATTGAAATAAAAAACAACCTAATATTAGAATATTTACCACTTATAATATTACAATATATTTTTTTTCTATTTTTATATAATTCACTATATATCATAATATTATTTATTAAGGGAATAAATATAAGCAGTGACAATATGAATTTGCTCTTCTGTTAAAATATGTTTATGAGAAGGCATATCGCCACTACGTCCATATTTTACAGTTTGCATTATATCTTCTAAAGATGATCCATAAATCCACTGAGGATTAACTAAATTAGGAGCTCCTTTCATTTTATCACCTAAAGCATCTTTTCCATGACATAATACACATATTTTATTAAAAATATCTCTACCTTTACTTAATAAAATTTCATCATAATTCTTATTAATACTTAAAGATTGTACATATAAAGCAACGCATTTAATATCTTCATCATTTCCTATAAATTGTCCTAATGGAGGCATTCTACCATTACGACCATTTGTTATTGTATCTTTTATATCATTAACAGTTCCTCCATATAACCATATATTATTTGTCAAATTAGGAAAACCTTTTGACCCTTTTGCATCATATCCATGACATGAAGAACAATTATTTAAAAATAAATTTCTACCTATTTTTAATGCACTTTCATTTATAGATAAATTTTCAACATTTATATTTTTATAAACATTATAAAAATCATTATACACTTTTTTCTGTTGTTCAATTTTTGAAGTACATTCACCAGACGAAGTCCAATTTAAAACTCCAGAAAATTTTCCTAATCCTGGATAACAAATTAAATACAAGATTCCATAAAATATACTAACTAAAAACATCCAATACCACCATTTTGGTAAAGGTTCATTCAACTCCTCTATCTCATCATAATGATCATATTCAACCATATGATCAAAATTTTCATGAACTTTAGTTTCCAATTTAATATTTTTTGTATAATAAAGAAACAAACCATAGCCAAAAATATTTACCAAAATAACAAAACATATACACAAATTCCAAAAATTATTCATTATTTTTCCTTAAACGAATCTTCATTAATAAAAGGTAATTTAGAACATACATTATAATATTCTTTATTTTTAAAAAAAATATAAATTATCATAATTAAAAATAATATAATCAATAAAGCAATAACAATAAATTTTACAATAAACATTGTTTCACCTAAATATTTTTTAAAATAACACCAAGTTGCTGTAAATAAGCTATTAATGCATCCTCTTCACTTTTACCCTTAATATTTTCTTTAGAAAATTTAATATCATCATTTGTGTAAGGTACACCAATTTTTTTTAAAGCTATCATTTTTTTATCTATAATATTTTCATCAAGCAAATTACTACTCAACCACTTATAAGCTGGCATTTTAGATGCAGGAACCAATAATCTTGGATTCTGGAAATGAGCTCTATGCCAACCGTCACTATATTTTTTTCCAACTCTAGCTAAATCTGGACCTGTTCTTTTTGATCCCCATAAAAATGGATGTTCATAAACAAATTCTCCTGCAATAGAATGATTCCCATACCTCATAACATCAGAAGATAAAGATCTAATCATCTGTGTATGACAGACATGACAACCTTCCTTTATATAAACATCTCTTCCAGAAAGCTCTAAAGCTGTTAAAGGTTTTAACCCTGAAATAGGTCTTTGGACATCATTATCAAAAAATAACGGTATAATTTCTATCATTCCACCAAAACTAATAACAATACATATAAACAATCCCATAATTCCAAGATTTTTTTCAATAACATTATGCTGCATATATTATTCCTTCATGTTAATTTTTAGAATACTTAATAGTTAATAAAATATTAAATAACATTATGATCATTCCAATTAAAAATATCATCCCACCAAAAAATCTAATAATATAAAATGGATGACTACTTATAACGATATCAATAAATGCAAATTTCAAATTACCATATTCATCAATAGCTTTAGACATCATTCCTTGATTTATCCCAGATATCCACATAGAAATTACATATATTAAAGTACCAACGGTAGCACACCAAAAATGAAAATTTATTAAAGCTAGACTATAAATTTTACAATTAAATAATCTAGAAATTAAAACATATATAGATCCTATTGTCATCATAGATACCCATCCTAATGATCCAGAATGCACATGAGCTATTGTCCAATCAGTATTATGCGATAAACTATTAACAGTTTTAATAGCCATTAATGATCCTTCAAATGTCGCTCCTCCATAAAAAGTTAAAGATAACACAAAAAATTTCAAAATTGGATCTCTTTTTACCTTATCCCAACATCCAGAAAAAGTCATAAGCCCATTAATCATACCTCCCCAAGATGGAGCTAATAAAATTAATGAAAAAACCATACCAATAGATTGAATCCAATCTGGTAAAGAACTGTAATGTAAATGATGAGATCCTGCCCACATATATATACCGATTAAAGACCAAAAATGAATAATAGATAACCTATAAGAATAAATAGGTCTTTGAGCTTGTATAGGAACAAAATAATACATCATACCCAAAAATCCAGCAGTTAATAAAAATCCAACAGCATTATGTCCATACCACCATTGCACCATTGCATCAACAGCTCCTGCATATATAGAATATGACTTAAATAAAGTGACAGGAATAGCTAAATTATTAACAACATGAAGTAACAAAACAGCTAAAATAAAAGCCCCATAAAACCAATTAGAAACATATATATGCGAAACTCTACGTTTATAAATTGTATAAAAATAAACTACAGCATAACAAATAAAAACAATACCTAAAAATAAAGATATTACCCATTCAGGCTCAGCATATTCTTTTGAACATGTATATCCTAAAGGTAAAGTAAATAAAATCATTAAAATTGAAAATTGCCATCCCCAAAAAGTAAAATACGCTAATTTATTTAATTGTAATACAATTTTAGATGTTTTTTGAACAACATAATAAGATGTTGATATTAAAGCAGATCCAGCAAAAGCAAATATAACAAGATTAGTATGAACGGGACGCAATCTACCAAAAGATAACCAAGGTATATCACAATTTAAATCAGGAAAAATCAATTCCAAAGCAATAAATAACCCAAATAACATACCTATAATACCCCAAATAACAGTCATTATAACAAATTTTTTGACTATATCATAGTTATATGTACCTATATCTTCTTCATATTTCATAACTTTATTCCTAAAAATTAATTTAAAAAAAAAACAATATTGATTCGTTATAACATAATTAATAAATTTATACAACACTATATAATATAATTAAAAATCTTTAAATTTAATATAATTAAAAACATAATGAAATTTACTATTAAATAAATTTTTATTATTTAAATAAATAATATTATTATTAAATTTTAACCAAGTAATTTGATTTTTAACTAATTTTTTAGTTTTAAGAACAATATCCAAAAGCATTTCATTAAATGTTATTTTTCCAGATAGATAATCATAAATTTGCTTATATCCTATAGATTTAACTGATGAACAATTTTTGTTAATATCAATTTTATTATATAAATATTTCATTTCATTTATAAATCCTAAATTCATCATTTTATAAATCCGATTTTCTATTTTTTTAAATAAAAATAATTTATTAATAAATAAAGAAAATTTAACTATATCTAAGTTTTTTAAAACATAATATTTTGATAAAAATTCAAAATTATTTATCAAACTACCTGTCAAAATTAAAATTTCAATTAACCTTAATAATCTAAATTTATCTTTCAATTTAAATTTCATTAATTTATTATTATTAAAAATTTTTATTTTATAATAAATAAAATTCCATCCAAACTCATCAACTAAATACAATAACTTATTTCTAATAAATAAATTACAATTTGGTAAGAATGCTAAACCTTTTTCCAATGACAAAAAATACATCATACTACCTCCCACAAATAAAGGAAAATTATTTCTTGAAAAAATATCAAAAATAAGATTAACAGATTCATTATAAAAATCTGATATAGTATAAATAGTATTAGGATGCAATAAATCCATAAAATAATGAGGTTTATATAACAAATCATTATTATTTGGTTTATTAGATCCAATATTAAAATTTTTATATATCATAACAGAATCAAAACTAATAATTTCAAAACGATAAAATTTTGCAAATTGTAAAGCATAATCAGTTTTACCTGATGCAGTAATTCCCATTAAAAAATATATTTTATTTTTTAAATTAAACATATTAATTTCAATAATTCATTAATATCTATCATAATATAACTTCTTATTTTTAAATTTTTATAATCAAGTTTATCAATTAAAAATAAAATTTCTTTTAATTCTTTCATAGCTAATTCATTAGAAATATATTCAATAATAAAATAAATAACGTTTTTATAAAATTCAACATCACAACAATTTAATAAAAATTTCATTTTTTTTTCAAAAATATAACTAAATAACAAATTATAATTTATGCTATATTTAAAAAATATCATTGGAAAAGATTTTACTATGTAGCAATCATTATCATAGTATAAATCAATTCCTAAATCTTTAAATAAAGATAAAATATTTTCATTAAATTTATTATTAAAAAAATTTTTAATTTTATATTCTATAATAAATTTTTTTAAATATCCTGCTTTTTTAAAAGATAAAATACATTTATTCCAAAGTAACAATTTTCTACATTTTTCTATATTAACAATTAATAATTTATTTTTAAATTTTAATAAAACAACTTTATTTAAAAAAATAGATAATAATTCATATACATTACTACCAATAATAATTTTAATTAAATTTTTTTTTATATAACTCACTACATCCTTTTTACTAATTTTAAAAAATTTACCTATTTTGTTATCAATATCATCAATATTTATATATTTATCAGAAAATAAATTAACTATACTTTTCTTTAATAAATCATAAATAATATTTTCATCATAAAATAATACTTTACGTTTAGTTTTATATAAACTCATATTTAGCATTGATGCATCAATATAAAAATATATACAATAAAAATTACATAAAAATTTATTATTTATATAATAATAAGCATAATTTATAATATTATTTATATATGAACTTTTTACATATTTATCATTAATATAAATAAATTTTTCACATGACCCCATTTTTACACTTTTTGGAATGCCAAACCATCCTTTTAATAAAACATTACTATCACAAATATCTATATATACAGAATTATTTACTAAATTTTTTCCTAAAATGCGCTTTAATCTAACCAATTTACTATCAAAATCAAAACATTGAGGATAATTAATAACTGACTTATTATCATATTTAAAAAAAAATTTAATATTATAACAACCTAATAAAAATTTTTTTATTAATTTTTTCACGTGAAAATAATTATTATATTTAGCCAATGCATACTCTAATTTATCAATAACATTATAATATAAATCAATAACTGAAATAGATGTGCCATTATTATATAAATCAGGGAATATATTTTTATTAAAATCATCAACATAAACTCCCCATGCAAAAGCTTGATTTTCAGGCTTAGATATTAATTTAATTTTTGAAATAGATAATATAATAGCTAAAGAATCCCCTCTTACACCATAAAATTTTGTTTTAGAAATATCATGAATGCTAAAAATTTTACTAGTCGTATTTCTTTCTAAAGATAAAAAAAGATCCTCTTTAGCAATACCACAACCATTATCTTCAACTTTAATTAAAGATAAACCAAAACCTTCCAAATATACATTTATACAATTACTATTAGCATCAATACTATTTTCTATTAATTCTTGTAATACATACGTTGGATTATAAAACTCTAAATAAGAATAAATTTGTAACGATAATTTTACAGGTATTTTTTTTATCATATTTATAGGCCTTTATCAAGTTATAAATATAAATATTATATCAATTTTTTTAAAAAATACAAAATATTTTTAGAAACAAAAGAACAAGATTTAATAATAATATATCTTTTATTAAAAAGAAAAAAAATATCTACAAATAAATCAGGAACTTTATCAAATTTAAATCCTCTCTTGGGCCATTCAAAAATATAAATAGATTTAATATCAAAATTATTTTCAAAATACATAACGTTCAAATCACCAAAATTATTTAATCTATATAAATCAAAATGATAAACATATAAATCATTACAACAATAAATATTATAAATATTATAAGTAGGACTCTTAATCATTTTATTATAACCAATACCTCTTATTAATCCTTTAACAAAAAAAGTTTTTCCAACTCCTAAATCACCATATACAAAAATATTAAAATTTGAACAAAATAATGTTTTCAAATAACAATTAATAATAGACAACATTAAAATATGAGCTACATACAATGAATCAAATTTATTCCATAAAAATTTTTTGAACACATACATATATCATTACATATCCTTATACAATTACAAAAAATCTAATTTTTAAAACAATATTGATTATATATACAATAATATTATAATACAATTTTTATAAATATCTTATTTAAATAAAATAGAGAAAATAAAATTAAAACATATAACACAAATCAATTAAAAAATAACATTAAAATAATATTATTTAATGAACCTTTTGAAATTATAGAAAATGAATTTGTAAAACCAGGAAAAGGACTTGGATTTAACAGAGTAAAATTAAAAAATTTACAAACTGATAAAATAATAGAAAAAACTTTTAAATCAAACGAAATAATAAAAGCAGCAGACATTAAAGAAATAACTCTACAATTACTATATTCAAATAATGAAAGTTTTTATCTAATGGATAATGAAAATTACGAACAATATAATATAAATAAAAATATAATAGAAAAGAATAAAATACAATGGTTAATAGAACAAGAATTTTATAACATTATATTGTGGGATAATAAACCAATAAATATAATTATTCCAAAATTTATAAATACAAAAATTGTTCATACAGACCCAAGTATAAAAGGAGAAAGTCTTACAGGAACAAAATATGCAACTATAATAAATGGAACAAAAATTAAAGTACCATTATTTATACAAAATGATCAAATAATAAAAATAGATACCCGCTCTGGACTATATGTTTCAAAAATATAAATGGAAAACAAAAATAAACAATAAAACTATAATATTAAAATCTATAATTATATTAAAAATAAAAAATTTTTTCCAGATAAAAAATATATTAGAAATTAATACACCAAAAATATGCACTACAACTAGTCAAAACATAAATATACAACCAATATACATTGATAATTATATTTTTTTAACTAAAACAAAACTATTTTTACAAAATTCTCCTGAATATAACATGAAAAAATTATTAACATTAGGAGCTTTTTCTATATATCAAATATCAACTTCTTTTAGAAGTTCTGATATAAGTAAAATACATAACCCTGAATTCACAATATTAGAATGGTATAGAATAAAATATACTGTAAAAATGTTAATAAAAGAAATAATAGAATTATTTAAAAATTTACTACTTAATAAAAAAATAAAAAAATTAACTTATGAAATGTTATTTAAAAAAACATTTTCTATAAAACCAAAAAACGAAAGTCTCTATAAAATTAAACAATTAATAAAAAGATATAATATCAAAATAAAAAGCACTATAACAAATAAAAATGATTACCTTAATTTATTATTAAAATACATAATAGAACCAAATTTAGATAAAAATATAATTTTGATTCTTTATAATTATAATTTATTGCAAGCTCATTTATCAATAAAAAAACTTCACTATGCAAACAGATTTGAAATATATATTAATAATACAGAAATAGCAAACGGGGCAAATGAATTAAAAAATTATAATTCTCATATAAAAAAATTTAATAAATATAATAAAAAAAAAATTTTTTTCAAAAAAATTATTAATAATGATATAAAATTTATATTATCATTGTATCATGGGTTACCACAATGTTCTGGAGTAGCAATTGGTTTAGATAGGATAATAATGTATCATTTAAAAAAAACACATATAAAATATATAACAACTTTTTTAAAATAAAATAAACATAATAAAAAAAGTAATTACAAAAAATAATAAAAAATAAAACAAATACATATATTTGTTATTAGCAATTATAATATCTTTATTTAAAGATTTTTTATCAAACTCATCAAAATGTTGTTTTTCTAAAATATTATTTAACCAAAAAAAAGCAAAAAATTTAATAGAAATTAAAAATTTATTAGGATTAAACTGATTTAATACCCATTTTTCCAAAATTGGTCTAGTAATTCTCCAAAAATTAATTTTTGGATACAAATATCTACTTAATCCTTCTATAGATAACAAAGTTTTTTGAAACAACAATAATTGCGGCTGTAATTTCATATCGAAGGTTTTTGAAATAATAATTAACGAACTAAATACTTTTTCAAAAGATATATCTTTTAATTCTTTATTAAAAATAGGCTCCCATACACTACAAAGAATTTGCTCAAAATTATCTATGGATATAGATTGTGGAATCCAACCAGATAAAATATGTAACTCTGCAATTCGTCTATAATCTCTCTTTATAAAAGATAACATATTTTCTCCCATATACTTTTGATCCTTATTAGACATGAATCCCATAATGCCATAATCTAATAAAATAATTTTAGGACACAAAATATCAAATGGAGATACTAAAATATTTCCTGGATGCATATCTGCATGAAAATACTTATCTCTAAAAACTTGTATAAAAAATAATTTAACACATGTTTTAGCAATTATTGCTATATCAAAACCTAACTTATTTAATTCTCTTATATTATTTATTGATATACCATATAAAAAGTCCATAGTTAAAATATTATGTTTTGTTAAAT
This sequence comes from Candidatus Azosocius agrarius, assembly GCA_016432505.1. Lineage (GTDB taxonomy): Bacteria > Pseudomonadota > Gammaproteobacteria > UBA6186 > Azoamicaceae > Azosocius > Azosocius agrarius. The sequence continues at coordinate 257,848 of CP066692.1, forward strand.
TCCAATAAACATTAGGAACAATTAACATTTTAGAATGTAAAAAATTTTTTCTCATTTTACAAGCATTTGCAGCTTCAATATTCAAATTCAATTCTTTTAATAAAATACTCTTTATTTCCAAAATTAAATTATACATATTGTGCCTTTTTTCTTTTAAAAGAGGTACCCCAAAAATAAATATCAAAAATAACAATAAATCCATATCTCTCTTAACATTATAAATAATATTAGGTCTTAATATTTTTATCGCAACTTCTTTACCATTAAATAAAATACCACGATGAACTTGAGCAACTGATGCAGCAGCAACAGGATTAATATCAAAACTTTTAAATAATACATTTATCGGTAAACTAAAACTATTTTCAATTAATTTAATAGCATAATTGCCATGAAATGGTACAACATGATTCTGTAAATCAATCAATTCACGAACTATATTAGAAGGAACAATATCAACTCTCATAGATAAAATTTGTCCTAATTTAATAAAAACAGGACCTAACTCTTCAAAAGCCATTTTTATTCTTTTTTCTATAGAAATAGATCTGTTATTTTTAAATATATAATTATTAATTGTAACAATAAACATAATAAAATTATTATGTTTATTATAAATAATTAATTCAAATAAATTATATTTAATAAATATATAACAAATAAAAATAATTCTATAAAATTTTACCATAAAACACTTATTTTAATATTTAATTCCAATATGTATAGACACAATTCCATTGCATAAATTAACATAATAACATTCTTTAAATTCAGCTAATTTTATAATTTTTAATAATTCTTTTTGATCAGGATGAACTCTAATAGACTCAACCAAATATTTATAACTAAATTCATTACCACAAATCATTTTTCCAAATTTAGGTAAAACATTAAAAGAATACAAATCATAAATACTGCTTATAAAATCATTAATAGGATGAGAAAATTCTAAAATCATTAACATTCCACCACTTTTTAATACTCTATAAATACTTTTTAATGCCTTTAATTTATTTGTAACATTTCTTAAACCAAAACCTATCGATACAATATTAAAATAATCATTGAAAAAAGGCAAATATTCAGCATTTAATTGTACATATTTTATACCATATTCTAATCCTTGTTTAATTAATTTATCTCTTCCAAATTTTAACATATTAAAATTTATATCTCCAAGAATAACTTCTCCATTATCTCCAACTAAATTAATAAATCTTTTAGATAAATCTCCAGTTCCGCCAGCTAAATCTAAAATTTTATCACCGCGTTTAACATTACAATAAAAAACCGCTATATCTTTCCAAATACGATGTATAAAAAATGACATAATATCATTCATTAAATCATATTTATAAACAACAGAATCAAATACATTTTTAACCATATATTCTTTCTTACTTAAATCAACTTGTTGATAACCAAAATCAATTTTCATATCTTTCATAAAATATTTCTCATAATTTTTATATAAATATTACAATTTTTTCAAAAGCCATTCATATTCCCTCTTCAAAGAATATAAAACATTTAATTTTAAATAACAAGGTAATATATCAAAAGTATACGTTTCTATTTCAAAAAGAAAATTTCCTTTTTTATTTTTAATAAAATTAATAATATCAATTATATATTTTTGTGTTGATTCAAAAATTCCATAAAATTCTAAAAATATTGGAACATGATAATGCACTCTATATTCCATAAAATTTTTTTTATATAAAAATAAAAAAGATAAAGATATATCTTTATAAGTTATTATATCACCATAAAAAGTATTTCCTATTACTTGATGAACATATGGTGTCTCTGGAAGATATGAAAAAATATTAATATTATTATAAAATTTTAAATCAAGTTTTAACGCTGAACTAATTTGAAATTTACCAAAATTAACATCAAATATAAAAATACTATTAAAGCTTTGTTTTAATGTTTCAAATTGTACAGCAGAATGACAAAAATCAAAACAAATTTTAATATAATCAAAAATAGAAAAAATTACATTTTTTTTATAAAATGGAAAAAATAATACTAAATATATTTCACATCTACTAATTAACCACTTTTTAAAAAAAAATATAAAATCACTAGTATTAGATACAACACAATCTGGTTCAGGTTCTACATCCAAATGTAACAATATTTTTTTATTAAAATATACATTAAATAATAATATTATTAAATTACATAAATATTTAACACTCTTTATATATACATTATTATATATAAAATTATAAACAAAATATTTATAAGATATGGGAACAGTAGAAATTCCTCCATTATTATATTTCCCTAATATGACTGAAAAAAATAATATTAATCTACGTGTGTAAAGATATCTATTAAAATTACTCCAATTAGGAAAATAAACATCATCTTTTATGTAATTGGAACTAAAAAAACCATACGGAAAACCATTTAATGACTTAATATAAAAATTATTGCACATAAGCCATTTTTTTAATTCTAAAATATATGAAAATTTATTCAAATCTAAAACAGCAAAATTTGATATTCTTAATCCAATTCCAAAAGCATCATAATTTAATAAAATATTCCTTAATTTTCTAGAATGAAATTTTAATACATATAAAATATCTTTCCAAAATTCACCATTATGTATATTTGTACAGTACAATAAATCAATAACATAAAACCCATTTTTAAAAAAATTTTTCATAAAAACTAATATTTAAAATTTTTTAAAAATTTAACAGATTTCAATAATAAAGAAATATCAATATAACTAACATTAAAACCTTCTCCAATGTTTTTAAGCATCATTATAGTCAGATTTCCACCTAAATGTTCTTGAAATTCTTTTATTCCAAAAATTAAAGAATCTCCAACATCATTAATTTCAAAATCTAATTCAGGAACATATATTAAAAACTTTAATTCCAAAAATACATTAATAATATCATTCACAATATCTATATTTATAAATCCAGAAAAATAAGAATATACTACATCCAAAGAAATACCTATTGCAACCGCTTCCCCATGTGAAAGTCTCCCTTTTGTTAAAGTTTCCAATTTATGAGCCGCCCAATGTCCAAAATCCAAAGGCCTAGAAGATCCAAACTCAAAAGGATCAGCACTGCTTATATGATTTACATGCAATTCAGCACAACGATAAATAAGTTTTTCCATAATTTCAATATCTTTATTAATGAAATTTTTAATATTATTTTTTATAAAGTAAAAAAAATTAGCATCTTTTATTAATCCAACTTTAATAGCCTCTGAAATACCACCAAACCACTCTCTATCATTTAAAGATAAAAGAAAACTACTATCATTTATAACAGAATAAGGTGGAGAAAAAGTTCCTATAAAATTCTTTTTTGAAAAATAATTAATACTATTTTTAACACCTACACCAGAATCATTTTGAGATAAAACGGTTGTAGGAATTCTTATTAACCTAACACCTCTATGAGCTGTAGCAACAGAAAATCCAACAGAATCTAACAATGACCCACCTCCCACAGCAATAACAAATGAATGTCTACAAATATTATTTTTATTTATAAGTTCATAAATATAATTATTAATATCAAAATTATTTTTTATACTTTCTCCACCTTTTAAAATTATAGGATTTTCCTTCAAATCAATAAATTTACTATAATAATTACAATAATTTATAATTTCATTTATAATATCATTTTTTATAACCCCATTATCTATAATAACTAATAATTTTTTACGTTCTAAAATTAAATCTTTTTTTATAATATTTACAAGTATTTCATTTTTTATATTAAAAACATACTTAGTAAAAAAAATTTTATAATAATATGGAACACTAAATTTTTGCTCAATAAAATAAACCATTTACATTTCCTCAAATAAACAAAATTAAGATAATAAAATTAATATTAAATATATTTAAAATATTTATAAAATATTATAATATCAATTGATATGCAATACTATAAAAAATATAATAAGGTTTATCTTATGACATCAAAAGAATATGGAACTATAAAATGTGATCCTGAAGGAAAAATATTAAAATTTGATCATATTTCAGAAAAAATATTTGAATGTACATCAAAAGAAATAATTAACAAAAAAAGAATATTTTATTTTTTTTCAAAAATAAATATACTAAATAATATTAACAAATGGAAAAATCTAACTATAATAAATGAAACAAAAATATATACAATATTAAAAACTAAAAGAAATAATATTTTTTTCGCATATCTTAATATAATACCATATACAAAAAATAATACCACTTATTTTTCAGTACAAATATTTTCATTACCGCAACAAAAAAATTTTGACAGTTTACAAGACAAACAAACAATACTACAAAAAATAAAAAATTTTTCCCATATAATAAGAATACATTTCTTACTAGGAACTATAATACCAATAATTTTTGGCATATTTTGGTCATATCATAAAATAGAAAGTAATAAACTTAATATAATGATTTTATTTTGTACAATATTAGGAACAATATGTTGTCATATTGCTGCAAACACTTTTAATGATTATTATGATTGGAAAAGTAAAACCGATAAAATAAATAAAAATTATATATTATTCATTACTGGAGGAAGTCGTTCAATAGAAATGGGACTTATAAACGAAAAATCCCTCTTAATTTTATCGATAATAAATACAATTATTGTGATTATTTGCGGCTTATATATATCATATATGAAGGGAATCACAATATTAATAATAGGATTAATAGGAATTTTTGGAACCTATTTTTATTCTGCGCCTCCAATAAAATTATCATCAAGACATGGATTAGGAGAAATATTTCATATAATATGTTTAGGGCCATTAATAATAATAGGGATAACATATATTTTAACAAACAAAATAAATTATAACGATTTTTTTGTAGGATTGCCAATGGGCTTTCTCATAACAGCTTGCCTTTTAATAAATGAATACCCGGATTTAATATCAGATAAAATAACAAAAAAAAAAAATTTAGCAGTAACTTTGAAAAAATACTTTTTTTTAGGATTAATAACATTAATTATAATACCCTATATTATTATTTTATTAGGAATAATTTTTAAAATAGTATCATATTATTTAATAATAACATTCATAACAATCCCATATATAATATATAATCTTAAAATAATTTTAAAAATTTCCCAAAATAGAAATAATTTAATCAAATCATGCATTATAATATTTAATTTATACTTATATTTTTCGATCCTAATGATTATAGGACAAATAATTTATATAATATAACATTGACTTTTCAATGTAAACATAATAGAATAAAAACGTTTCCCTGGTAGCTCAGCTGGTAGAGCAAGTGGCTGTTAACCACTGTGTCGGCGGTTCGAATCCGTCCCAGGGAGATTAGAATGGTATGTCCTCTTCTTTTTCAAAAATTTCCTGTTCTGGTATTTCTGCTGTCATTTGTTCATTAAATGAACTATTTTCAATATCATTTTTATTTATATCTTTATAATTAAGAAATAACATATTATTACATATAATTTTTGTAGAAAAAAACATATTTCCATTTTTTTCAAACTTATCAGTTTTTAAAAACCCTTCTATGTAAATTTTAGATCCTTTTTTTAAATGTTTTTCTGCCAATAAAGCCCATTTATTATATAATACAACTCTATGCCATTCTACATGGTTAATAAATTCTTGAGTTTTTACATCTTTCCAAGAAGAGGTTGTAGCAAGACTTAACGTAACAAAAGTTTTTTTATTTACAAAAGAAATAATTTTTGGATCAGATCCTAAATTACCAATTAAAATAACTTTATTTATTCCACCAAACAAAATATACCCCACTAATTCATTACACTTAAACTATAATATACTTAAAAAAAACATACCAAATAATTTTATATTTTTTTACTCAAAATATCTTTCGTATCATCAAAGACAACTCCTTTATCAGCATATTCTAAATCTATAGTTTTATTAGCTAATTTTCCTAATTTTAATACAGCAAATATCCAAATACATATAGAAATAAAAATCAAAATAGTTACATAAGGAATAGTAAAAGATATTTCACCAAAAATCATCAATAAAAAAATATAAATAACCGATCCTCCAGATTTACCAAATCTAGAAGCAATTCCATCAACAACCGCTTTACTTTTTCTCTGATTTTCTTTCGATAAAGGAATAAACACAATTTCTTTAGTTTCATCAAAAACTGTATATTTACAACCTCTACCCAAACAAACTTGTATTGCACCCATTAATAAAACAAAATTAGCAGGATTTCCTAAAAAAGCATATAAAACTTCGATATTAAAAATATCTTCTAATAATAACCCAGATAAAAAACCAAAACTAGTCAAAAACCAAATTATAGGAGTTATTAAAGCAGCAATAGTCCATCCATATCTACGAATAACATTACCAGATATAATAAATGCCGCTATTGTAGCTATAATACCAGTAACAAGACTTATTCTACTAATATAAGAATTTAAATCTTTACTGTTATTATAGACTTGGTTAACTTTATAAGTCCATAAAACATCGGATAAATTATAAATAATATTATAAATTATAACTATTATTACAATATAAGTTAGATACCTAGATTTTTTTAAATAAGAAAAACATTCTTTTAAAGAAAATAAATTGTTATTTTTATATATCACTTTTTCTACAACTATATCTTTTTCTAAAATATAATTATTCAATATAAAAAATAATAACATAATAACCAACCCAATAATAATAATAGCTAGTAATTGATAAAAAACCCATTGATATTTATAATTATAAAAAGATATATAAATTAAATCTAATTTTTCTAACCAATTTATAAAAAAACCAATAAAAATACCAGACGCATTAGCACCTAAAGCAAATATAGCATAAAATCTTTTAGCTTCATTAACTTTAGTAACTTCGTTTGCAAATCCCCAAAATAACATTGACAATACTATAGCACTCCACATTTCAGATAAAATATAAAATAAAGATAAGTTCCAATGTCTAACTATAGATATCAAGCCTGAAAATCCTTCAGACATAAATATATAAGTAATCAAAAAATCCGCAGCTTTATTTAACTCTAAACAATTTTGATATGGAAATAAAAATAACAAAAATAATAAAAAATATAATAAAAATCCAGATAGCATCAAATAAAAAACTTGTTCCCTAGTATATTTATTAACCAATTTAGTAAAAATGTAAGTCATAAATAAAGCTCCTGGTAAAACTCCAGCAATTTTTAAATAAGGTATTACCTGCGCACCAGAATTTTTAAGAGTAACAACAACAGAAATTTTCATATTTCTTAACAAATTATAAGAAAATGATATCAAAAAAAATAAACAAAACATGGGTACAAGTTTTTTCAATTCATAACTATAAATAGGCCATAAAAAAGAACGTACTAAACCAAACGGTTTAACAATTTTAATTTCTTCTTTCATATAATAACACTTTTATAAAAGTACGAAGCATGATTGCATTATACTATATTTACAATATAAATGTAATCATAAAATATAGAAATACATAAAATTAATATAAAAGAATTAATTATTCATTAAGTAAAGCAATAACAGCCATAGGAGCTGCATCTCCTTTTCTATATCCAAATTTAATAATTCTTAAATATCCACCTGGTCTATTTAAAAATCTATTTCCCAAAGAAAAAATTTTATCCATAATTTTTTTATTATTAAGCCTAGAAAAAATCAATCTTCTATTTTTTACGCTATCTTTTTTTGATATAGTTATTAAAGGCTCTAAAATTCTTCTTACTTCTTTCGCTTTTGCAACAGTTGTTTTTATAATTTCATACTTAATAATAGAAATAGCCATATTTCTAAACATTAATTTTCTATGACTACTTGTTCTACTTAAAGATCTACCAATTTTTCTATGACGCATATTATTAAAACCTTAAAATTAAAATAAATTAATTAAATTATAAAAAACTTCAATATAAAATTATATAAGAGGTTCTTTTTCATATTGTTTTTGTATATTATCCCAACAATCAATATGCATACCTAAAGACAACCCTTTAGATACTAAAATATCTTTAATTTCTGTTAAAGATTTTTTACCTAAATTAGGAGTTCTGAGTAACTCTATTTCTGTTTTTTGAACTAAATCACCAATATAATAAATATTTTCAGCCTTTAAACAATTGGCAGATCTTACAGTTAATTCTAAATCATCAACGGGTCTTAACAAAATAGGATCAATATTTATTTGATCAGAAATTTCTTCTTCTTTATTATCTCCCTCAAAATTAACAAAAACAGATAATTGATCAGATAAAACATTAGATGCATACCTTACCGCCTCCTCCGCTTCAATAGTACCATCAGTTTCAAGTTCAATGATTAACTTATCTAAATCAGTTCTTTGTTCAACACGTGTATTTTCTACACTATATGAAACTTTTTTTATGGGACTAAAAGAAGCATCTAATTGTATCCACCCCACATTAGTGTTTTCCTTTCTTAAATAAGCTGGAAAATATCCTTTACCTTTAACAACATTCAACAATATATTAAGCTCTACAGAACCAGTAATATGTGCTATAACATGATCAAAATTAATAATTTTTACATTATGAGGCAATAATATATCTCCAGCTATTACTACACCTGGACCTTTTTTATATAAATTTAATTCAACAAAATCTCTATTTTCAAGCTTAAATCTAATTCCTTTCAAATTTAAAATAATATCAGTAACATCTTCTTTTATACCATCTTTAGCAATATATTCATGAAAAACTCCATCTATTTTAATTTCAAGAATTGCATAACCTGGAATACAAGATAATAATATTCTACGTAAAGCATTACCTAACGTATGACCAAACCCTCTTTCTAAAGGTTCTAAAATTAATTTTACTTTATTAAACCCAATATTTTGAACAGTAACCAATTTAGGTTTCAAAAAATCAATAGCATTATATTTCATATTTAATTAATCTCACCAAAATTAAACATTACTTAGAATATAATTCCACAACCATCTGTTCTTTAATTTCAGATGGCAAATTATCTCTATCAGGAATTCTTTTAAAAACACCAAATAAATTATTTATATCAACTTCTACCCAATCAACAAAACCAATAGTTTTCATATAATTCAAAGACGCATTAATTCTAAATTGATTTTTACTATGATCACTAATTTTTATAATATCTCCAACTGAAACAGAATATGAAGGTATCGATATAACTAATTCTTTTTGAGTTTTAAAAGATTTTACAATAATAGATTTATGTCTCACTAATTGCCTAGCTTCAGCTCTTGTTGAAGCAAAGCCCATTCTATAAACAACATTATCAAGTCTAGTTTCTAATAATGTTAATAAAACATTTCCAGTTATCATCTTACTTTTTGAGGCTTTTTTATAATAATTTTTAAATTGTTTTTCCAATATACCATACATATATTTTAACATTTGCTTAGCTGATAATTGCAAAGAATAATTACTATGCTTTCTTTTTTTTACACCATGTTGTCCAGGGAAAACGTTCAATTTACATTTATTACTTATATCCATTCCACTTCTACTTTTTAAACCTAAATCAGTTCCAATTCTCCTTGATTTTTTACAAATTTTTCCAATATGTCTCGCCATCTTTATAATCACCTATATATTATTTAAAATTACACCCTACGTTCTTTTTTAGGCCTACAACCATTATGAGGAATCCCAGTAACATTAGTTATTTTTTCAATGTTTAAAAATTCTCCTAAAGCTCTAACAGCAGATTCAGAACCAGATCCTGGCCCTTTTATATATACTTCTGCTGATATTTTTTTTACTATTTCTGTGCTTTTTAAATCTTTAACATACTTTTCTTTAAATTTTTTAATGGCTGATTTAGAAGCTAATCCAGCAGCATAAGGCGTACTTTTTCTAGACCCCTTAAAACCCTGGCCTCCGGCTGTTGCCCAAGATAAAACATTACCTTCAAAATCCGTCAAACTAACTATCGTATTATTAAAAGAAGCTTGAATATACACTTTAACATTTGATATAGATTTTCTATATTTTTTATTAGATTTTACTAAATTAATACTCATATTATTTTTCCATTACTTTTTTTGTAAGTTTTGATTTCTTTTTTTTTCTAGTTTTAGCATTAGTTTTAGTTCTTTGTCCTCTAACAGGAAGGCTTAACCTATGTCTCATACCTCTATAACATTTTATGTCTTTTAACCTTTTAATATTTATAGATATTCTTCTTCTTAAATCTCCTTCTACTTCAAATTCATTTACTATATTTTGAATATTTACTATTTCATCATCTTTTAAATCAGAAACTTTTATCAATTCAGATACACCAACTTTATTACATATATACTTGGCTCTGGTATACCCAATGCCATAAATATCAGTAAGGGCAATAATAATATGTTTTTTAGATGGTAACACAACCCCAGCAACACGTACCATTTATAACTCCTATAAATAATAATTATTTAACCTTGTCTTTGTTTATGTTTTTTATTTTTACAAATTATTAAAACACACCCTTTTCGTCGAATTACACAACAATTCGAACATATTTTTTTACCAGAAGATCTCACTTTCATAATATACACCAAAAAATTTTACAATAATTCATATTTTACTACTTATATTAAACCTCTAAGTTTTGATTTTTTCATCAAATTTTCATATTGCTGAGACATCAATTGAGTTTGAATATTTGAAATAAAATCTATAATAACAACAACAACTATTAATAAAGATGTTCCTCCAAACATAAAAGATACACCAGTAAAAAGTTTCAAAATTTCTGGAGATAAAGAAATAAAAGTAATATATATTGACCCAATAACAGTTAATCTCATAACAACTTTATCTATATAAATTGATGTTTGCTCTCCAGGTCTAATACCTGGTAAAAACCCACCAGATTTTTTTAAACTATTAGATGTTTCTTTTGGATTAAATATTAATGCAGTATAAAAAAAACAAAAAAATATAATTCCAAATCCATATAAAAATATATATAAAGGTTGACCAGGAGATAAAAAAACACTAATTTTATAAAAAAATCCTGGATTTATTGGATTGCTAAACCATTGAAAAATAGTTACAGGAAACATAATTAAAATAGACGCAAAAATAGGAGGCAATACCCCAGAAATATTAATTTTTAAAGGTAAATGACTTTTTTGAGCAGCATACATTTTTCTTCCATGTTGTCTTTTAGCATAATTAACTAAAATTTTTCTTTGTGCTTTCTCTACAAAAACAATCAAAAAAATAATAAAAACTAAAAATAAGAGTAAAACTAAAAAAACAACAAAATGAGTTTCTCCCTGCCTAATTCTATCCAAAATTTCATAAACAGAACCAGGAAAACTAGAAATTATTCCAATGCAAATTATTAACGATATACCATTTCCAACACCTCTTTCTGTAATTTGCTCTCCTAACCACATCAAAAAAATAGTGCCAGTTACTAAAGTCAAAACAACAATAAAATAATATAAAAAAACACTGTTTTCAATATTATCTCCCATAACATATTTTGCCATTCCAATAGCATGTACAATCGCTAAAAATAATGTTAAATATCTAGTATATTGTGAAATTTTACGTCTTCCATAATTTCCTTCTTTTTGTAATTGAGATAAAGGAGACCATACAGCTATTAACATTTGCATAATGATAGAAGAAGATATATATGGCATCACCCCCAATGCAAAAACAGTTAATCTTGATAAAGACCCACCTGAAAATAAATTAAATAATCCCAAAATTCCATTATCATTAAACTCATTAAAAAAACTATCACAATTTAACCCAGGTATTGGAATATGACAACCAAACCTATAAACAATTAAAGAAAAAAATAAAAAAAATAATCTACTTCTTAAACTAGAAGAGCCACTGTTTAAATTTGCTTTATTAAATATCATACTAAAATACCTTGCCTCCAACATCTTCTATAAATTTTTTGACACCATTAGTAACAGACAACCCTATCACATTCATCTTTTTATTAATTTTACCAGATAATACAATTTTAACTCGTTTTATATTTTCATTAATTACATTAAATTTTTTTAAAGAATTTAAAGTAACATTTTCTTCTTTAACTTTTTCTATTTCAAACAACCTAATTTCTTTAAAAAAGAGTGATTTTCTAGTTTTAAAACCAAATTTAGGAACTCTTCTTTGAAAAGGAGACTGTCCACCCTCAAACCCCCTTTTATGAAAACCTCCAGCTCTAGCTTTTTGACCTTTATGCCCTCTCCCACAAGTTTTTCCTTTACCTGACCCAATTCCTCTTCCTAATCTTTTCTTTATTTTTTTTTTTACCAAACAACCTATTTTATTTAAATACATAAAATTACTCTTTAACTTCTAATAAATAACAAACTTTATTAATCATACCTCTAGTATAACAATTATCTTCAAGACAAACACTTTGTCCTATTTTTTTTAATCCTAATCCCAATAAAGTAAATTTATGAGATTTTATTCTACCAATAGAACTATGCAATAATTTTATATATAACATTTTTTTACCACTACACATTTAAATAGATCCTTTAACATCAGATATATTTAATCCACGTTTAGTAGCAACAAATTCTAAAGAATGCATATTCATCAACCCATTTACGGTAGCTTTTACTACATTAACAGGATTAGTAGAACCTATACACTTTGCAACAACATTATGAATCCCTACAACTTCAAAAACAGCTCTCATAGAAGCTCCAGCAATGATTCCAGTGCCAATTGCTGCAGGCAAAATAATAACTTTAGAAGCTCCATGTGAAAATATTACTGAATGAAATAATGTATTATTATTAAGTTCAATGTAAATCATATTATGTCTAGCATTATCCATAGCTTTTAAAATAGCTACAGCTACTTCTTTAGCTTTTCCTCTACCAATACCTATTTTTCCATTTCCATCTCCAACAACAGTTAAAGCAGAAAATCCAAAAATTCTACCACCTTTTACAACTTTAGCATTTCTTGATATATGTACAAGTTTTTCTTGATACCCATCATTCTTATATCCAACATCTTCTATATTTACCATATAAATAACCTCAAAATATACTTAACATTTAACTCCATTATTTTTAATAGCATCAGCAAGTGCCTTTATTCTTCCATGAAATTTAAACCCTGAACGATCAAAAGCTAAATTTTTAATTCCTTTTAATAATATTCTTTTTGAAAACAATTCACCAACCATAACGGCCACATCGACTTTTTTCATACCAACACGTAAATTATCTTTTATAGATTTATCAAGACTAGAAGCAGATTCTATAACCTCTTTTCCATCAAAAGTAAATGCTTGAGCATAAATATGCTTTAATGTTTTATAAACAGTTAATCTAATAACACACAATTCTTTTATTTTTTTTCTTATCTTTAAAGCTCTTTTTTTTCTTGAAGATAAAATTTTCATTTACATAACTCACTATTTTTTCTTAGTTTCTTTTAAAAAAATAATCTCATCAGAATAACGTATTCCCTTACCTTTATACGCCTCTGGTATTCTCTTATTTCTAATATCAGCCGCAACCTGTCCTACCATAATTTTACAAATTCCTGAAATAACAATTTCAACATTATTTAAAACACATACATTAATATTAGAAGGGATTTTATAAAATACAGAATGAGAATACCCAAGCAATAATTCTAACACATTTTTTTCTACTTTTGCACGATATCCAACACCCTTTAAAATAAGTTTTTTGCTAAATAAATTATTAACGCCAAATATAATATTAGATAACAATGCATATACTGTACCAAGCAATGCCTTATTATAATCTATATCTATAATTTGTTTGACATATAACAAATTATTTTCAATAACAATTTCTATAGATTTATGCAAAATAAAACTCATTTCCCCTTTTGATCCTGAAATAACAACATAAGAATCACTTTTTTTTATTTCCGTTCCAATAGGAACAATAATAGGTTTTTTAGCCAATCTAGACATAAATTAATCCCTTTATTCAACAATACATAAAATTTCACCACCTTGATTAAGCATTCTTGCTTTTTTATCACTTACTACTCCTAAAGAAGTTGAAATAATAGCTATACCTAACCCACCTAAAACAAACGGTAAATCATTACTTTTTTTATAAATTCTTAACCCAGGACGACTTACTCTTTTTATTTTAGATATAACAGGTTTATTTTTATGATATTTTAAATAAATTTCTAAATTATTTTTATTTAAATTATTCATATTAACACTATAACCTTTAATATAACCTTCACTTTTAAGCACATCTAATATTTTTATTTTTTTTATAGAATTAGATAATGTAACAAAAGATTTTTTTGCCATTTGCCCATTTCTTATTCTAGTTAACAAATCAGATATAGGATCTTGCATACTCATTATTTGAACTACCAACTAGCTTTTCTAATTCCAGGAATATCTCCACGCATAGCATAAAATCTAAACATGTTTCTACATAATCCAACTCTACTATAAACTCCATTTCCTCTACCAGTTACAAAACATCGATTTCTTAATCTACATTTATTTGAATCTTTAGGTAAATTTTGCATTAAATACTGAGCATTCTCTTTTTCTTCTAAAGTCGCTTCTGGATTTTTAATAACAAATCTTAATTCACTTCTTTTTTGAAAATATTTTAAAAACAAACTCTTTCTACGAGCTTGCCTTTCAATCATTCTATTACTAGACATATAAATTCCTTAAATAAACAAAACTATAATAAAAAAGGAAAATTAAACAATTTTAATAACTCTAACCCAGCCTTATCATTTTTAGCCGTTGTAGTAATACAAATATCTAATCCTCTTAATTTATCTATTTTATCATAATCAATCTCTGGAAAAATTATTTGTTCTTTTATGCCAAAACTATAATTTCCGCGCCCATCAAAAGATTTAACATTTAATCCTCTAAAATCTCTAATTCTTGGAATAACTATAGACAACAGTCTGTCCAAAAATTCATACATGATAATAGATCTTAAAGTAACCATACAACCAATAGGCCACCCTTCCCTAACTTTAAATCCAGCTATAGATTTTCTTGCTTTAGTAATAACAGCTTTTTGTCCAGTAATTAAACATAAATCGGATAAAGCATTATCAATACATTTTTTATCATTTACAGCTTCTCCAACCCCCATATTTAAAGTTATTTTTTTAATAACAGGAACTTCCATTATATTAATGTTATTCATTTTAATAAATTTGGGAACAATTTCATTATAATACATATTTTTTAATCTAGCCATTTTTCACAGCCTCATTTGTAGATTTATAAACACGAAATTTTTTTCCATTTTCTAAAAATTTAAAAACAATTTTATCTCTTTTACCAGTAACATTATTTATAATAGATATATTAGAATAATTTATTGGAAATTCACGTTCTATAATTCCAGCAACTTGCTCTTTAGAAGGATTTCCTTTTATATGTTTTTTATGCATATTTATACCCTCTATCAAAACACTATAAGAATTATCTAAACTAGATTTAGTAGTTTTAATTTTAAAAATTTTTAAAACCACTCCTTTTTTTCCAATATCATTGCCTACATTAACTATAACTTTATCGCCTTTTTTTATTTTTAACACAATAAAAAACTCCTACACAACTTCTGGTGCTAATGAAATGATTTTCATATATTTTTCACACCTCAATTCTCTCGCTATTGGCCCAAAAATACGAGTTCCTAATAATTGCCCTTGAGAATTTAATAAAACAACAGCATTATTATCAAACTTAATTAATGACCCATCTGATCTTCTAACTCCTTTTTTAGTTCTAACAATTACAGCATCTAAAACTTCACCTTTTTTAACTTTACTTTTAGGTATAGCTTCTTTAACAGTTATTTTAATAGAATCACCTATTTTAGCCCAACGTTTTTTAGATCCACCAAAAACTTTTATACACATAACAGATTTTGCACCACTATTATCAGCAACAAACAAAATAGATTGCATTTGTATCATTATAAATCTCCCAAAAATTACAATATTTTTACACACGCTCATTTAATATTTGTAAAAATAACCAAAATTTGGTTTTAGAATAAGGAGAAGATTCTTTAATACTAACAATATCACCCTCTTTACATATATCATTTTCATCATGAACATGAAGTTTCGTAGATCTAATAATAACTTTTTTATAAACAGGATGAAGTATTTTTTTATCTATCCTAACAATAACTGTTTTTAAAGATTTTTTTCTAATAACAACCCCTTTCAAAACTCTCAAAATACTATCATTTTTCATAATTAATTACTCTTTTTTTTTTCATTAATAACAGTACATATTTTAGCAATATTTTTACTTGTTTTAGAAAATAAATGAAATTTCGTAAATTCCCCTGTTGCTCTACAAATATTATACTTTAATCTTTCTCTTAACAAACCATTTAATATTACAATTAATTCTTCTTTCGTTTTATGTTTTAATAATTGTGCTTTCATTACATATTTACCTTTTCAATAAAACCTGTTTTAACAGGTAATTTAGCAGATGCTAATCTAAAAGCTTCTTTAGCGATATCAGAACTAACTCCTTCAACTTCAAATAATACTCTTCCAGGTTGAGTTAAAAATACCCAATACTCTACATTTCCCTTTCCTTTTCCTTGTCTAACTTCTATAGGCTTTTTAGTTATTGGCTTATCTGGAAAAATTCTAATCCAAACTTTACCATTTCTTTTAATGTATCTACTAATAGCTCTACGAGCAGACTCTATCTGTCTAGAAGTAATTCTAGCATGACTTAATGCCCTAACTCCATATTCACCAAATACAACTTTCAATCCTCTAGAAGCTTTACCCTTATTTCTACCTTTTTGTTGTTTTCTATATTTCGTTCGTTTAGGTTGCAACATAATATTAACTCCATAAAATTTAATTAAAATTATTTAAAATCCCAAATTTCTCCTTTGAAAATCCATACTTTTACTCCAATTACTCCAAAAGTTGTTTTTGCCTCCGCAACAGCATAATCTATATCAGCTCTAAAAGTATGTAAAGGAACTCTTCCATCCCTATACCACTCTCTTCTTGCAATCTCAGCTCCACTTAATCTTCCAGATACAGAAACTTTAATACCTTTTGCTCCTTGTCGCATTGCATTTGTCATAGCTCTTTTCATAGCACGCCTAAACATAACTCTTCTTTCCAATTGAGAAGCAATATTTTCTGCAACTAAACTAGCAACCAAATCAGGTTTTTTTATTTCATCTATACCTAAACTTACCACACAATTATATTTCTTACACAAATCCAAACGAAGTTTATCAATATCTGCACCTTTTTTACCTATAACAATTCCTGGTTTAGCAGTTCTTATAGTAATTCTAATATTTTTACCAATTCTTTCAATAAGTATATTAGCTATAGCAGCAGTTTTAGGAAAATTTTTTAAAATATATTTTCTTATTTCAATATCCCCATTTAAAATATTTGCAAAAGAATCTCCTTTAGGGAACCACTGAGAATTACATTTTTGCACTATACCAAGTCTAATTCCAATCGGATTTACTTTTTGCCCCATATCATATTTCTCTATTTATCATTTATCAACTTCAATCGTAATGTGACAATTTCGTTTCACTATACGATTACCCCTACCTTTTGCGCGAGCCCTAAATCTTTTTAAACTAGGCGCCTTATTAACATAAATTTTAACAATTTTCAATTCATCAATATCAAAACCATTATTATGCTCAGCATTAGAAATAACAGATTTTAATAATTTTTTTATAATAAATGCAGCTTTTTTTTTACTAAACGTCAATATATTCAAAGCTAAATTAACATTAATTCCACGTATTTGATCAACAACTAATTTTGCTTTTTGATCCGATAATCTAACATAACGTAATATAGCAGATACTCCCATGATTCACACCTTTTATTTATTTATTTTTTCTATCGCCAGAATGCATACGAAAAGTACGTGTAGGTGCAAATTCTCCCAACTTATGTCCTACTATATTTTCAGTAATTAAAATTGGAATAAATTGCTTTCCATTGTGAACAGATATAGTTAATCCAATCATTTCTGGAATAATCATAGATCTACGCGACCAAGTTTTTATAATTTTTTTAGATTCAATAAATTTTATATCTTTTATTTTTTCTAATAAATGATAATCAACAAAAGGCCCTTTTTTTAATGATCTTGACATAATATACTCTTATCTCCTATCTGTTTTTCTTTTACGGAATTTTACAATAAATTTAGAACTAACTTTTCTAGGATTTCTAGTTTTTTTTCCATCTACAAGACCCCAAGGACTACAAGGATGACGCCCACCAGAAGTTCTACCTTCACCACCACCAAGAGGGTGATCAACAGGATTCATAGCAACACCACGAACTCTAGGACGTATATTTTTCCATCTAGACCTACCAGCTTTACCTAATTTTTGTAGGTTATGCTCACTTTTACCAACTTCTCCAATAGTTGCTCTACAAGAAGAAAAAATTTTTCTCATTTCTCCAGACCGTAATCTAAGCGTAGCATATTTACCATCTAAAGCTAAAAGTTGAGCTGAGCACCCAGCACTACGTGCTATTTTAGCTCCACCATTAGGCTTCATTTCAATACAATGAATAACAGTTCCAACTGGGATTTTATTTAAAGGAAGACAATTTCCAACAGAAATAGGTGAACTATCACCAGAAACAATAATATCATTAATTTTTAAATTTTTAGGAGATAATATATATCTTTTTTCTCCATCTGCATATAAAAGTAAAAATATATAAGAAGTTCTATTAGGGTCATATTCTTTTCTAATAACTTTAGCAGAAATATCATCTTTATCTCTTTTCCAATCTATTATTCTATAATATTTTTTATGACCACCACCTCTATGCCAAGCGGTTACTCTTCCAAGATTATTTCTTCCACCTGTTGATTTTTTTACTATAATTAATTTAGAATAAGGTCGCCCTTTATACAACTCATCATCAACAACACTAACATATCCTCGTCTTCCAGGAGAAGTAGGATTATGCTTTTTTATAATAATCATAAATCACCTATTCAAATTCAGAAAATTTAATATTATATCCTTTATTTAAAAAAACAATAGCTTTTTTAAAATCAGAACGTTTTCCACTTTTTCCTTTAAATAATTTAATTTTTCCTTTTACATTAATTATTCTAACAGATTTAACCAAAACATTAAATATTTTCTCAACAGATGCTTTAATAAGTTTTTTATTTGAATGTTTTGAAACTCTGAAAACAATATGATTATGTTTATCTAAAATCAAATTACTTTTTTCAGTAACATATTGAGAAAATAAAATAGAATATAAATAATTATTCATTTAAGAACCTCACAAAGATGAAGAATTGCTTCTTTCGTAATAATAATTTTATCACACTTTATCAAATTAATAAGATTAATACAATAAATAGTTTGAAACATAACATTAAATAAATTTCTAGAAGATAATAATAATTCTTCATTATACGACATTACCAAAAATAATATATTTTTAGCACCAAATAAATTACGAATTTTAACCATATTTTTTGTTTTTATATCACAAAAAATAATATTATCAATTACAATTAATCTGTTTTTTCTAATTAATTCTGAAAAAATAGAACAAAGAGCTTTTCTATACATTTTACGATTAATTTTTTTATAAAAATTTCTTGGTTTTGCTGCAAAAGTAACACCACCTCCACGCCAAAGAGGACTTCTTATAGTTCCAGCTCTAGCTCTTCCTGTGCCTTTTTGCCTCCAAGGTTTAATACCACCACCACGTACATCACTTCTAGATTTTTGAGCTTTTGTTCCAGCCCTCATTCTAGATAAATAAGACACAATAATTTGATGAATTAAAATATCATTATAATCAACATTAAAAACACTAGAAGAAACATCTACTTTACCAACATTTTCACCATAAGTATTAAATAAACTAAGATCCATAATATATTTACACTCCTTTAAAAAATTTAAACTTATTAAATTTATATGATTTTTTTATTAAAACAATAGACCCAGGAAATCCAGGAACTGCACCTTTTACTAAAATAAAATTTTTTTCAAAATCTAATTTAATTATTTTTAAATTTTGAACAGTGACATATTCATTTCCCATATGTCCAGACATTTTTTTTCCCTTGAAAACTCTTCCTGGAGTTTGACACTGACCAATAGATCCTGGAGCTCTATGCGATAAAGAATTTCCATGAGACATTCTCTGTCTACTAAAATTATGCCGCTTTATAGTACCGCAAAAACCTTTACCTTTAGAAACACCAGTAATATCAACAAATTCATCTACATTAAAAATAGACAAAGGAATTTCAGATCCTAATTTATAACTATCAATATTCTCAAAATAAAACTCCCACAACCCAATACCACATGATACTCCAGCTTTATTAAAATGTCCTAATTGAGCATTAGATATTTTTTTATCTTTTATGTTACCAGTAGTAACCTGAACAGCTTTATATCCATCTCTCTCGATAGTTTTAATTTGAGTTATACGATTAGAATTAACTTCTAATAAAGTAACAGGAACTGTATTACCATCATTAGTAAATATTCTAGTCATCGCACGTTTTATTCCAACCAAACCTATTAACATATTTTACCTCATAAAATTAACTAACAGAAATTTTAACATCAACACCTGCAGCTAAATCAAGTTTCATTAATGCATCTACTGTTTTATCACTAGGATCACCGATAATTATTAAACGTTTATGGGTTTTTATTTCATATTGATCTCTAGCATCTTTATTAACATGAGGAGATATTAATATAGTAAATCTTTCAATTTTTGTAGGTATAGGAATAGGTCCATTTATCCTTGCTCCAGTTCTTTTAGCTGTATCCACAATTTCTTTAGTAGATTTATCTATTAATTTGTAATCAAATGATTTTAACCTAATTTTAATACATTGATTTTGCTTTACCAACATTATAATTTTACTCCAAAATTTTATAAACAACCCCAGCACCAACAGTTCTTCCACCTTCTCTAACAGCAAATCTTAATCCTTCTTCCATTGCTATAGGAGACATAAGTTTAACATCAAATTTTATATTATCTCCAGGCATAACCATTTCTACATTTTCTGGCAATATAATTTCTCCGGTAACATCAGTTGTTCTAAAATAAAATTGAGGACGATATCCTTTAAAAAATGGAGTATGTCTTCCACCTTCTTCTTTAGTCAAAATATAAACATTGGCTTCAAATTTTATATGAGGAGTTACTGAATTAGGCTTAGCAAGAACTTGTCCTCTCTCAACATCGTCTCTTTTTATTCCCCTCAATAAAACTCCAACATTATCACCAGCTCTACCTTCATCTAATAATTTTCTAAACATTTCAATGCCAGTACAAACAGCTTTAACAGTATCTCTAATACCAATTATAGCAACTTCTTCCCCTACTTTAACAATTCCCCTTTCTATTCTTCCAGTTACAACAGTTCCTCTACCAGAAATAGAAAAAACATCTTCTATTGGCAATAAAAATGGCTGATCAATAGCTCTTTTAGGAATGGGAAAATAAGTATCCATTGCATCAATTAAACGATCTATAGATTTAACACCTAATTCACTATTATCCCCATCTTCTAAAGCTTTTGTAGCAGATCCAACAATTATAGGAATCTCATCTCCAGGAAAATTATATAAATTTAATAATTCTCTAACTTCCATTTCAACTAAATCAATCAATTCGCTATCATCTACCATATCAGCTTTATTTAAATAAACAACAATATAAGGAACCCCTACCTGTCTAGCTAATAGTATATGTTCTCGTGTTTGCGGCATAGGACCATCAGCTGCAGAAACAACTAATATAGCACCATCCATTTGAGCAGCTCCAGTAATCATATTTTTAACATAATCAGCATGACCAGGGCAATCAACATGCGCATAATGACGCTTCTTTGAAGAATATTCAACATGCGCAGTAGCTATAGTTATACCTCTTGCTCGTTCTTCAGGAGCTGCATCAATTTCTTCATATCTTTTATATACACCAAATCTTTTAGTTAACGCCGCGGTTAATGATGTTTTCCCATGATCAACATGACCAATTGTTCCAACATTTATATGAGGTAACACTCTTTCAAATTTTTCTTTAGCCACTTTTAAATCCTTAAATTAACATATTTTAATTTATTTTCTTTTAATTACATTATTGATAACACTAATTGGAGCAATACAATACTTTTTAAATTCCATACTATATGTAGCTCTTCCTTGAGTAAAAGATCTCAAAGAAGTAGAATATCCAAACAATTCAGATAATGGAACGATAGCACTAATTTTTTTTCCACAAATCCCATCTTCCATACCCTGTATTATTCCTCTTCTTCTATTTAAATCTCCAACAACATCTCCCATATAAGACTCAGGCGTAACTACTTCCACTTGCATAATCGGTTCTAATAATGTCGGGCCAGCTTTTACCATACCAGCTTTCAAACATTTTGATCCAGCAAGTTTAAAAGCAATTTCACTGGAATCAACATCGTGATAAGATCCATCAAATAATGTAACTTTTATATCAACAACAGGATATCCAGCCAATACTCCAGAACCTATCTGTTCTTCAACACCTTTTTGAACAGCAGAAATGTATTCTTTTGGAATAACTCCACCAACTATTTTATTAACAAAAACAAATCCTTTTCCTAATTCTTGAGGTTCAATTTTTAACCAAACATGTCCATATTGCCCCCTTCCACCAGATTGTTTAATATGTTTACCTTCTTGTTCAACAGCTTTAGTAATAGTTTCTCTATATGCAACTTGAGGATTTCCAACTTTACAAAATACATTAAATTCTCTTTTTAATCTATCTACAATAATTTCTAAATGTAATTCACCCATTCCAGATATAATTGTTTGATTTGATTCCTTATCAATACTAATACGAAAAGATGGATCCTCTTGCGCTAATCTAGATAAAGAAATAGCCATTTTTTCTTGATCTTGTTTTGTGTTAGGCTCTAATGAAATAGAAATAACAGGTTCCGGAAAATCCATTTTTTCTAAAATAATAGTATTATTTATATCACATAAAGTATCACCAGTAACAGTATGTTTTAATCCAACTGCTGCAATAATATCCCCTGCTCTCATTTCTTTAACTTCTTCTCTATTATTAGCATGCATTAATAGCACTCTACCAAATCGTTCTTTTTTTCCTCTAGTAGAATTAATAACAGTATCTCCTGATTTTAAACACCCAGAATAAACTCGAAGATAAGTTATAGACCCCACAAAAGGATCAGTAGCAATTTTAAAAGCTAAAGACGAAAAAAATTCCTCATCACAAGATTTTCTTTCACCAATACTACCATTTTCTAAAATCCCTTTTACAGAAGCTATATCATCAGGAGCTGGTAAATAATCTATAATAGAATCTAATAATAACTGCACCCCTTTATTTTTAAAAGACGATCCACATATAACAGGTACAATTTCCCCAGATAAAGTTCTAATTCTAAGCCCTTTTTTTAAAGAGGCTTCATCTAAATGCCCGTCACGTAAATATTTAGTCATCAATTCTTCTGAAGATTCTGCTGCTATTTCTAATAAATTTTCACGCATACTAATACAATCTTTCATCAAAAAATTAGGAATATTATCAAATTTAAAACTAACACCTTGATCATCAAAGGGCCAATAAACAGCTCTCATTTGAATTAAATCAACAATACCCGTAAAATTTCCTTCACATCCAATAGGAAGTTGAACAGGAACAACAACAGAATTTAATTTATCTTTTATTTGCTCAATAACTTTAAAAAAATTAGCTCCAGGTCTATCCATTTTATTAACAAATGCAATTCTAGGAACTTTATATTTATTTGCTTGCCTCCACACTGTTTCTGATTGAGGTTCAACACCCCCAACAGCACAAAAAACAGCAACAGCTCCATCCAAAATTCTTAAAGATCTCTCAACCTCAATTGTAAAATCAACATGACCAGGAGTATCAATTATATTAATTCGATGCTCATCAAATTGATTTTCAATACCCTTCCAAAAACATGTTGTAGCAGCAGAAGTTATCGTTATACCTCTTTCTTGCTCTTGCTCCATCCAATCCATAACGGCAGTACCATCATGAACCTCACCAAGTTTATGAGAAACTCCAGTATAAAACAATATCCTTTCAGTTGTTGTTGTTTTTCCGGCATCAATATGAGCCATTATACCTATATTTCTATATTTACATAATTGTGTTTTTCTTGCCATTATTCAATAACTTCCAATAAAATACAAATTACCATCTATAATGAGAAAATGCTTTATTAGCTTCAGCCATACGATGAGTATCCTCTCTTTTTTTTACAGCACCTCCTTTCCCTTTACTGTTTCCTACAAAACTTTCCTCATTAGAAGCATCTAAAATTTCAGACGCAAGTTTCAATAACATACCTTTTTCACTACGTTTTCTAGAATATTCAACTAACCAACGCATACTTAAAGCAAAAGCTCTTTCAGGTCTTATTTCAACGGGAACTTGATACGTTGCGCCTCCAACTCTTCTTGCTTTAACTTCAACGAGAGGTTTAATATTATCCAAAGCTCTTTTAAAAACAACTAATTCATTTTCTTTAGACTTTTCTTTTATAATATTTAAAGCACCATAAACAATTTTTTCAGAAACCGCCTTTTTACCATTAAACATAATATGATTGATAAATTTAGCTAATATTTTACTATCATACATATAATCTGCATGTATTACACGTTTTGTTATAACTCGTCTTCTTGACATTTTATCACACCTATTTATTAATTTTTATTTTTTTTGGAACCATATCTCGAGCGTGACTGCTTTCTTCCAGAAACACCGCTTGCATCCAAAGCTCCTCTAACAACTTTATATCTAACACCAGGCAAATCTTTTACTCTACCGCCTCTAATTAAAACAATAGAATGCTCCTGTAAATTATGTCCTTCACCTTGTATATAAGCAGTTATTTCATACCCTCCAGACACTTTAACTCTACAAACTTTTCTTAAAGCAGAATTAGGTTTTTTAGGAGTTGTTGTATATACACGAATACATATTCCACGTTTTTGTGGACAGCCTTGCAAGGCCGGTACTTTTTTTTTAGATAAAATTTTAGTACGACCTTTTCTAACTAATTGATTTATTGTTACCATAACAATAAAGTCCTTATTTTACTTTATAAATTCAATTAAAGAGTATGAAATATTATATCATATCTATAATTATGTCAAACATTTTATACAACAATAAAAATTATTACTTATAATATATAAACATAACGAAAAATACATATAATTAATATGTAAATAAAAATATACGAAAATAAACATAAATTTTATTATGAATATTGAATTAAAAATATATATTTGTTAATATATTAAGAATTATTAACTTAATTATAAGATAAATCATGAATTTAAAAAATAAATATGAATATAAAACATTAACCGTAAAATGCTCTTGTGGAAAAAGTTTTATAACAAAATCAACAATTAAAAAACCAATTTTAACTATAGAAATATGCAGTGAGTGTCATCCTTTTTATACAAAAAAGCAAAAAATTATAGATACAGAAAAAAGAGTAGATAATTTTAACAAAAAATTTAAAATTAATAAATAATTAAATGAAAAATTTAAAAAAAGTTCTACATTATCATCAATTTCCAAAACCTGGAAAGATAGCATTAAGCATAACTAAATCAATAAACACACAAGAAAATATTAAAATGGCTTACACGCCTGGTGTAGCTTTTCCCGTTTTAGAAATTAAAAAAAATATTTTTAATGTATATAAATACACATCAAAAGGAAATTTAATAGCTGTTATATCAAATGGAAGCGCTATACTAGGGTTAGGAAATTTAGGGCCGGAAGCCAGTAAGCCTGTAATGGAAGGGAAAGCTGTTTTGTTCAAACATCTAGCAAATATAGATGTATTTGATATAGAAATAAAAACAACAAATTATCAAAAATTTATTGAGACAGTTATCAATATATCTCCAACTTTTGGAGGAATAAATTTAGAAGATATCAAAGCACCAGAATGCTTTGAAATAGAAAAAATTCTTAAAGAAAAATTAAATATACCAGTTTTTCATGATGATCAACACGGAACGGCTATAATTATTGCCGCAGCATTATTAAATGCATTATTTATACAACATAAAAAATTATATAATTCAAAAATTATGCTATTAGGAGCCGGGGCTGCTGGCATAGCAACAGCTAAAATTTTAACAAAATTAGGCATTAAAAAATCTAACATTTATATGATAGACACAAAAGGAATAATTCATAGTGAAAGATATAATTTAAATATATATAAAAAACAATTTATGATCAAAACAAAAAATAGACATATAAATGATATAATAAATTTAATTAATATAATCATAGGAGTTGCTTCCGCCAATATTTTATCTATTAATCATATAAAAACTTTAAAAATAAACACTATTATATTTGCTTTATCTAATCCTGAGCCCGAAATAAACCCAGCTATAGTATATAAATTAAGACCTGATATAATTTTAGCAACAGGAAGAAATGATTATAAAAATCAAGTAAATAATGCATTATGTTTTCCATACCTTTTTAGAGGCATTTTAGATTCACAAATAAATTTTATAAATCACATTATAAAAAAAATAACAATACATTCCATAAAAAATTTAACTAGAAAGTCAATTATTTATAAAAAAAAAAAATTATAAAAATATAAATTTTGGAAATAAATATATAGTTCCTCTTTTAACTGATAAAAGATTAAATATAGAAATACCATCAGCAATAAAATCATTTAAATTACGAATCAACCCCAGAACCTAAATTAACTAAAAAAGATAAATATTCCCCATTTCTATATATATCCAACAAACATATATCTCCAGGCTTTAATTTTATAATGTTTTGAACAGCTTCATAAGTATTTTTTATAAATTTTCCATTAATTTTAAATATTATATCTCCAGGATATATTCCAACTTTAGAAGCTGGGCTTTCAGATATTACAGCATGAATATAAACTCCTATGTTTTTATTATAATTTATTAATTCTAATATATCCCATGTTAATTCTGCTAAATACACACCAAGCCATCCTCTTTCAGCTTGCCCTTCATCAATTAATTGATGAACAATTGTTTTTGCTATATCTATAGGAATAGCAAACCCTAAACCATGACTTCCTCCAGATTTAGAAATAATAGCCATATTAACACCAATTAAATTACCACATAAATCAATCAAAGCTCCTCCAGAATTACCAGGATTTATGGCAGCATCAGTTTGTATCAAATTATCTAATAACCCTATAAAAGGAATTTCTGAATCGCTGGTTCTAAATTTTACAGATCCTAATGCACTTACTATTCCTTGCGTAACAGTATTATCAAATCCAAAAGGATTTCCTATAGCTAAAACAACATCTCCAACTTCTAAACTACAAGAATTTCCAATTTCTATAATAGGTAAATCAAAAATTAAATTTTTATCAAGTATTTTTAAAACAGCTAAATCAGTTTTAGTATCAAATCCAATTATATCAACTTCACTTTCTTTCCCATCATATAATTTAACAATAATAAAACAAGAATCTTTAACAACATGATAATTAGTTAAAATATAACCATTGTTATTAATTAAAACACCAGACCCCAATCCATGTTGATAAAAATCATTCATATCAAAATTTTCATTTTTATCAATTTCTTTATCGGATTCCTTTTCAGGTTCTTTTTCAAAATTATTAATAAAATTTGATGAAAAAAAATCTTTTTTAAAAAATAAAAAATTACTATTATTAAAAGAACTTATATCATTATTATAAGTATAATCATTAACATTTATATTATTATTAAATAATTCATCTGCTATATTATTAGCTCCAATAAATACATATTGAAAAAAAGTATCAGAAAATATAAAATAACTATCATGTAAAATTTTTTCTGTTGTTTGAATACTAACAACAGATAACGCTGCTTTATTAACAGAGCTACTATAAGACAAAAAATCTTGATGAAAATGTTTTTTATTAAATCCATAAGAACAAAAAACAACGTTAAAATAAACAACACTAAATCCAAAAAAAATAACATTAAAAATAAACATAAATTTTTTATACATATAAAAATCAAACCCATATAATAAAATTAATAATTAAAAAAATATCAACAAATAAAAACAATTTTAATATATCATTTACAAATCAAATAAATTATGACAAAATATAAAATAAAATTTTTTATTAGGAGAATTTAATGATTAAAAATAATATAATAATAATAAACAAAAAAGACCTTCCTTTGGCATGTCCAAAAGAAAAAAATTTGCAAGGAATACATCCTAGAATTTTTTTAAATACATCTCAACCTGTTTGCAAATATTGTAGTACAACATATATCATAAAATAAATATTTATACAATAAAAAAATTGATTACATATAGTTAAGATAATATTTGAATATTTTTTTATAAATTACTATAAAAGTAAATTTTATAACGCATTATTTATATAAATAATTAATATTATAATAACTTTTAAATTCATTAATAAACAATTTTATATGTTATTAAAAATAATAAATTACAAAATACATTATAAATTTAATAGATTTTAATATGCTTGAATTAAAAGAAAAAACAAAAATATTATTACATGGCATAAATGAAATTTTACTATTAAGTGAATTCGAAAAAAGACTTTTACTTAAAAAAAATTTAAATATAAAAATAGGCTTTGATCCAACCTCTCCAGATATTCATTTAGGTCACACACTTTTATTAGATAAAGCAAAAGAATTTCAACAACAAGGACATAATATAATAATTATAATTGGTGATTTTACCGGAATGATTGGAGATCCTTCAGAAAAAAAAAATACTAGAAAACAACTTTCAAAAGAAGAAGTTTTAATCAATGCACAAACATATAAAAATCAAATTTTTAAAATTTTGCAGGAAGAAAATACAAAAATACTATTCAATTCAACATGGTTAAATAAAATAACAACAGAAAATTTTATAAAAATGGCATCAAAACAAACAGTAGCAAAAATGTTACAAAGGGATGATTTTAATAAAAGGCATAACAACAATGAATCAATTCATATACATGAATTTTTATATCCATTAATTCAAGCATATGATTCAATTATAATCAACTCCGATTTAGAAATAGGAGGAACTGATCAAAAATTCAATTTATTAATGGGAAGAGATCTACAAAAAAGTTACAATCAAAAACAACAAATGATAATGACATTACCTTTATTAGAAGGAATTAATGGAACAGAAAAAATGTCTAAATCATTAAAAAATTATATAGGAATAAATGAATCCCCAAATATTATTTTTGGAAAATTAATGTCTATTTCAGATAATTTAATGTGGAAATACATACACTTACTATGCAAAACAGATATTAATGAAATTAATAAACTTAAAAACGATATTCAACATGGAAAAAATCCACGTGATATTAAATTAAATTTATCTTTCAATATCGTCAAAAAATATCATGGTTCACACGAAGCAAATAAATCTAAACACAATTTTATAAAACAATATATAAAAAAAGATACATTAAATATAAAAGAACATATAATAAAACTACCATATGAAAATGATCAAATCAAAATTACCTCTTTACTAAAAAAAATAAATTTTACACAAAGTATATCAGAAGCCAATAGATTAATTGCACAAAAAACAATAGAAATAAATAATCAAAAAATAACAAATGCAAATTTATCATTCAAAAAAAACACAACAATAATAATTAAATTAGGAAAAAAACAAGAGAAAATAATAATAATATAATTATTAATAATTTAACCAACTTTCTAATATAACAGCTGCTGATAATGAATGTATTTCATATACCTTTTTTTTTATTTTATTTTGCTTATATATTTTTTTTGCTTCATAGGTTGTAAAATCCTCATTAATTTCATATATAGGTAAATTGTATCTATAATTTAAATTTTTTTTAAATATTTTAGCATAATGAACCACTGTTTTTGAGCTTAAATAATAACCATAAGATACACCCAAAACAAACTTACTTGGATTCCAATCAAAAATCAATTTATCCAATAATATCCAATTAGGAATTCCATTGTATGCCCATAAAGTTTTTAAAGGCCATGCTTTATTAGTAATATGTTCTCCAACAGCTAATCCTATATATTTTAACCCAAAATCGAAACCAATAACATATTTATTCATTTTTACATATCACCAACATACAGCTGAAAGGCAGTAATGCCAGAAAAAACTGCCGTTTCCGTTCTTAAAATTCTAGAACCTAAACAAATTTTTTTAAACCCATTAAATTGCAAAAATAATAGTTCATTTTTGGTAATACCATTTTCAGAACCTATAATAATATTAATATATTTAGAACATTTTAAATAATCAATACTATTTGTTAAATCAGAAGACAAAATTACATTAGTAATGTTAATACTTTTTTTTAAATAATTTAAATAATTTATCCATTTATATAAAGTTATGGGATAACAAATAATAGGAATACTAATACGATTAGACTGTCTACAAGACTCTATTATTATACGTTTCCAATGAAGCATTCTATTTTTTAAATTATAAACATTAATAATCTTATTTCTACTTATAGATATCAATGGTATTATGCAAAAAACTCCTAATTCCGTGGCTTTTTGTATAGCAAGTTCCATATGAGAATCTTTAGATATAAAATAACCTAAATTTAAACTTAAATTTGAATTTTTAAAAAATTTTTTCTCTACTTTTTTCACAATAACATAATTAAACCCATATTTAACGATAATACTTTTTACTTCTATATTATTATTAAATAAAAAAACAATATCACCTATTCTTAATTTTAAAATATTTCGTATTTTATAATAATTATTATCAAACAAATAAACATTATTATCGAATAATAAATTTTTATTAACAAAAAATCTATATTTTTTCATAAAGGTTTAATATAACAAAATTTATTTTTCTAAATACTCTATTTTATTAACAACACCTGCCCACTTATCTGCGTCAGGCATACTATTTTTTGTTTCCAAAATTTTAGGCCATTTTTTTGACAATTCATTATTTATATCCAAAAATATATATTGATCAGCAGGCAAATCATCATCAGAATATATCGCTTCAACAGGACATTCTGGTTCACATAATGCGCAATCTATACATTCATCAGGATTAATTACTAAAAAATTATTTCCTTCATGAAAACAATCTACAGGACAAACTTCTACACAATCAGTATATTTACAACGTATACATTTTTCTGTTACTACAAAAGTCATTTTAATTTCCTTAAAAAAAATTTAAATTTCATAAGCATATAATAAACTAAACTCATGAAATTAAAAAATATATTATAAATATAACACCCAAAAAAAATTTTATTTAACCATCAATTACAACATTAATAATATATCATAATTAAAATAATAATGGTATTTTTATATTATTTTAAATTAATTATTTAATAATAAAATTAAATTATAATAATATAAAATATGAAAAAAAAACTATGTATATTAACAATAATTGTTTTAAGCAAAATAAATTTAGGAGTGGCCAATGAATATAAAAAATATATACATATAATTTTACAAAAACAATCAAATTATAATATATACTACAAAAATACAATAAAATCATCATTTTTTAATAAAATAAATATTTTTTTTTATAAAAATTTAAAATATAAATATAAATTAAAAAATTTAAAAAAAACAACACAAAAAATAATACTTAAAAAGTTATATATATATATATCTTATATACCAATAAATAATTATATAAAATTAAACCTATTAAAAAATAATTCAATAAAAATTATAAATTTATCATATAAAAATATAAATTATAAAATCATTAATTATAAATATAATTTAAAATATAATTACATAAATAAAATTATATATTATTTCATAAAACAAAACATAATATTAAAGTTAAATATTACATTTACAAATAAAAATTATATAAATTTACTTAATAAATTTATAATTAATAAAGCAAAACAGTTACCATATTCAAAAAAAAAATTTTTCTTAAATAAAAAATTTATCACATTCAAAATAACGCATAAAAACAAATTTTTTTACAAAATAATATATAAAACATTACATAATGTCCATTATGTAATAAAATATAACATAAAACATAATTATATATATTTATATCTAAACAAAATTAGTAAAAAAAATTTTAAATTAAATACAATCATAAAAATAAATATAAATTTTAACATTTACAAAAAAAAAGATATAAATATAAATATTAGAAAAAAAGCTTATATTATAAAATTTAAAAATGTTTTAAATAAACATATAAATTTCATATCAAAAATAAATATAAAAATAAACATAAATAAAATATTTTTAAAAAAAAATTTATTTATAAAATTAATTATAAATTTATATAAAACATTTTTATATAAAAACATTTATAATTATAAAAATTATATATATACGCATACATTATATAATAAAAAATTATATAAAAAATATATTAAATTCAATAAACATATCTACATAAAAAAATTAGAACAAAAATTTTTTTTATTATACATTTTTGAAATGTATTATAAAAATAATATAAATAATAATTTATTCGATAAAATAACTATAAATAAATTATGCAATTTAATAAAATATCAAATATATTTAATAATAAATAACACTTATATAAGTAACATAAACAAACAATTATTAAAAATAAAAATATATATTTTTTTTAATGAAAGAAAAAAAAATTTAAATTATAATAAAAATAAAATAATATATAAAAAATTAAATCCCATTATAATAACAAATAAATATCAAATAACAAAAAAATTATGTATTAAATCACTAATAAATTATGATTTTTTAAAAAAAAATTTTATTACAAAAAATATTTCTTTACATTATAAAAATTTTTTTTATACAAAATACGAGAATATATGCTTTAAAAAATATATTAATAAAAAAGTACATATAACAAGCTATATAAACATAAATAAAAATTTACAAATTTTTAATGAGATTAGTTATAATTTAAATAAAAAAAAAATGACAAAAAACATATTAGGCATAAAATTTTACATAACTAAATTAAAAATATTAAATATAATAAAATATAATTTTAATAAATTTAATGGTAGAATAAACGTATCTATAAATTATAACATTAATTAATAAATTACATCTTCAAATATGATAAAATACTTTATAATAATACTGTTTTCTGTTTATATAACAGCACACGCTAATTACCCAACAACAAATATTTTGACTATCATAAACAATGAACCAATTACAACATGGGATATCAAACAATTTTGTTTGATACAATTATTTAATAAAAATAAATCTTTTAATCATTTGATGAATAACACAAATGTTATAGAAAATATATTAAATAAAAAAATACTAGAAAAAATTAAAATTCAATATGCAAAAAAAATAAATATAAAAATTAAAAAAGAACTTATTAAAAACACAATATTATTAATTTCTAAAAAGAATAATCTATCATTGACTGATTTTATTAATATTTTAAAAAAACATAACATAAATTATCATAAATATTATAATTTTATAAAAAATCAATTAATTATAAAAAATCTAGAAAATAAAGAAATTTTAAATCACATTAAAATAAATTCAAATAATTTTAATTATAATAACATAAATATATATAATTATAATAAAAAATTTCATTATTTACAGATAACAATTAAAAAAAATAATAATTATATTTTTATCCAAAAATCATATAAAAAGGTCTTAACAATATATAAACAAAAAATTTATAAAATATTAACAAGTAAAATAAAATTAACAAATACAATAAAAACATTATCAATAAAAAATATTTTTATAAATCAAATATATATTAAAAATATAAATAAATTATTAACAAAATTTATATATTTAAATTTGTATAACAAAAAATATATACCAATTAGAAATAAAAATAATATGTATATATATGATTCTATAATAAATTATAAAAAAATCATAAACAATTTTTATATAAAATTAAAATATTTATCTACATCAAATAATATTTTGAATAAAAATTTACATACAAAAATACAATTTATAAAATATAATATAAAAAATAAAAAAATTTTTTCGAAACAAAATTTACTGTTTTCAACAAATAAAAAAACATATAATAATGGAGGAAACATAACATGGATTAATAACATTTTAAATATTTCCAAGAATATAAAATATATTAAAAAAAATAAAATTTTATCATTTCAAAAAAACTTAAAAGAACATTGTATAACAATAATAATAGATAAAAAAATAAATTATAATCAATTTATAATTGATAAAATGAAAAAATTTATAATATTAAAAAAAAATAAAAATATATTAAAAATATTATTATATAAATTAAAACAAAAAAGCATAATAGAATATGTTTAATTTAAAAAATAACATCATATATATTCCAAAAAAAAATTTAGGACAAAATTTTTTAATAAATAAACAAAAAGTAAATAATATAATAAATTCACTACATTTAAAATCAAATCATAATGTTATAGAAATAGGTCCAGGATATGGATTTTTGACAAAAAACATATATAAATTAATAAACAAATTTTTCATTATAGAAATTGATGAATACCTATATCATTTATTAAAAAAAAAATATAAAAATTATAAAAATATTTATATTTATAATATAAATATATTATATTTCAATATAAAAAAAATCATATTTAAAAAAATAATAATTATAGGAAATTTACCATATAATATATCGTTAAAAATAATAAATTATCTAACAAAATATGTAAATATTATAAAAAACATAAATATCATGATACAAAAAGAAGTATATGAAAAAATATCAGCAACTTCAGAAAAAAAAACTTATGGAAAATTATCAATAATAATTCAATTACATTACAAAATAAAAAATATAATACATGTTTCAAAAGAATGTTTTATCCCAATTCCATCAGTAGAATCTAATTTCATAAAACTTATTCCACAACACAAATTAAAAAATAAATTAATAAATGAAAAACATTTATATAAAATATTATCCCAATTTTTTAAAAATAAAAGAAAACAAATAAATAAAATTTTTCAATTTAATATATTTTTAAATAACAAATATATAAAAAATAAAATTACAAGAGCTGAAAATATATCAATATACATATATATAAAAATTAGTAATAATTATAGCATAAGTAAAGAATCAATATGTCTACATACGTAATTGGAGAAACATACGGTTGTTATAAAGAATTACAATTATTATTAGAAAAAATAAATTATAATCAAAAGTACGATGAAATACTATTTACAGGAAATCACATAAATAAAAAAAAAAATTCTTTAAAATTAATAAATTATATAAAAAACATGGGGAAAAATACTGTATCAATTTTAGGAAATAATGATATAACTATACTTTCTTTAGCAAACAATAAAAATATATATAATATAACAGGGTTTGATGACATATTAAAATCTAAAAAAAAAATAGAAATATTGAATTGGATACAATATTTACCCTTACTTCATTTTAATAAATTATATAATACAATAATAGTACACGCAGGATTATATCCTTTCTGGGATGTAAAAAAAACAATAAATTACGCAAAAAAAGCAGAAAAATTATTACAAACATCAAACTATAAAATAATATTAAAAAATATAAATTTTAACAATGTAAATATTTGGAATAACAAATATAATTTAATACAAAAATACCAATTTATAATAAATACTTTAACTAATATGACTATATGCAATAATAAAGGATATCTCAATATAAATTTCAAAAATACATTTAAGAATATACCACACAAATTTAAACCATGGTTTATGATAAATGAAAAAAAATTTGATAAAACAAATATTATATTTGGAAACTGGAAAGAATTGCTAGGAATCACACATAAAAAAAATATCACCGCCATGAATATGGGAATATCACAAGGCTTATATTTATCAGCACTTAATTTAAAAACAAAAGATAAATATTACATTAAAAAATTATAATAAAATAGGGCGTGTAGGATTTGAACCTACGACCAATGGATTAAAAGTCCAGTGCTCTACCAACTGAGCTAACGCCCCAAACAAAAATTCATGTTACCATAATAAAAAAAAAACACAACAAAAACTCACACTTTATAAAATATATAATCAAATTTATTACATCAGTACTTAATAACAATATTTATACCTAAAATATCTAATTGATCAACATTCAAAATAGAAGGAGATAATGTTAACATGCAATTAGCTGATTGAGTTTTAGGAAAAGCTATAACATCTCTAATAGATTTAGAATTTGTTAAAATCATTAATAACCTATCTAAACCTAAAGCAATTCCCCCAAAAATAGGTGCACCTGATTTTAGAGCATTAATCAAAAACCCAAATTCTTTTTCTATTTCATCAGAAGACATTCCTAATAATTTAAATACATTATTCTGCATAATATGATTATTAATACGAATTGACCCTCCACCTAATTCTAAACCATTCATTATTAAATCATAAGATCTAGATAAAATATCTCCAGGAAAATCATCAATAAATTCATTTCCATAATAATTTTTTGGTGATGTAAACGGATGATGAGTAGACATCCATTTATTAGAATCAAAATTCCAAGTAAATAAAGGAAAATCAACAACCCATGAAAAATACCATTTATTATTAAATAACTCATAATCAATAACAATCATTTGTAAAAATAATGACAAACATTCATTTATAACATCATTATAATCAAATATTAAAAAAACAATATTACCAATATTAACATTTAATTTTGAAACAATATCATAAATAATTAATTCTGATAAAAAACTATTATTAATTATTAATTTTATTTTTAAATTATCTTCATTTCTCTTTTCTAAAACATGTATACACACAAAATGTTTTATATTATTTTCATTAAAAAAATTCATATAAGAATTTATTTTCACTTTATTTATGATTAAACTACTGTTAATCACCAAAGAAAGAATTCTCCATTTAACATTTTTACAAATCTTATTAAATATACATTTGTGATTAACATATAAAAAATAAGATACATCATTATATTTTATCATATTTCTATAATCAGGTTTATCAGACTTAAAATAAAACAACGCTTGTTTATAAGATAATTTAAAAAATGGAATACTAATAATGTTATTTAATAAATTTTTGAATAGCCTAAATATCAATTTTTCTATTAGTGACATAATATAAAATTCATCTATAAATGATAATTCCAAATCAAGTTGAGTAAATTCTGGTTGTCTATCTGATCTTAAATCTTCATCACGAAAACATTTAGCAACTTGATAATATCTATCTATACCTCCTATAACTAATAATTGTTTAAAAATTTGAGGAGATTGTGGTAAAGCAAAAAAAGATCCAATATTAATTCTACTAGGAACAACATAATCTCTAGCACCTTCAGGAGTAGATTTTGTTAATATTGGCGTTTCAATTTCGATAAAATTGTTTTCATATAAAAAATACCTCATATATTTTATTGCTTCACTTCTTTTTTTTAATTTAAATTGCATATCTCTTCTACGCAAATCTAAATATCTATACTTTAATCTTATTTCTTCACTTATATTATAATAATCATCAGGATAAAATGGCAAAAAACAACAATCATTTATAATAATTATTTTAGTAGCCAAAATTTCGATTTGTTCTTCTTTAATATTATTTTTAATAGTTTTTTTACAACATACATTGCCAAAAACTTGAACAACAAATTCTTTTTTTATAAAAGACATATTGTAATATTCTTTTATATCAAACTTAGAAGAATCAATAACAACTTGAACAAATCCAGTATTATCTCGAATATAAAAAAAAATTACTCCACCAAAATTGCGAATAAAATGAACCCATCCAGAAATAATAACATTTGATTCAATATCATTAACTGATACCTCTCCACAATATTTAGTTCTCATAACATTCATAATACAAACCCTTCTACAGAATCACTCTTATAAAAATACATTATAAAAGGAAAAAATAAAACATACACTATAATAAATAAAATTTTTACTATAAATATGAACGTTTTTCTCCATAAGATAAATTTACCACACAACGAGTACAAATATCGCCATTTTTAACTTCTAATGTACGATGCCAACATCGTTCACATTTTAAATATATAGATTTCTTAATATCCACATAAAATTTAAAATTATCATAAAAATTATACCAAATATAATTTTCTCCATTATCAATTAATTTTAAAATCACATTAGACGCAATAAATACAAACCTCAATTCATTTTGAAGTCTAAAAAGTAACAAATACAAATCAATAGTACAATATAAATATATATCTAAATCTAATGCGGATCCAATTAGATAAAATTTTCTATAATTTTCTAAAAATTGGTTTACTAAATTTTTAACAGTTAAAATTAATTTCCAAAAATCAAAAGACATTTTTTCATAAATATGAATATCAAATATATCAGAATTATTAAATAAAAAAACAGATTTTTCTCTAATTCCTGGCATAAATTTCCAAGCTTCTTCAGATGTAAAACATAAAATGGGGGCAATACATTTTAAAATAAAATTCAAAACGTAAAATATAGCAATTTGCGAAGATTTACGCGCAAAACAATTTTGTTTACAGGTATATTGTCTATCTTTTACAATATCCAAATAAAACCCACCTAACTCATTTATACAAAAATTTTGTATTTTATGATATACATTATGAAAATTATAATTATTATAATCTATCATAATATTTTTTTTTAAAACAATACTATAATTAATGATCCACTTATCTATTTTTAAAAGATTATTAAAATCTACATAACTTAAATCATCAAAATCATAAATATTTGATAAAAGAAACTTAATAGTATTTCTAATTTTACGATAACTTTCTATAACACGCTTTAATATTTCTGATGATATATTTACATCAAATTGGAAATTTACAGAAGAAACCCACAACCTTATAATATCAGCGCCAAAATCATTAACAATTTTTTCTGGAGTGATAATATTACCTAAAGATTTAGACATCTTATTTCCAAAAGCATCCAAAACAAACCCATGTGTTAAAACTTCCTTATATGGAGCAACACTTTCATTTGCTACTGAAAGTAACAAAGATGTTTGAAACCACCCACGATGTTGATCAGACCCTTCTAAATACAAATCTGAAGAAAAAAATAATTTATCTAAATAATTTTTTTGATAATTATATACTGATCCTGAATCAAACCATACATCTAACGTATCTAATATTTGTTCATAATTATCATCATTTATTATATATTTAATATTATTATCTCTCCATACACTTATTCCATATTTAGAAATTAAATAAACTATTTTTTTTAAAATAAATAATGTATAAGGATGAATTTTTAAATCTTTATTATTTATAAATAAAGAAATAGGAACTCCCCAAACTCTTTGTCTAGATATACACCAATCAGGTCTACTTTCTATCATAGACTTTATTCTATTAATTCCACAATTAGGATACCACTTAACTATATCAATATTTTTTAATGAATCATTTCTTAAATTATTTTTTTCCATACTAATAAAAAATTGATAAGTTGATCTAAAAATTAAAAATTTTTTATGCCTCCAACAGTAAGGATAACTGTGAACTATAACATTACATGACAATAATTTATAATTATAATACAAAAATTTAATTACAACATTAGAAAGATCTTCTATCGGTATGTTAAAAAATTCTCCAGGTAAAACACATCTTCCAACTTCATCAACAACACTAAAAATTGGCATACCATATTTTTTTCCAACTATGTAATCATCATAACCATGCCCAGGGGAAATATGTACACACCCAGTTCCAGTATCTAAATTAACATGATTGCTAAATACAAGAGGAATTATTTTGTTAAAAATAGGATGAATTAAAAGAATTTTATTCAAAAAAATATAACCCTTACATTTAGCAATTAATTTATAATATTTAATTCCACAACGATTAATAAAAGAAATTAACAATTTTTCAGCTATTATAAACCTATTATTAAAAACTTGAAATAAAACATAAATAATTTCATAATTAATAGCTACAGCTTCATTTGCAGGTATTGTCCAATCAGTCGTTGTCCATATAATAAAATTACAACTTTCATAGCCCAAATAAACAAAATTATTTCTCAAATAATAACATACTTCAATCAAATTAGTGTTATGAACAGAAAATAAAACATCAATAGAATTAGATTTTTTATCAAAATATTCAACTTCAGCTTCAGCTAGGGCTGAAGCACAAAAAATACACCAATAAACAGGTTTTTTACCTCTATATATATTATTATTTTTTATAATCTTGCTTAAATTATCAAGAATACTACTTTCAAAATCATAATTCATTGTTAAATATATTTTTTTCCAATCCGCAAAAATACCTAATCTAATAAAACTATATTTTTGTTTTTCAATTTGAAAATTAGCATAAATTCTACATGCAATAATAAATTCTTCAGTTTTAACATCAATATATTTCATTCCTATTTTTTTTTCTACATTTAATTCTATAGGTAATCCATGACAATCCCAACCAGGAACATATATTATTTTATACCCTGCTAAAATTTTAAATTTATTAATTATATCTTTTAAAATTTTATTTAAAGCATGACCTAAATGTATAGATCCATTTGCATACGGAGGACCATCACTTATAACAAAAAGTTTATTAACATCATCAAATTTATTAAATTTAACAATATTATATAAGTTTATTTCATTCCAATGCTCAATAATATTAGGTTCATTTATAGGTAAATTTGCTTTCATTTTAAATTTTGTTTTCGGTAAATTTAAAGTATCAATATACTTAACATTCATGACTAAATCCTATAAAAATTTTTCAACAATTAAATATTATAAAATAAACAACAATATTAAAAATTATAATAATATAAAACATATATCTTGACTTAATTCTTAATTTAATACAATATTAAGAAAAATATTATACTATAAGGATTAATATCTTGATAAAATCAAAAAAAATGAAAAAAATAAAACAATCAAATAAAAAAAGGGAACACAATTGTAATTTAAAATCAGAAATGAAAACCTATATAAAAAAAGTTCTTAAAGCAATAAAAGATAAGGATCAAACACTTGCAAATAAAGAATTTTCAATTACTTCTTCAAAATTAGATAAATTATCAAGAAAAAAAATTATTCATAAAAACACTGCAGCTAGACAAAAAAGTAGAATAAATAAAAAAATAAAACTAATGAACATAAGTATGTAAAATAAATTATATATAACGTCCCATTTTATAGTGGGAATATATATAAGCCTTTATTACATTTTTATTTTAATAATATTAAAATATTTTATAAAAATAAATATATAAAATTGTTTATAAATTGTTTTTATTTAACTATTAAATAAATAATAAGATAAATCCTTACATAGCCTTTTCAACCCATATCCCCGTAACGATGAAATTATAAATATAGGAATCTGATTATAACATTTTATATATTTATAAATATAAAATAACTTATATTTTGAAACTAAATCTGATTTATTTAATACAAGCCAAATATCTTTATATAAAAAATTTTTATCATATTTTAATATTTCATTATTAATAATATACACGTCTTTTATTAATAATTTTTCACATTTCAACGAAATATCTAAAAGATGTAATAATAATTTAGATCTTACAAAATGTTTCAAAAATTCATACCCTAAACCAACCCCTAAAGAAGCATTATTAATAATTCCTGGAGTGTCAGCAATAATAAATTTATTATGATGAAAACACACAACTCCTAATTTTGGATAAATAGTTGTAAAGGGATAACAAGAAATTTTAGATTTAGATAATGAAATTTTAACAATAAAAGTAGATTTTCCACAGTTTGGTAACCCAATCAATACAACATCAGATAAAATTTTTAATTCCAATTTTAATATCCTAAATTCTCCTAACCCTCCTTTTACATAATCATAAAAATCATTTTTAAACTTTTTTAATTTATAATTACCCAAACCTTTCATACCACCATTTGCTACCAAAATACATTTAGTATCAAAAATTTCACCTATAAATTCTTTAGTATTGTAATCAAAAATTTGCGTTCCACAAGGAACTTTTACAACAACATTTTTTGAAGAAACCCCACAAGCATTATTACCTTCACCTCGTGTTCCATCTTTTGATTCATAATATCTTTTAAAAGAAAAATCAATTAAATTATTAATATTTATATCGGATTTTAAATATATATTCCCTCCAGCCCCGCCATCTCCTCCATTAGGAATTTTAATTCCCAATCCATTCTTTTCCTTTCTAAAACATATAGCTCCATCACCACCACTTCCTCCTTTTACAAATACAACAGCATTATCTACAAATTTCATATAAACATTATACTAAATTACATTAACGACTTTACGATTATTAGAAATTTTTTTGAAATTTACATTGCCATTAATTTTAGCAAATAAAGTATCATCTTTACCTATACCAACATTTATACCAGGATGAAATTTTGTACCTCTTTGTCTAACTAAAATATTTCCAGCAATCACAAACTCATTACCAAATTTTTTAACTCCTAATCTTTTAGATTTAGAATCTCTACCATTTCTTGTACTCCCACCAGCTTTTTTAGTTGCCATATAAATATTCCTTATAACTCTATAAATTACTATTAATTACTATTAATCACTATTAATTACTATTAATAGATAAAACTTTAACTTGTGTATACCATGATCTAAAACCTATTTTTTTCATATAATGCTTTCTACGTCTAAATTTTATTATATTTATTTTTTTTTCTTTATCATGATTTAAAATATATAATTTTATTTTACAATCAACTATATAAGGTTTTCCAAATAAAAATTTATTATCTTTAAATAAAACTAAAACATTAGTAAATTCAATTTCTGATCCTACATCAACTCCAAGCTTATCAATTTTAAAAATTTGATTTTCAAAAACTTTATATTGCCTACCACCAATAGAAACAACTGCATACATAATATAACACTCTAAATTTTATGAATATAATTTTATTATTCTACAAAAAAAATTTATAAGTAGCAAGAATAATATTAGAATATATATTTTAATACTTAAATTTTAATACTATTATATGTTAAATTATATATCACTGTAAATGATAAAAA
The DNA here is from genome assembly GCA_016432505.1 of Candidatus Azosocius agrarius. Lineage (GTDB taxonomy): Bacteria > Pseudomonadota > Gammaproteobacteria > UBA6186 > Azoamicaceae > Azosocius > Azosocius agrarius. The sequence continues at coordinate 301,085 of CP066692.1, forward strand.
TAAAAATAAAATTATGATAATTAATAAAATTAAAGAACTAATATCAGATGATATTAAAAAAGTTGATATTATTATAAATAACAGCCTAAATTCCAACATAAAATATATAAATGATATAAATAAACATATTATTTACAATAAAGGTAAACGCTTGCGTCCCATAATTCTATTATTAATAGCAAAAGCATGCAAATATACAGGATCAAATCATATATCAAGTGCTGCAATCATAGAACTAATTCATACAGCAACTTTATTACATGATGATGTTATAGACGAATCATTAATACGAAGAGGCCAAATAACAGTAAATAATAAATGGAATAATAAATCAGCTATATTAATTGGAGATTTTTTATATTCCAGAGCTTTTCAAATGATGGTAAAAATAAAAAATATAAACATATTAAAAATACTATCAAATTCTACAAACACTCTATCCGAAGGAGAAATACTTCAACTATTACAACAAAAAAATTTTACAATAAATGAAAATAATTATTTAAAAATCATACATTATAAAACAGCAACTTTATTTCAAGCAGCAGCAAACATAGGATCATTATTAAATGATAATTCAAAGCATTTATCTAAAAATATATCTAAATATGGATTTCATTTAGGCATAATATACCAATTAATAGACGATATATTAGATTATTTATCACAAAAAAACATGTATGGAAAACATGATGGTAATGATTTAAAAGATGGTAAAATAACATTACCATTAATATACATACTTAAAAATGGAAAAAAAGAAGAAAAAAATTTAATAATAAAAAACATAAACATTAAGGATGAAAAAACATTACAAGAAATAAAAAAAATAATTATAAACTCCAATGCATTAGATTATACAATGTCAATGGCAAAAAAACATGCAAATGAAGCAAAAAAAGCAATATCTTCACTGACCAAATCTAAATATCTAGATTCATTAATCTATATAATAGACTTCATAATAAACAGAAAAAATTAACTTTATATACCTATACTTTTAATGAATTAGTAACATCTTCAACATTTATTGCACTATTAATAAATTTTTCATTAACTTTAACAAAATCAGAAACAATTAAATTTTCATTAAAAAGTTGTTTATCATTATCTCTACAATTAGAATCATGATAAATATCACTATGCTCAATAGCAACACTCGTCTTAGATAATTTATCATTATCTATTTTAGACATATCTCTAAACACATAATTGCCTTTATCATCAAATTTATATCCACAAGATATCTCTCTTAACGCAACAATAATTGGACTATTATTTCCCCAATCAACTAACGCATGAGATCCATAAACAGATAATTTTCTTGCTCTTTTCGCTGCTACCTGAATCAATTTAAACCGATTTCCTATCTGCTTTAAAGCATCTTCAATAGTTATCATTTTAATTTTCCTTACAATTTTGAAATTTATTAAATATTCCTTAACTTAATTTCTTATTTTAATTTTTTTTCAACAAACCATTCATGTTTTAATGTTAATGGATCATATCTCTTTAATTTTAATTTTCCAGTATCATTAAACCCTCCTTCCATTTTAGGATTTTTTTTAGTAGTATAAAAATATTTAGAAGATTCAGATTCCATTTTTACTAAAATAGTTTTCTTTTTTTTTGCCATAACGATTTACCTTATTTTTATATTTTACAAATATTAAATTTTAAAATAGCTTCCTCAATACCATATTTTTCTATAATTTTCAAACCTTTTTTAGAAAGACATACGTTTACAAATTTACTTTTACTATTCAACCAAAACTTATGATAATGTAAATTAGGTAAAAATCTTCTCCTAGTTTTTCTATTCGAATGTGATACATTATTACCAAACATCGTTTTTTTTAAAGTTAAAAAACACATTTTAGACATAAAATCCCTACAAAAAAAAATTACAAATGCACAATTGGCAAATAATAACATAAAACACATAATAATCAAATAAAATAAAAAATTTATTTAAGTATTTTATATTTAATTGTATAAATTTTATTATATGATATTAAACTAATAAAATAATGCGTTCGTAGCTTAAAAGGATAAAGCATTAGTTTCCGAAACTAAAAATCAGAGGTTCAAATCCTCTCGAACGCAAATAAAAAGAAATTTCACATAAATGAAAAACATAATAAAAATTATATCAACAAATAAAATAATAATATTACCAACAGATACAATATATGGAATAAGCGGCAACAGGCAAAATTATAACATAATATATAAAATATTATCAATAAAAAAAAGATTTTATAATTCATATTTTTCAATAATTATAAATTCAATAAATAAATTATTTTTAATAATAAAAAATTTATCACAAAAAAATAAAAATTTAATAACAAAATTTTTTCCTGGAGAATATACTATCATTTTAAAAAAATATAATATTTATAAAAAAAAAAATAATAAAACAATTGCTATTAGAATACCAAAAATATTAAAAATAAAAATTTTACTAAAAAATTTTTCAGGATTAATAAGTACATCAATAAACGAAAATAATATTTTACAAATGATCAATGTAAAAATAATTAAAAATTTTTTTAATACAAAAATAAATTATATATTAAAAAAAAATTCTTTTATAAAAGGCTTAGAATCAAAAATAATATCATCAATAAATAATAAAATTATTAATCGAAATAAAATTAAAAATTTAAAAAAAAAAAATAAAAAACTAAAACACATATTAATTAAAAAATTTTTCTTAATTTATAACATAATATTTTATATAAACATAATAAAAGATTCATATAATATACTATATAACAAAAAAAATTTAACCCAAATTAAATTAGCAAAACAAAATAAAAAACATAAATTAAAAAAATACAAAAATATCATAACAACACTAAATATAATGTCAAAAAATTATGGAAATATTATTATAAAATCTTTTTAACAAAAAATTAAAAATTTAATAATTATTTCAAAAATAATTATGTAGGCTAATGAAAATAATAATAAAATTATTTTATTATTAACATAAAGCCAACATAAATTAACAGTTATAAAATTATAATGTAGATATATACTCACTTACAGCAAGAATTTCATCATCAGTCATTTTCAAAGATATATCTCTCATAACACTAACAGCATCAGTTTTTCTTATTCCAGATTTATATTTTTGCAATTGAATAGAAATATAATAAGCATGTTGATGTCTTAATTTTGGTATATTTGCAAATTCATTTCCTTCTCCTAAAACTCCATGACAAGAAGAACATGAAATAATATTTTTTTGTAAATCTCCAGAAAGGTAAATTTTTTTACCTAATTTATTAACTTCTTTTAAATTCACACCATTATCAGATATCTTTTGTAAAGAAAAATAAGAAGAAATATCTAAAAAATCTTGAAAAGATAAATCTTTCACAATTCCATACATAATAGGATCAAATCTTGAACCATCTTCTCCATGCTTAAATGCTTCTAATTGAGCAATTAAATATTTTGAAAATTGTCCAGCTAATTTAGGCCACATGGCTACTACGCTATTTCCATCATTCCCATGACAAGTAGAACAAATTCCGCTTTTAATTTTACCAAGTTCAATATTTTCAGATATAGCATAAGAATTTGTAGAAATCAAAAAACATATAAATAATAAAAAAAACTTAAACATATTTTTAAAACCTTAATAATATTTTAAACATCAAAAAAATAACTATTTATAATATAAAATAAATTTTAAATTGAAAATTGTAATCTAGACCCCAAGCTATTATATTTGCAGCATCTAGTACTTTCTTCATCATTAAACATAAAATCACTATTAATATAATTTAATTGAATTTTGAAATTAGAATTCACAAACCAATTAATTCCAAAAGTGAATGAAGATGTTCTTCCTGTTTTTGGAAAAACAACAATATCATCCGGTTTATGCATATCAACAAAAGTAAATCTACAAGCTAACTCAATTGCTCCATACATTTTATTGCAAAAAGGATTTGACATAGACCCAGATTCCATAACATACATACGCTTTTCACCTGTCAACAAATATCCCGCTTGAAAATAAAATCCTTTATAGACACTAGGATCTAAAGGAAACTCCCAAGTAATAAAATTATAAAAAAATTCAGATTGAATACTAAAATTATTAAGTATAAAAATACCTTCGATTCCATAAATGGAAGAAAAAGTAGATAATTTAGTATCTCCAGTACCCATATGAGATCTATTAATATTATAATTTCTTCCTCTACATTCTATACTTGTATCTACAATAAGAGGAGTTGTATGGTTATTTGCATATTGAAAATTAAATCCAAAATGTACAGAAATTTTTTCATTATTAACAAGTAAAAAAACACTTTTTACCATTAAAAAATTTTTGTCATTATATTCTATGGCAACATTATTATTTATATTATTTAAAGCAAAAACACAAGAAATATTAAAAAAACTTTCAAAAAAAGGTAAAATTTTTCCTTTTAAAAAATACTTACACTGAAATCCAAAAGATTCTTTCGTTAAAAATGCTTCTGTTAAATTAGAAGCTTCTAAAAACATATAATCTGGCAAACCAGTATTAGCTTCAATTCCAATTATTGATCCAAATTGTCCAATTTTGAATAAAATGTTATTTAAAGAACATTTTAAATAACCTTTAGAAAGATTAATTTTAGTTCCATCAGTTTGAGTAAAATTAAATTGTGAGTAATAATTTAAAGTAGCTTTATAAAACTTCCCCATTTCACCGCTTACAATAAAACATCCTCTTCTTAAAGTTGCCCCTGATGTAATTTTATTAAACTCATCTTCTATTTTTTTATCACGAACTATATGTAAAACACTATCTTCTTGAATAAAAATATTTGGATTAAAAGTAATTTCACCACACAAAATATTACAATATATAAATAATAATAATAAAAAATTAAATATTATTTTGACTAAAATTTTATAATCATATTTTATGATCATCACAATTTTCCTAAATCAAACCACATCTAAAATAAAATTTAATAGTAATAAATTATAAACATATATGCAACACATATCAATAATTTTCATATTATATCATTACTATTAATATTTTGATATATTATATATTTATTAATACACAAATATAAAAACATGTATAATAACATTAAATTTATAAAAAGCATATCTAAAATAAATAATATTAACTACAAAAATATAGAAATTTCTTTTATTGGTGTATCTAATTCAGGAAAATCAAGCGCGATAAATGCTATAACAAACACAAACATAAGTCTAATAAGCAAAACTCCAGGAAAAACTAAAACTGTTAATTTCTTTTCAATAAACAAAAATTATTATTTTGTAGACACCCCAGGGTACGGATATGCGAAATTAAAAAAAACATATTTAATTGAAATTAAATATTTAATAATTAATTACATAAAAAAAAATAGATCATTAACTGGAATATTCTTATTAATTGATTCAAATTTTGATATTAAAAAATTAAATTATCAAATAATAAATTTAATAAAGGAAAAAAAAATTCATATTTTATTAACAAAATGTGATAGAATAACAAAATTACAGAAAAAGATTATATTAACAAATATTAATAATTATATTAAAAATAATAGAAAATATAATATAACATTTCAATTATTTTCAATAAAAAGTAAATTATACATAAATAAAACAAAAATAAAAATTAAACAATGGATAAATTTATAAAACTAAAAATCTATATTTTTAGCATATAAAGCATTATTATCAATATAATTTTTTCTATTTTTAATATCATTACCCATTAACATTAAAATGACTTCATCTATTTTTTTACAATCCTGTAAATTAATTTTAATTATTTTTCTATTTCTGGGATTCATTGTAGTTTCCCAAAGCTGATCTGAATTCATTTCTCCTAATCCTTTATATCTTTGAATACTAAACCCAACTTTAGCTTCATTTTCAATCCATTCCATTGTTTTACTAAAATTTATTAATTTATATAAAACTTTCCCTTTTTCTATATAAAAATTATCATTAAATAAATAATTAATTTTAATTATCAAAAAATATAAATCATTATATCTTTCAGAAGAAAAAAATTCTTTATAAAAAAAATAATCATTTAAAATAGCATTTTGATACAAAGAAATTTTAATATAATTACAATTAAATTCTACCATAAAATATAAATTACTATTTTTATAATAATTATTAAAATATTCCTGTGCCAAATGTTTCCATTTTTCTAAAACAGAAATACACGTAAAATCTTCATCATTTAATTTAAAAACAAAAAAGAACACATCTAATAATTCTTTAGGATACTTATTTAATAACTCATTAATAATAACAGATATGTTTTTATAAATAAAAACAATATCTTTAATTTCTTCTTTTGATAAAACTTTTAAAGTTTTAATAGAAAAAATTTTAACATTAATAAAAAAATTATCAAAAAAATAATTATTTAAGTCATTAAAATCATTAAAGTATAAACCTTCTTTTCCTTTTTTAATTCTATATAATGGCGGTTGAGCTATATAAATACATCCTCTTAAAATTAAATCTTTCATATATCTATAAAAAAAAGTTAATAAAAGAGTACGAATATGCAATCCATCTACATCAGCATCAGTCATTATTATGATCGTACGATATTTTAATTTAACAAAATTATAATCTGTATCACCAACTCCGCACCCAAGTACAGAAATTAATAAATTAATTTCTACACTAGACAACAATTTATCTATACTAGCTTTTTCAACATTTAATATTTTTCCTTTTAATGGCAATACTGCTTGATTATATCTATCTCTTGCTTGCTTTGCAGACCCACCAGCGGAATCTCCTTCTACTAAATATAATTCTGAAAAAACAGGATCTTTAATTTGACATCCTGCTAATCTACTATATAATTTATTTAATTCTAAAAAATCTTTTTTTCTGATTGTATCTTTAGTTTTTTTAGCAGCTTCTCTAACTTTTACAGCTTCTAAAATTTTGTTGCAAATGATTTTAGAAATTATTGATTGTTCTAATAAATAATTATATAAATTTTTGAAAACAATAGAGTCAACAACAAATTTAACTTCTGAAGACACTAATTTTTCTTTAGTTTGTGATGAAAATTTAGGGTCAGATAATTTTACAGATAAAACACCTACAAAACCTTCTCTAATATCTTCTCCTATAATATGAACTTTATTTTTTTTCAAAAAAATAAAATTATTCATATATACATTAAATGCTTTAGTTAAAGCAGATTTGAATCCAGCCATATGTGAACCACCATCTTTTTGTCTAATATTATTAGCATAACAAAAAATATTTTCACTATAAGCTTTAACCCATTGTAAAGCACACTCTACATAAATTCCATTTTTGATTTCTTTAAAATGTAAAATATCATTAATATTATCTTTTTTTAAATTTAACTGCTCCACAAAAGATTTTATTCCACCAGTAAATAAATAAACATTTTCTTTTTTTTTTAATCTATTATTTTTTAAATTAATCTTTATTCCAGAATTTAAAAAAGATAACTCTCTAAATCTTTGATCTAAAATATTATAATTAAAACATATACTATTAAAATAAAATAAATTAGGCTTAAAACATATTAATGTTCCTCTATTATAAGTTTTAGAAATTTTTAATAATTCTGAAAAATTGTAACCATATTTATAATCCTGTCTATAAATATATCCATTTTTATATATACAAACATACATATATTCCGATAAAGCATTTACAACAGAAACACCAACTCCATGAAGCCCACTAGAAATTTTGTATACATTATTATCAAATTTTGCACCAGAATGCAAAGTCGTCATAATAACTTCAACAGCAGTTTTTTCTTCAAAAATATGAAACTCTACAGGAATTCCTCTTCCATTATCTTTTATCGTAACACTATTATTGGAATTTATGACTATATCAATAACATTACAATGCCCAACCAAGGCTTCATCCATAGAATTGTCTACAATTTCAAATATTAATCTATGAAGCCCAGTATTGTCTCCTGTATTTCCTATATACATTCCTGGTCTTTTTTTTACACCTTCAAGTCCTTTTAAAACTTTAATATTAGAAGAATTATAAACAGTCATACTAGCCTTACTCTTAACTATAAAAAAAACATACAATATTATATTACAATTTTATTGGCATTAAAACATAAATATTATCATTAGTATTTCTAAGATTTTCTATTTTAAAAGTATCCATAAGCTCATGATTCAAGTTATAATCACAAGGTTCAATAAAAACAGCACTTTTAAAATCTGAAATTATTATTAACACAAATTCAGATAAAATTGCATTAAAAATATCTATAATATATTTGGCATTAAATGCAATAGTAATATTCTTTCCATTATAAAAAAAATTTTCCATTTTATCTTCAGCAAATTCTTTAATATTTGTATAGGATGATAAACTAAGAATTTTATTTACTAAACTCATTTTAACAACACAATCTATCCTCTTTTCTAAAATACTTACTCTTAAAAAAATATTTAAAATATCTTTTTTATTACAAATTAAATAATCGCCAATGATATTAGATATTATAGTATCATATGCAGGATATTTGCCAATCAAAAGACAAGTTTTTACAATAATATTTTTTGTAATAAATTTAATAAAATTTCCACAAATAATAATTTTAATAATTTCATATTTCTGAAAAATATTTATTACATCGCTGAAATTTTTTCCCGAAATTATAATTTGCTTTATAAAATTAGAATTATCTAATAAATTTAATTTATACATTGATAATCTATGCCCATCAGATGTTACTGCGTATAAAATATTTCCTTTTATATCAAAAAGAACTCCATTCAAATATACACGAACATCGTTTTCTGAAATAGAAAAAAAAATTTTTTTATATATTAATTGAAGTTGAATACTAGATATCATAAAAAACATACTATTATTATTATTTTCTAAATGAATATTAGAAATAAATATTTCCGAAGATAAACAAATTTTAAATTTCAAATATTTAACATTTATTAATAATTCTTCATTTATTTTTTTTAATTCTATAAATTCATTATTTGGTATAACTTTAATTATGCTAATTAACTTTTTTAAAGATACACTTAAAATTCCATCTTCATAAACATTACTTAAAAAAAATGTATATATAATTTCTAAAGATTTATTTACAGAAAAAATCATAAGTTTCTTTGCACATACTTGAAATAACACACAATGATCATTTGATTTATCCCCAATAGATCTGTCAATAGCGCATGACATTATTTTTAAAATATAATCTAAATTTTCTTTATCAATAATAAATCTCATATTTATCTCACTAAAAAAACATTTTTTTTAAATAAATATAATCAATTAACAATTTTTCATTAATTTTGATTAAATTTTCTATCTTTTTACAAATTTTAATATTAACATTATTTGTTATTTTAAAAAAACAATTTATATCATATATATTTTCATTTGAAAAACGGTTACATAAATAAATTACCATATACTTTTGAAGTATTAAATTTTTAGATTTTTTTTTAGAAATAATATCAAAATACATAATTCCATAATATTGAGCAACACTTTTAAGAACATGTAATATAGAATATTTTTTATTTTTTTTTAAATAAAATGTATTTATTATATATTTAACCAAATTTTTAGTAATAATTTTATTAATCAAAAAAGCATAAGATAATATTTTTTTAAATATTCCAAATAATAAATTAATATTATTTGTAACATTAACAATTAATAACAAAATATCATATGAAAAATGTATATTATAAAATAAAGCTTTATTATTTAAAATTTTAATTTTTATATTAAAATTTGGATCTTTTAATTCCAAAAAAATACCTAAAAATATTTTGTTAATGAAATTCGTACTAAAATTTTTAATATCATAATTTTTACAAAGAGAAAAAATTATTTTTTTTTTATTTATTAATAAAAAATCTATTATAAAAACAAGTTCTTGTTGAGATTTTAATGCTTTATTTAAATAATGAATATCATCTATTATTAAAAAATCTACAAATTTATAAATTTTTCTAAATTGTTTCAAATTATTTTTATTTAAAAATAAAATTAAATTATAAATAAAATTTTTAGCATTTATAAAAATGACATTTTTATAATTAATAAAAACATAATTATAAATTGCGCTCAATAAATGTGTTTTTCCAGACCCAAAATTTCCATAAATAATCAAAAATAGTGTAAAAAAATTATAATTTTTTATAAAATTAATTATTATATTTTTTATTAATACATTACTTTCATCAACAAAAAAATTAAAAAAAGTATAATTTATCTTATAAGATCTTGTATAATTTAAATTTTTATTGCTCAAATATAAATTATTTTTATTAATTAAAATAAATATATTATATTTAAAAAAAATTATGGTAAATTCATTAATTAAAAAAAAAATTTTATCTATAATAATATTTAACACATATTTATTTTTAACAATAATATATATATCATTGTTGCATAATTGAACTTGTATATCATAAAATATATTATTTATATTTAAATTTTTATAAATATATTTAATATATAAAATACATTTTTTCCAATAAGTATACATATATTTAATGATAAAATTAATTTTTTTTAAATAGAATAACAACATTATAAATAACAATATTTTAACTATATAATTAAACATAAAAAAAAGCTAATTAATAAATATAATTTATTATTAAATATAAGTTAATTACTAGTTTATACAATTATTGTCATAATATAAAAAAATGTAATTTTTATATATAATAAATTACATTTAATATTTGTTGATTTGACTTCACTTATGCTTTTTTTTATTATCTTCTTTTCAGCTTTTTCTGGAGAACTTCTGATGTCTTTGACTTTTAATCCTAAAGTTCGTCGCTTGCTTCGCACGGCTGGGTTCCGCGCACGTATGCGCACTGCAAATGGCCGCGCTGTATTAGCACGACGTCGCGCTAAGCATCGTTTTCGTTTAGCTCGTTAATATTTTACTTGTGCTCATTCCTCACCGTTGTTCACGTATTTTTTTTCGTCCAATTATTTTTGGTAAGTCTTTTTTTTCTTTTTCTTTTTTTTCTTTGCTTTTTTGTTCATCATTAACAATTAACATTTTTTTTTTATTACCAAAAACTTTATCTATTTTTTCTTTTGAACGTTCTTTATTTAGAAAAACTTTTTATTCATTTTTTTTTCTATATAATTTTTATGGATTTTCTTTATCTATGTCTTGTAATTCATATATAAATATAATTTTTTTACACAAAAAAATTTTACTTTTTTATATTTGGAAAATTTTTTATGAAAAATTTATTTATTAATTTTATAAATTTTTATAAAATTTATATAAATCCTTATTTATTACATAAATGTCGTTTTTATCCATCTTGTTCTTCTTATATTTTATTATCAATAAAAAAACTTCCTATTATTAAAGGACTTTATTTTTCTGTTAAACGAATTATTTTATGTAATTGTTTTTCTTCAGGTGGATATGATCCTATTCCATAATATTTTTTTATTGTATACTTGATTTTTTTTTTATGGAATTTATTATGTTTATTCAAAATATACGTTTTATTTTACTAGGTCTATTATTTGGTATATTGTTTTTATTATTTAATTATTGGCAATCTGATCATATTGATCAACCTTTAAATATTAATAATGAAAATAATGTTAATATGTCATTTGATAATAATTATATCTCATCATTAAATATTGATAAAAATGATTTAATAGATTCATATCATACAAAAAGTATGCAAAGAGATATTAATGATATAAATATTATATCAGTAAAAACTGATTTATACAATATTAAAATTGATACTTATGGTGGTGATATTATTTTTTTAGAACTTATAAAATATCCAATTTCAGGATTTAAGAATACATCAGGGTTTATATTATTTGATACTTCAGATTTACGATATTATGTAGCTCAATGTGGGTTATTAAGTGAATATGGCCCAGATTCTATTAAATTTGGTAAAATTAAATTTAGTTGTGAAAAAAATTTTTTTGAAATGACAGAAGAAAAATTATATATCAACTTAACATATGAAACAGTAGATAATATAAAATTTATAAAAAGATTTTGTTTTAAACGTGATAATTATTTAATAGATGTTGAATATATTGTGCATAATGAAAGTAGTAATTGTTATTATGGGTACATGTATGGTAGATTAAAACAAACAGAAAGAATTTTTCACGATAATTTTTTAATGATGTCTGCCAGATCTTATATTGGTGGAGCCGTATATACTCCAAATAAACATTATAAAAAAATAAGTTTTTCTGATATGAAATCTAGTAAAAATTTTGAGCAACAAATATTTGGTGGGTGGATTGCTATGGTAGAACATTATTTTTTAGGAGCTTGGATTCCATCACAAAATGCTGAACATATTTATTGTTCAGAAAAATATGATGAAAATACTTATGGTTTAAGATTTATTGACGTTAACCCTTTAATTGTAGAACCTGGGCATATTAATAGTATTAAATCTAGTTTATTTGCTGGCCCTGAAATTGTAGAGTCTTTAAAAAATATTTCTGATGGGTTGAGCCTAACAGTTGATTATGGTATATTATGGCCGATTGCTCAACCTATATTTTGGTTATTAAAAACGTCTTATACTTTTTCAAAAAATTGGGGATTTGCAATAATAATAACAACTTTATTTATAAAAATTTTATTTTATCAATTATCTGCTTCTAGTTATAAATCTATAGGAAAAATGAGACATTTACAACCTAGAATAAATTTACTAAAGGAAAGTTGCGGTGAAGATAAAACTAAATTTGGAAAAGCTGTTATGGACTTATATAAACAAGAAAATGTTAATCCCTTAGGCGGATGTTTACCAATAATTGTACAAATACCAGTTTTTATATCTTTATATTATGTTTTATTAGAGAGTATTGAATTAAGACAAGCATCATTTATTTTTTGGATTAAAGATTTATCATTAAATGATCCTTATTATGTTTTACCTGTTATTATGGGAATTAGTATGTTTGTTCAACAAAAATTAAGCCCTGCTCCTCTTGATCCTATGCAAGCAAAAATGATGATGATTATGCCATTAATTTTTTCTTTTTTATGTTTTCAATTTCCATCAGGACTAGTTTTATATTGGGTGGTTAATAATTTATTATCAATTATACAACAAATATTTATTGTAAGAAAATATAGTTAATATATTATAATATTTATGAAATTATTAACTGATACAATAGTCTCCTTATCTACACCGTATGGACAGGGTGGTATAAGCATAATTAAAATTTCTGGAAAAAAAGTTTTTTTTTTGATGGATAAAATTTTACAACAAAAAATTTATTCTCGAATTGTTGATTATTGTTATTTCTATGATTTAAATGGCGATGTTGTTGATAAAGGTATAGTTATATTTTTTAAAGCGCCGAATTCATTTACTGGAGAAGATGTTTTAGAATTTCATTGTCATGGTGGAATTGTTATTGTTAATGTATTGCTAAAAATAGTTTTATCTTTAGGAATTAGATTAGCTTCTCCAGGGGAATTTACGCTTAGAGCTTTTTTGAAAAATAAACTTGATTTAATTCAAGCTGAAGCTATTTCACAATTAATTTTTTCCAAAACAGAAGCATCATTAGAAGCGGCATTAAAATCTTTAAATGGTTTATTTTCTGGACATATAAGATTATTGTTAAATGATGTATCAATGTTACGTATTTATGTTGAAACAAGTATAGATTTTTCTGAAAATAATATAAATTTATTAAAAAAAGAAGAATTTATTTATGATATATCGCGATTATTGAAAAATTTTGATATTATTATTAAAAATTCTCAAGATACTAAAAATATATCTTATGGTGTAAATATTGTAATTTTTGGAAATGCTAATTCTGGAAAATCAACTTTAATGAATTTATTATCTAAAGAAGAAGTGTCTATTGTTGATAAATTTCCTGGAACAACAAGAGATATTATAAAATCTTTTATTATAATAGGTGGTATAAAATTTAATTTAATTGATACAGCTGGCATTAGAATGACGAATAATTTTGTTGAAATTGAAGGTATTAAAAGATCCATTAACATTGCAATTAAATCCGATTTATTATTATTGGTAATAGATTTTTCTAAACATGATAAATTAGATATTAATGTTATTTATGATGATTTATTTTATTTCATTAATTTCAACAAAATTAATTATATAATTTTATTGAACAAATGTGATCTGTTAAATAAAAATTTATATAACAATTTTAAATATTATAATAATTTTATATTTTTTTCCGCTAAAACTGGATATGGGTTAAATAAATTAAAAAAATTAATTTTAAAAAAATTTAATTATATAAATAATGATAATGCTATCTTTTTTGTTAATAATAGACATTTGAATAATATTAATATCTCAAAAAATCATATTAAAAATTGTATTAATTATTTAAAATATGATTATATGTATGATATTTTAAGTGAAGAATTACGTTTGGCTCAAGAAAATTTGATGGAAATTATAGGTGAAGGAGTAGAAGAAAGTTTTTTAGATATAATATTTTCTAAATTTTGTATAGGAAAATAATTTATGTTTATGGAGAATATATATGATGTTATTGTTGTTGGAGGTGGGCATGCTGGGGTTGAAGCAGCACACGCTTCTGCTAAAATGGGAGCTAAAACTTTATTAATAACTTATAATTTTGATACTATAGGACAAATGTCTTGTAATCCATCAATAGGTGGAATTGGAAAGGGTCATTTAGTTAAAGAAATAGATGCTCTTGGTGGTGTAATGGGTATTGCTGCTGATATTTCAGGAATACAATTTAAGAAGTTAAATTTAAGTAAAGGAGCCGCTGTTCAATCCACAAGAGTGCAAGTTGATCGTGATATATATAAGCGTTCTGTTATTAATTTTTTAAAAAAATTGAATAATTTATTTATAATTCAGGCATTGGTTGAAGATGTAATTTTAAAAGATAATGTTGTTATTGGTGTATTAACTGATGATTCATATATATTTAAAGCAAAAGCTGTTATTTTAGCAAATGGCACATTTTTAAATAGTAAAATGTATATTGGTAATAGAAGTTATTTTGGTGGAAGAATTGGAGATCATAATAGTACTAAATTAGCAAAAAGATTGGAAAATTTATTTTTTAAAATTGGTAGATTAAAAACAGGGACGCCTCCTAGATTGAAAAAATCTAGTATAAATTTTTCTTTATTAAAAAAACAAAATGGAGATATTCCTATTCCATATTTTTCCTTTTGGAATTCAAAAAATTTATTTTTAGAGCAAATTTCTTGTTTTTTAACATATACAAATAATATAACTCATAGTATTATTCTTGATAATATTTCTCTATCATCAGTATATTCTGGATTTGTTTGTAATGTTGGGCCAAGATATTGTCCTTCAATAGAAGATAAAATAATTAGATTCCCTGATAAATTACAGCATAATATTTTTTTGGAACCTGAAGGTTTAAATAATGATATAATTTATCCTAATGGATTATCAACAAGTTTACCATTAAATGTTCAATTAAAATTTTTGAAAACAATTAAGGGCCTAGAAAATGTTGAAATTATTCAACCAGGATATGTTGTTGAGTATGATTATTTAGATTCTAGATGTTTAAAACATACATTAGAAACAAAAACAATAAAAAATTTATTTTTGGTTGGACAAATTAATGGTACAACCGGGTATGAAGAAGCTGCAGCACAAGGTATTGTTGCTGGAATAAATGCGTATTGTTTAGCATATTATAAAGAACCATTTATTTTATCTCGCGAAGAAGCATATATAGGTGTATTAATTGATGATTTAATAACTAAAGGTGTTACGGAACCATATAGGATGTTTACTAGTAGAGTAGAATATAGACTAAGTTTAAGAGAAGATAATGCAGATTTTAGATTAGCTCATAAAGGATACAATTTAGGTTTATTATGTAAAGATCAATTTGATTTGTATGAAAAAAAACAGAATATTTTGTATGAAGAAGAACAAAAATGTAAAAATATTATTGTAAAACCTGGATCTTTAGAGGCTGTGAATTTATTAAGAAAAAAAAATATTAATATTATTAATGTT
The DNA here is from genome assembly GCA_016432505.1 of Candidatus Azosocius agrarius. Lineage (GTDB taxonomy): Bacteria > Pseudomonadota > Gammaproteobacteria > UBA6186 > Azoamicaceae > Azosocius > Azosocius agrarius. Next base: position 317,176 of record CP066692.1, read on the forward strand.
ATTTCTGTTTATGATTTATTAATGAGACCTGCTATTTTTTATAAAGATTTGTATTTTATAATTAGTGGATTAAGTAAATTTATTGTAGATAATTTAGATATGTGTGCTAAATTGGAAAATAAAATTAAATATAGTGGTTATATTGATAAGCATATATCTAATATAAAAAAAATAAAAAGTTACGATCAGGTATTAATTCCTCTTGATATTAATTATTTCAATATTTCCGGATTATCTTCTGAAATGATAGAAAAATTTATTGATGAAAAACCTGTTAGTATTGGATATGCCAAAAAAATTCCTGGTGTAACACCTGTTGCTATATCATTATTATATGTATATATTAAAAAAGTTTATAATTTGTTTTAAATGAATTTAATGGTGGTATTAATGTCTTTTATACATTTATTGTCTATTTTTTTAGGAGTTCTTTCTGGGATAATTCCTAATTGGTTTTATATGTTACTTTATAATAAATATGTAAAATCTTATAAACATTCAGCAAAAAAAATTTTATTATTTTTATATTTTTTTGAATTATTAAAAATTGCAATATTTGTTACTTTATTTATTTTTATATTTAAATATGTTACAATCATTAAACTGTTATATTTTATTTCATTTTGTTTTATTCAAATTATATATTTTTTTTATATAGGAAAAAAATGTATTTAAAATTAAAAACAGGATTTTAAAGGGTGTAAAATAGTGAGTTCGTCAAATATTTCTAGCTCAGAAGGCTATATACGTCATCATTTGTCTCATATTGAATCAGGGAGTGGATTTTGGATGATTCATCTTGATACATTAGCTGTTTCTATTAGTTTGGGTGTTATATTTTGTATTTTTTTTTATAGAATATCTATTAGAGCGACTTCTGGAGTTCCTGGTATGGCACAAAATTTTTTTGAACTTTTGATAGATTTTGTAAATGGTCAAGTTCATGATACTTATCATGGAAAAAGTAAATTAGTTGCTCCTTTGGCTTTAACAATTTTCGTATGGGTTTTTTTAATGAATGCTATGGATTTATTACCAGTTGATTTATTTTGTTGGATTGGAACAATGATAAATTTTCATTTTTTAATGGATATGAAAATAGTTCCTACAACTGATCCAAATTTAACTTTAGGATTGTCTTTATCTGTATTTATTTTAATTTTATGGTTTAGTATTGTTTCTAAAGGATTTTCTTTTTTTAAAGAATTGTTATGCGTACCTTTTGGACCTTATATGTTTTTTATAAATTTACCTTTGAAATTGATAGAAGAATTTGCTAAACCTATTTCTTTAGGTTTAAGATTATTTGGTAATCTTTATGCTGGAGAATTAATTTTTATTCTTGTGGCACTATTACCGTGGGGAGTACAATGGTTTTTAGGTGCTCCGTGGGCTATTTTTCATATCTTAGTTATAACTATACAATCTTTTGTTTTTATGGTTTTAACAATTGTATATTTAAGTATGGCGGAAGAGGCTCATTAAAAATTTAATTATTTTAATGTCATTTATTTTATAAATAAATTTTATTTATTGTTTTTTTTTGGAGATTTATATGGGTGAAGTTGTACAAATTGCAGAAGTTGTTGCTAGTTTACAAAATGCAACTATGATATCTGTTGCTATATTGATTGGAGCTGGAGCGTTAGGAACAGCAGTAGGGTTTGGTCTTTTAGGCGGTAAATTTTTGGAAGGGGCCGCAAGACAGCCAGAAATGATTCCTCAATTGCAAGTTAAATTATTTGTTATTGCTGGATTATTGGATGCTGTTTCTATGATTGGTATTGGAATAGCTTTATTTTTTACATTTGCAAATCCATTTATGGCTACTGTTGCAGCATATTTACCATCATAATTTTTTTGAGGAGTTATAGGTGAATATTAATGCAACTTTATTGGGACAAATGATAACTTTTGCTGTTTTTGTTTGGTTTACCATGAAATTTGTGTGGCCAATGATTAATGAAATTTTACTTGAAAGACAAAAAAAAATTGGTGAAGGTTTAGCTGCTGCTGAAAGTGGGCATAAGATTCTTTCTGAAGCAAAAAAAGAAAGTGTTGTTAAGATAAATTCAGCAAAAAGACAGGGAGAAGATATTATAGCTAATGCAAATCATTTAGCGTCTCAGATTATAGATGAAGCTAAAGAGCTTGCCTTAAAAGAAAAAGAAGCAATTATTGCTTCTGGGCATTTACAGATAAATCGTGAGTTACAACAAGCTAAAATTGATTTACAAAATGATTTGGCTGATTTAGTGATTCGTGGAGTAGAAAAAGTTTTATCTAGAGCTATAAATCCTAATGATCATCGTGAATTATTAAATAAACTTTCTCAAAAGTTGTGATAATTTTATATTGATACTGTAAAGGAGTTTATTTATGTCAGAAAAAATGACAATAGGAAGACCATATGCTAAAGCTGTATTTTTATTAGCAAAAACTGTTAAAAATTATACTTCTTGGGCAGAGTTATTATCTTTTTTGTGTAAATTTATAAGTGATAAGTCTGTTATTGAATTAGTTAAAAATCCTATGATGAGTGTTGAACATAAAAGTAATTTTATTATTAATTTTTTGGATAACGAATTAGATGCTATGCAAATTAATTTTATACGTTTATTATCAAAACATAAAAGGTTATTGTATATTAATGAAATATCTGAATTATTTAATGCTTATCTTGAAGAAGAACAAGGAATATTAAGATTGGAAGTTATTTCAGCTTCTGGCATTGGTAAAGAAGGAAGGGATCGTTTAACATCGGTATTATCTAAAAAATTTGATAAAAGTGTATCAATTAAATTTAGGGTAGAAGCTGAATTATTTGGTGGAGCAATTATTAAAGTTAAAGATAGTGTTATTGATGGAACTTTAAAGGAATCACTTATAAATTTAAAAAATTTGTTAGCAACTTAAAATATTTAAGGTTAAAGGTTTATTATGGCAACCAAAATTTCATTAAAGGCTTCGGAGATTAGTAGTCTTATTAAAGAGCGAATTGAGAGTTATGAGCAAGAAATTAGCGCTCGTAATGAGGGGAGAATTATAAGTTTATCAGATGGCGTGGTTTTAATTCATGGGCTTGCTAATGTTCAGTATGGTGAAAAATTAGCTTTTGAAGGGGGAGAATTTGGTATAGCATTAAATTTAGAGCGAGATTCTGTAGGAGCTGTAGTTTTAGGTGATGCTAGATTCTTAAAAGAAGGGCAAATTGTTCGTTGTACAGAACAAGTTTTAAGCGTTCCTGTAGGGCCTGGATTATTAGGAAGGGTTGTGGATTCTTTAGGCAGGCCTATAGATGGATTAGGATCTATAGGTACATTTGAAGTTTCTCCAATTGAGAAAGTTGCACCAGGAGTTATTTGGAGACAATCTGTAAGCGTTTCATTAGCTACAGGTATTAAAGCCATTGATTCTATGGTTCCTATTGGGCGTGGGCAGAGGGAATTAATAATTGGAGATAGACAAACTGGAAAAACTGCTATAGCCATAGACACAATAATAAATCAAAAAAATACTGGTGTAAAATGTATATATGTTGCTATTGGGCAAAAAGCTTCCTCTATTGCTACTGTTGTTAGAAGATTGGAGCAAAATGGTGCTTTGGCGCATACAATTGTTGTTGCAGCTCCTGCTAGTTATTCAGCAGCTCTTCAATATATTGCTCCTTATAGTGGTTGCACAATGGGTGAGTATTTTCGTGATAGAGGAGAAGATGCTTTAATAATATACGATGATTTAACTAAACAAGCTTGGGCATATAGACAAATTTCATTATTATTGAGACGCCCTCCTGGAAGAGAAGCATACCCTGGAGATGTTTTTTATTTACATTCAAGATTGTTAGAAAGAGCTTCAAGAGTTAATTCGGAATATGTTAAAAATTATACTTCAGGAAAAATTTTATCAATGACTGGTTCTTTAACTGCTTTACCTATTATTGAGACTCAGGCTGGCGATGTATCTGCTTTTGTTCCTACTAATGTAATATCAATAACTGATGGGCAAATTTTTTTAGAAACAAATTTGTTTAATTCTGGAATAAGACCAGCAATAAATGCTGGATTATCCGTATCTCGCGTTGGTGGAGCCGCACAAACAAAAATTGTAAAACGATTAGGTGGTGGTATAAGACTTGCTTTAGCTCAATATAGGGAACTTGCTGCCTTTGCGCAATTTGCGTCTGATTTGGATGAATTTACTAGAAAACAATTAGAAAGAGGGCAAAGAGTTACAGAAATTATGAAACAAAAGCAATTTTTTCCTCTTACTGTTGCCGAAATTAGTATGTCTTTATTTGTTGTTGACAAAGGGTATGTTGACGACGTTGATATAAAAAGAGTTGTAAGTTTTATGGAAAATCTTATTCTTTTTATACGTAATAAATATTCAGATTTTTTAAATGAGTTGAATATAAGTTGTGATTATAATGATGCTATCGCTAAAAAGATGTCTGATATTATTATTGAGTATAAAAGTACTCATAGTGTGGAATAAATTTATGCAAATATTTTTAATTGATTTTTTGGGAGTGATTTTTTATGCCGAGTACTAAAGAAATTGTAACAAAAATTAAAAGCATTCAGAGCACTCAAAAAATTACTCGTGCTATGGAAATGGTTGCTGCAAGTAAAATGAAAAAAGCACAAGAAAAAATGCGTTCATCTAGACCTTATTTTGAAAGAATTAAGGAAGTAATTGGACATATTTCTCAAGGAAAATTGGAATATAGACATATTTATACTATTGAAAGAGATATCAAAGCTGTTGGATATTTAATTGTGTCAACCGATAGAGGATTATGTGGCGGATTAAATGTTAATTTATTTAAATCTGTTTTGGCTTCAATGTCTAATTATTCAAAAAAAAATATTGATATAAAAGTTTCTGTTATTGGAAAAAAGGGAGTTAGTTTTTTTTCTAAGATATGTGGAAATATTGTATCTGCTAAAATAAGTTCCGGGGATAAAATTAATTCTCAAACTTTTATAGGTGTAGTTAAAGTTATGCTTGATTTATATGAAAATTTATCAATTGATAAATTATATTTAGCATATAATGAATTTTTTAATACTATGACGCAGATACCTAAATTATATCAATTAGTTCCTACTTTAAAAATTACTGATGATCAAAAATTTCATTGGAATTATATATATGAACCGGATGCAGAGCCGTTAATTGATGAATTATTTAATAGGTATATTGAATCATTAGTATATCAAGGGGTTGTAGAAAATGCGGCTTGTGAACAAGCCGCTAGAATGGTAGCAATGAAAAGTGCTTCAGATAATGCTGGAGAAATTGTTTCAAAATGTAAATTGGTTTATAACAAAGTTAGACAGGCATCAATAACGCAAGAATTATCTGAAATAGTAGTTGGGGCTGGAGCTGTTTAGTAATTATATAGTTATATTTTATAAATTGATATTAGTATTTTTAAGAGAGGGTTATTATAGTTATGAGTACAGGAGAAATTACGCAAATAATAGGAGCAGTTATCGATGTTGAATTTCAACGTGATGCTGTTCCTGATATTTATAATGCGCTTATTGTAAGTCAATGTGGCTTGACGCTAGAAGTACAGCAACAGTTAGGAGATGGCATGGTGCGTACTATTGCTATGGGATCTTCTGAGGGATTAAGAAGAGGTCTTAGTGTTGTTGATACAAAATATCCTATAAAAGTTCCTGTTGGGAAAAAAACATTAGGTAGAATAATGGATGTTTTAGGAAATCCAATTGATAATAAAGGTGATATAGGTGCAGAAGAATTGTTACCGATTCATTGTTTGGCACCTAAATTTGATGAATTAGCTGATAGTAATGAATTATTAGAAACTGGTATAAAAGTTATTGATTTAATTTGTCCATTTGCAAAAGGTGGTAAAGTTGGATTATTTGGTGGAGCTGGAGTTGGTAAAACAGTAAACATGATGGAACTTATTAGAAATATTGCTATTGAGCATAGTGGGTATTCTGTTTTTGCAGGTGTTGGAGAGAGAACAAGAGAAGGAAATGACTTTTATTATGAAATGAAGGAATCTAATGTTCTTGACAAGGTTGCGTTAGTTTATGGGCAAATGAATGAACCACCAGGAAATAGGCTTAGAGTAGCTTTAACAGGATTAACAATAGCAGAAAATTTTAGAAATGAAGGAAGGGATGTGTTATTGTTTATTGATAATATTTATCGTTATACTTTGGCTGGAACAGAAGTTTCTGCTCTTTTGGGTAGAATGCCTTCTGCAGTTGGGTATCAACCGACACTTGCGGCTGAAATGGGTGCATTGCAAGAAAGAATAACTTCAACAAAAATTGGTTCAATTACATCTATACAAGCGGTCTTTGTTCCGGCGGATGATTTAACTGATCCTTCTCCAGCTACAACTTTCGCACATTTAGATGCTACTGTGGTATTATCTAGGCAAATAGCTGAATTAGGTATTTATCCTGCTGTTGATCCTTTAGATTCAACATCTAGACAATTAGATCCTCAAGTTGTTGGAATTGAACATTATGAAACATCAAGAAGAGTTCAAGGTATATTGCAAAGATATAAAGAGCTTAAAGATATAATTGCTATTTTAGGAATGGATGAGTTATCAGATGAAGATAAATTGATAGTTTCCAGAGCAAGAAAAGTACAAAGGTTTTTATCTCAACCTTTTTTTGTAGCTGAAATTTTTACTGGATCTTCTGGAAAATATGTTTCTTTAAAAGAAACTATTCGTGGATTTAAGGGAATTGTTAATGGAGAATATGATTCTTTACCAGAACAGGCTTTTTATATGGTAGGTAATATAGAAGAAGTTATTGAAAAAGCTAAAAAATTATAAGGATATATTATTGTGATAAAATGCTTTCAATTAAATATTGTAACTGCTGAAAAAAATATATTTTCTGGGTTAGCTCAAAAACTTTTTGTTCCTGGACATTTAGGAGAGTTAGAAATTTTATTTAATCATGCTCCTTTGTTAACTTCTTTATTGCCTGGTCCAGTTTTATTTATTAATGATTTTGGTGTTAAAGATGGAATTGTTATTTATGGTGGAATGCTTGAAGTTCAACCAAAAATAACAACTATTTTAGCTAATTCAGCTTTAAGATCTATACATTTAGATGAAGAGGCTGCTCTTGAAGCAAAAAAAAATTGTGAAGCAGATATTATAAAAAGTATTAATAAAATAGATTATAATAAGGCTCGTATGGAATTAGAAATTGCCATAGCACAACTTCGTTTGATTCGACAATTGCGTCAGAAATAATTATATACAGGTGGATTAATCCACCTGTGTTTTTTTTATTGAAAATATAAAAAAAAATTTATTTATATATGTACAAATTTTTAACCTGTTTTTTTTTATTTTTTCATTATTTGTAAAAATTAATATATTATTTAAATAATGTTTTGTTGGTAATATAATATATTTTATTATATATTTTATATTTATATTTTTATAATATTTTTTTAAAATAAATAATTTTGTAATATTTATTGATAATATATATTCATATTTTGTTTTTAATAAATTTTTTTTAGTTTTATTTTTATATTTTATTTTGTTATTAATAATAAGTTTATTAATTCTATTATGTATTTTTATATAATGTAAAAACTTTTTAAACATTAAAAATACGTTTATTTCTTTTATATATCTATTAGAATTGTAAATTAATAAATTTTTATAATTATGTAAGGTATACTCTTTTGTGTTATAATTATCTTCATAAAAATATTTCCATCTTTTTATGAATAATAAGAATAAATTCTTTTTGGCTGTTTTTTGTAAAAATTGTTTATAACATTTTTCATTTAATGTTATAATATTAGAAAGAATGATTTTTATATTATTTGTTGTTAATATGTTGATTATTCCTATTATAAGTCGTTTTAGTGAATATGGATCCTTGCTTCCGGATGGGAGTATGTTTATATTAAAAAAACCTATTATTGTATCTATTTTGTCTGATATTGAAATAATTGATCCTGTTATTGAAGATGGAATTTTATCTTTATAAAATTTTGGTATAGTTTGTTCTTTTAAAGCTATTGATATATTTTTGTTTAATTTTGTTTTTTTTGATAAATTATATCCTATGATTCCATGTAATTCAGGAAAATTTTTAACTATTTTTGTAGTTAAATCACTTTTTGTTAATAAGCTTATTGTTTTTATTATATTATAGTTATATCTTATATTATAAGATATATGAGTTGCAATAATTTTAATTCTTAGTGTTTTGTTATAAAGTGATCCTAATTTTTTATGAAAAATTATATTTTTTAAAATATCTAAATTTTTAATTAAATAAATATTTAATATTTCATTTAATAAAAATATAATATCTTTTAATCTTGCTGTTATTACTTTTTGATAATTTTTTATTATATTTTCTTGGCGTTTATATGTATTTGAAATTATAATAAATTTATTGATAATAGTTTTATTATTATTTTTTATTAAAAAGCATTTTTGTTGTTTTTCGATTACATTTATTATTAGCTCTTCTGGAATTTGTAATAATTTTTTTGAATAATTTCCTACTAAAATGGTTGGATATTCGGTTATATTTATATTATCATTTATTAAATTGTTATTATTTTCTATAAATATTTTTGTGTTTTTTCTTATATTATTTATAAAATTTTCTATCATTAATATTCGTTTTTTTGGACATGGTATTATTTTTCCACATTTTTCTAATATTTTTTCATAGAGATATGGTATAATATTTATGCCTTTATTGTGTAATAAACTATGCCCATAACTTATATTGTTAGTTTTTATATTATAAATTTCTAAAAATATTTTTTTGTTGTTAAAATTAGCAATTATCCATTTTACTGGTCTAACAAAAGGTTTTTCTATATTTGACCATCTCATTTTTTTATATATGTGAATTTCATATATGGAATCTTTTATTATTGTTGATAATAAATTTAATGTTTTTTTTTTAGTAATGATTTTTTCATATATGTAATATTCTTCGTTTTTATATATTTTAGTTTTTAAATCATTTATTTTTAAGTTATGAATTTTTATAAATTTGGTAATTATATCTTTTGGAGAATTTTTTTTTGGCCCTTTTATTATATTGTTAATTTCTTTAGTGTTAGTTGGAATATCATATAGTATGATTGCTATCCTTCTAGGAGTGTAAAATTGTTTTATTTTATTAAAATTTATATTATGTTTTTTTATATTTTTGGAAATGTTTTGAATAAATGATTTTGATAAATTTAAAATTTGATTTGGTGGTAATTCTTCGGTTCCTATTTCTATTAGTAAATTATTTTTTTTGTTCATTTTATTTTTCTTTAAAGTTTGTTAATAAGGGAAAGTTTATTTTATTTCTTATATTATAATATAAATTTGCTACTATTGAAGATAGACTTCTAATTCTGTATATGAAATGTTGTCTTTCAATTGTTGATAATGCGGAGCGTGAATCTAATAAATTGAAAATATGTGATAGTTTTATTATAATTTCATAAGAAGGATATGGTAGTTTATTTTTTATAGCATTTGTACATTCCTTTTCTAAATAATTAAATTTATTTACCAATAATTTTTGGTTAGCTATTTCTAAATTATATTTAGACATTTCTTGTTCTCTTTGAATAAAGATATCTTCATATTTTAAATTATTTGACCAGTATAATTTATTTATTGATTGTTGTTTTTGTACGTACATTGCTATTCTTTCAAGTCCATATGTTATTTCTCCCATTACTGGGTTGCATTCTAATCCACCCATTTGTTGAAAATATGTAAATTGGGTGACTTCCATACCATTTAACCATACCTCCCATCCGATACCCCATGCTCCTATAGATGGGCTTTCCCAGTTATCTTCAATAAATCTAATATCATTTTCATTTGAAAAAATATGTAATTTTTTTAATGATTTTATATATAAATCTTGAATATCTTTAGGGTTTGGTTTTAGTATTACTTGATATTGATAATAATGTTGATTTCTATTTGGATGAGATCCATATCGACTATCAATTGGTCTTCTAGAAGGTTGCACAAATGCAGCTTTCCATGGCTCAGGCCCGATTGCTCTAAAAAATGTATCTGGATGAAATGAACCAGCCCCAACTTCTAAATCTATAGGTTGTAAAATTATACATCCTTGATTTTGCCAAAACTTGTGTAATTCACTTATTATATTTTGTACTGTTAAAAATGGTTTCATAGTAATGTGTTTTAATATATTAAAATATAAAATTTATATGATTTATATGAAAATAATTATGACCTATATGAAAATAATTATTTAATCATAATTAATGATATTATAAATAATTATAATGTAAATATTAATTATGTATTAATAAAAAAAAAACCTAAAATTAATTTATTTGTATCATTTAAAATTTTTGTATTAATTGTTTTTTTTCCTTCTATTTTATATTTTTTTATTATTATAATATTTTTGTTAGTTGATATATATATTCCATTTTTATGTTTTTTTATTATTTGTCCATATTTGTATAATATGGAATTTATAAAAATTGTTGCCTCAATTATTTGAATATAATTTTTTTTTAAATATGTAAAAATAAATGGCCAATTATAATATGCTTGTAACTGTTTAGTTATTTTTATTGCAGAGTTTTTCCAATTTATTATTCCATCGAATTTTTTTATTTTATGTGCATATGAAACTAAATTTGTATTTTGTATAAATTTTGTAAAATTTTTATTTAATAAATTATTTATATTTTTAAGTATCATTTTTGATGCTATATATGCTAATTTTATATTTAATTGAAAATTTGTATTGCAATATTTAATAGGACATATTTTTTTGTATATTAATGTTCCTTCATCTATATTTTTATTCATTATTATTATAGTTATCCCAGTGTATTTATTATTATTTAATATTGCTTGTTGAATAGGAGATGCTCCACGCCATTTAGGCAACAGAGAAGCATGTATGTTTATACATCCTATTAATGGAATTTCTAATATTTTTGATGGAAAAATATTTCCGTAAGAAGCTACTATAATTAATGATGGAGTTAAGTTTTTTATTAAATTTACTATATTATTGTCTGATAAATTTTCTATTTGATGTGTATTGATTTTATACATTGTTGCAAGTTTTATTATTGAGTATTTTGAATCAATATTATCAATAGTGTTGTTTTTTTTTGGGTATATTACCGCTGTTATTTTTATATTATTTTTTAATAGATTTTTTAATATTATATATGAAAATATTGAAAATCCTGCAAATATTATGTTGTTCATTATAATTAATAATCAAAAATTGTATATTAAAGCTTTATTTTTTTAAAAATTATTTTGTTTTATATTTTTATGATGTATTATTTTATCATATAACTTATGTTTAAATGTTATATTATATAAAAAATTTTTTTATTAAATTTTATTAATAGGTTATAAATGAATAAAATAAAGTTATTAAGTGGCTATTTAAAAGGAAAGGAAATTTTATATTATAGTCATTTTGTAAAACCTACTATTTTTATTATTCGTAAAATTTTATTTGATTGGATTAAAGATATTATAAATAAATCACGTATTTTAGATATGTTTGGAGGATCTGGAGTTTTAGGTTTTGAAGCATTATCAAGAGGAGCTTCATATTTATTTATTGTGGAAAAGTCTTTTGCTGTATGTAATTCTATATGTTTAAATATACAGAATTTAAATATTAAGAATGTTAATATTATTAATATTGATGTCTTTGAATGGCTTAACTTATTGCAACTTGTTAAAAGTTATATTAAATCTTTTGATATTATTTTTATAGATCCTCCATATAATAGTAATTATTTATTTTATTGTTTAAATTTTTTATTAATTAATAATTATATTACTAATGATACTTATATTTATATTGAATCTTATATTAATTTTGAAATAGAATTTGTTTTTTTTAAATATAAAATTTTAAAATTTAAAAATATTGGCAATATTAAATTTTATTTAATTAAAAAATTATAAATATGATTATATATTTAGTTGGTGGTTATATAAGAGATAAAATTTTAGGTATTAAAGCAACTGACAAAGATTGGGTTATTATTAATGGATTAAAAAATTTTTTAATAAAATATAAATTTTTAAAAATTGGAAAGCATTTTTCTGTTTTTATTCATCCCATTACAAAAGAAGAATATTCTTTAGCAAGATTTGAAAAAAAATATATATATGGATATAATGGCTTTTATATTAATTGTAATTTTTCTATTACTCTTAAAGAAGATTTATATAGAAGGGATTTAAGTATAAATTCTATTGCGAAAGATGTTTTTTTTAATATTATTGATCCATATGATGGAATGAATGATGTTAAAGTTAGAGTTTTGAGACATATATCTATTTTTTTTATGGAAGATCCTGTTAGAATTTTAAGAGTTGCTAGATTTAAGTCTAAATTAAATAATTATAATTTTTTTGTTTCTTATGAAACATTGGATTTAATGAGTTATGTAATAAATACATGTGAGATGAAATATTTATCTCCAGAAAGAATATGGAAAGAGTTTATTAAAATTTTTGATTTATTACAATTGAAATGTTTTTTTTCTGTATTGTATAAATGTAATGGTTTAAACATTATAAGTCCTGTATTAGATAATTTTTTTTGTTCTGTTGTATTAAAAAGTAAATATAAAAATTTATATGTAAAAAATTATATATATACATATATATATATATCTTCCTTTATTTTTAAAAATGTTATTTATAAAATAGTTGTATTTTTTTATAAAATTATTAATTTTTTATTTTTATCTGAAGGTTTATTTATTTATGGTAAATATAAAAATATTATTATAAATTTTATTTATAATGTATTTAAATTTTATAAATTATCCAATATGCATATTTTTTTGATTAGTAATTTATTTTATTTTAACTTATATATTGTTAAATTTTTTTTTTTTGATGAAAGAATTATTGTTAATTTTTTAGAGTTTTTTGATGCTTTTAGAAGGCCAAATTTATGCAAAAAATTTTTATTATTAATGTTAATAAAAGTAAACATTTTGACTTATAATTTTATCAATATAATAATATTATATGATATATTATCTTTTATAAATAAAAAATATTTTAGTATTAATTTTAATATTTTATTATATAAAAAATGTAAATATTTTTTTTATAAAAAAAAAATAAATTTATTAAGAATATATTTTTTTTTAAAACAATGATTGTATATTTATATTTTTTTTTCACAAAATATCATTTTAAAAACTTCACCCATTTCTAATGGTGATATTAATTTATTTATTTCTTTATATATTTTTTTAGTATTTTTATTATTAATCTTAATTATTTTTTTTAGATTAAATTTTAATAAAAATTTGGATAAATTTGTAAAATTTATATAATTCATATTATTTATTTTTATTGCTTCATATATTGATGTAAAATCTACGTGAGTTGTTATATCTTGAAATCCTTGATTTAAAAATATATTTTTTGTTGCGTAATGCTTGTAATGGCATATTATCATTCCTTGATGTCTTAAATTATTATAATATTCTTTTCTTATATATCCATAATCAAAAAAAAATATATAACCTTTATTTAATATTGATGATATATTTTTAATCCATGGATATAATAATAAATTTATTTCAGATTCATATTTATTTGATTTTAAATTTATATATTTTATATATTTTGTTAAAGTATTACTAGCTATTATATTTGACCATTGTAATTTATTGAATAGATTTAATGTTATTATTTTTTCTGACAATTTATTATTGTTTATTTTAAAAGCATAATTTGGCAATGCATCCAAAACCTCATTACAAATTATTACTCCTTTTAAATTTGTGTATTTTTTTAATGTATTTATCCATTTTACTTTATATTGAATAAATTTTTTTTTTAAAAAATTTTTTTGAATAATTTTTAATTTTTTACTTATTTCTATAATTTTATATCCCTGACACGGAGTGTTTAATGTTGTAAATTGTGATAATATTTTATATGCTAAAGTTCCTGTTCCAGCACCTATTTCTATTACATATCCTCCATTTAATTTTTTTAAAATTTTATGTATTTCTATTGATAAACATGTTGAAAATAAAAAACCTATTTCTGGAGCAGTTATAAAATCTCCTTCTTTTCCAATATTTTTTATTGAATTATAATAATATCCATATTTTTTATTATATAAACATATTTTCATATATGTGTAAAAATTTATATAATTTTTCATATAAATTATATTTTGAATTTGCTTATTTAAATTTTTTTTTGTTTGCAAAATTATTTCCTAAATTATATTCATTAAATTTTTAATTTTGTGTGTATATTAATATTATTTGTATTTTCTATTTTATTTCTTATAAATTTTTGATATCCTACAAATGATATCATGCCTCCGTTGTCAGTACATAAATTTTTTTTTGGAAAAAAAATTTTAACTTTATTATTTTTTATTAATTTAATAAATTTTATTTTTAATTTTTTATTTATACTTACGCCTCCAGCTATAGATAATGTATTAATTTTAGTAAATTCTATTGCGTTGAAGCATTTTATTAACAATGTATCTATTATTGTTTCTTGTAATGAATATGCTATATTTTCTACGTTATTTTTTGTTAATTGTGTTTTATTTATTATATTTTTAATGTATGTTTTTAATCCACTGAAACTAAAATTTAAATTTTTAATTTTTATTAATGGTTTTGGAAATTGATAATTATTATTAATATTTTTTTTTGCCAATTGTTCAATTTTTGCTCCTCCTGGATATTCTAATTTTAATAATTTTGCTATTTTATCTATAGTTTCTCCAACTGAATCATCTAAGGTTTCTCCTATTATATCATAAATTCCTATTTTTTTAACTTTTATTAGCATTGTATGTCCTCCAGATATAATTAATGATATAAATGGAAATGTAGGTTTTTTATTATTTATGAAAGATGAAAAAATGTGGCCTTCTATATGATTTATATTAATTGTTGGAATTTTTAATTTATAACCTAATGATTTTGCAAACGATGCCCCAATCATAAGGGCACCTGAAAGGCCTGGTCCAGAAGTATATGCTATAGCTTTTATTTCATATATTTTTATTGAATATAATTTTAATATTTTTAATAGCAATGGAATTAATTTTTGTATATGGTCACGTGATGAAAGTTCAGGAACGGGCCCTCCAAAATTTTTGTGAATAATTATTTGACTATATATTTCATTACAAATCAATAAATTTTTATTATCATATATTGCTATACCTGTTTCATCACAAGATGTTTCTATTCCTAATATTTTCATAAATTATTTTTTATATTTTATAATGCTTGCATTATTATATTCTTATTATATTATAATATTTTACAAATTTATTATTTTAAGGTGATATAATATGACATATATTATTGTTAGAGATGGTGAACATTTAGATTCAGCAATAAGAAGATTAAAAAGATATGTTGAGAAATCAGGGATCCCTAGAGAACTCCGTCAAAGAGAAAGATATGAAAAGCCTGCAAAAAAAAGACAAAGAGAACTTGCGGCAGCAAAAAAACGTCAATTAAAAAAGCAAAAAAATTTATTAAATAGATTTAACTTATCTTTTTATAATAAATAAATTTATATATATATTTTTTTATGTATGAAAATTAATATAAGTGAAAAAATAGATAATATTTTACATAAAATTGATATTGTTCAAATAATTAGTGAATTTATACAATTAAAATCTTCTGGAAATAATTATGTAGCAAATTGTCCTTTTCATAATGATAAAAATCCATCTTTTTATATAAATGTAGATAAAAAATATTATCATTGTTTTGGTTGTTTATCTCATGGAGATTCTATTCAATTTATTATTAATTATAAAAATTTATCATTTATTGAAGCTGTTAAATTTTTGTGTGATAAAGTGGGTCACAATGTTAATGTTGATAAATATTTTTTTAAAAATAATTCTTTAAATTTATATAAATATGTTTATCTATTAAATGATGCTGTTGAATTTTTTATTTATAATTTAAAAATAAATGAAATTGCTACATTATATTTGTATAATCGAGGTTTGAATGATGAAATAATAAATTTATTTAAGATTGGTTTTGCTGCGTCTATTAGTGAATCTATTTCATTTTTTAAATTAAAAGGGTATAAAATTTATGATTTAAAAAATGTAGGATTAATTTCTTCAAATGATACTAATTTTTTTATGTTTTTTAATAGGATTGTTTTTCCTATTAAAAATTTTAAAGGAGATTTTATAGGATTTGGAGGTAGATGTATTTCTGATGTGCATGATCGTAAATATATAAATTCTCCTGAAACTTTTATTTTTAAAAAAAAAAAAGAATTTTATGGAATTTGGGAAACATTATCTTATGGAAATTATAATAAAACTATTATAGTTGTTGAAGGCTATTTTGATGTTTTATTATTATTTCAAAATGATATTAAAAATGTTGTTGCTACATTAGGAACAGCAATTAGTAAAAATCATATTGATTTTTTGTTTACAAAAACTAAAGAAATTATTTTTTGTTTTGATGGAGATGATTCTGGGAGAAAAGCTATTGAAAGAGCTGTTAGTATTTCGTTGTTATCTATTAGTGAATGTAAAAAAATAAGTGTTGTATTTTTAGATATTGGATATGATCCTGATTCTTATATAAGAATTTTTGGAAAAATGAAATTTTTAGAAAAATTTTCTAAAACTCAAGATGTTTTTGATTATTATATATATTTGTTGTATGAAAAATATAATTTGTATAAAAAGGATGATAAAATTATATTTAATAATGAACTTAAAAATTTATTTTATAAATTTCCTAATGATTTTTTAAAAAAAAATTATTATCAACGTATAATTAAATTATATGGAAGTGCTAATTTATTTTTGTTATATGAATTTGATAAATATTTTAATAAAAATATTAATTTTAATATAAATATAAATGATATAAATTTTATATTTTTTATATTAATATTTCTATTAATATTTAATAGAAATTTTATAAATTATTTAACTCATATAGATTTTTTGTTAGAGTTTAATATTAATGGAGCATTATTTTTATATAATTTAATAAATATTATTTTAAAGGATAAATATTTGTATTTTGATGATGTCAAAAATATTATGTCTAAAGATTTTGTTAATTATTTAACTTATGGTTATTCTATGAAAGTGGTAGATTCTGTTTCTAAATTTTTTGTTAAAGATATATTTTTTGAATCTATTAATATAATTAAAAATTTATTTTATGAAAGTAAAATTAATAAAAATTAAATAATTCCATTATAAATGGGATTAATTTATGTAGTTATTATAGTTTTTTATGAGTTGTGTATGAATGTTGAGTATAATTATGGAAAATCAAAAATTAAAGCATTAATAAATCTTGGAAAAGATAAAGGTTTTTTGACCTATTCTGAGATAGGAAATTATTTAACTGGCTTTACAAGTGATGCATATAGTATTAATGATGTTGTTAAGTTGTTAGGAGAAATTGGTATAACTGTTTATGATTCTGATGATTCAGTTGATGTATCTTTAATTGATGATTCTTCTGATCATGAAATTGGATTTAGGGGTGAAAGTAATTCTGAGTTTTGTTTTGAAAAAAATCATCCTAATTCTGATGATGAAGGAATAATTTTAACAAATGATCCTGTTAGAATGTATATGAGAGAGATGGGTGTTGTTGAACTTCTTACTAAAGATGGAGAAATTTCTATAGCAAAACGAATAGAAGAAGGAATTAGAGAAGTTATTATATTATTTGCAAAATATCCTAAAATGTTAAATTTTATTGTATATGAATATGATAAAGTTAATGATGGGTTATTTAAAATTTTTGATTTAATTAGTGGAACTTTAACAAAAGATGAAATTTTTGGAGTTGTTATTAATGAAAATCTCTTGAAAAATAATTTTAAAAATAATTGTAATATTTCTGACTTAGAAATAATTGAAAATGAGGGAAATGAAGAAGAGGCAAAAAATAAATTTATAAAATTGATTTTATTAATGAAGAAAAATCAGGATTTATATGATAAATATGGTAAAAATAAATTTATAAAATATGGATTATATAAAGATCTTGAAAATGAATTAATAACTTTTAAATGGGTACCTAAAATTTTTGATACTTTTACTACATTAATGAAAGATATTTTATTACAAATTAAAAAACAGGAAAAAATTATTTTTGATATTTGTGTTATTAAATCTGAAATGCCTAAAGAATTATTTATTAGTTTATTTAAGGAAAATGAAGTTAATTTTTTATGGGTTGATTTGTGTATTAATAAAAATTCTATTTATTATAAAAAAATAATAATGTTTAAAGAACATATTATATTAGCTCAAAAAAGAATTAAAGAAATAGTAGAAAATTCTTCTTTAAATGTTTTTGAAGTTAAGTTATTAAATAAACGGATAGCTATTAGTGAAGCTAAAGCTAGAAGAGCAAAAAAAGAGATGGTGGTTGCAAATCTTCGTTTAGTTATATCAATAGCGAAAAAATATATTAATAGAGGATTGCAATTTTTAGATTTAATTCAAGAAGGAAATATTGGATTAATGAAAGCCGTTGATAAATTTGAATATAGAAGAGGATATAAATTTTCTACATATGCAACTTGGTGGATAAGGCAAGCTATTACTAGATCAATTGCTGATCAAGCTAGAACAATAAGAATTCCTGTTCATATGATAGAAACAATAAATAAACTTAATAGAATATCAAGGCAAATGTTGCAAGAAATAGGTAGAGAACCAACTCCAGAAGAATTGGGAGAAATTATGGGGCTTTCAGAAGATAAAATAAAAAAAGTTATGAAAGTTGCTAAAGAACCTATATCTATGGAAACTCCTATAGGGGATGAAGAAGATTCATCTTTAGGAGATTTTATTGAAAGTATTGATGACACTCATCCAGTTGATGCTGCTATTAATGAAAGTTTAAAGGAATCTACTCAGCATGTATTGAATGGTTTAACTCCAAGAGAAGCTAAAGTTTTGCGAATGAGATTTGGTATAGAAATGAATACTGATCATACATTAGAAGAAGTTGGTAAGCAATTTGATGTAACAAGAGAAAGAATAAGACAAATTGAAGCTAAAGCTTTAAGAAAATTAAGACAACCAAGTAGAGCTGAGCATATACAAAGTTTTATTGATGAAGATGTTGAGTAAAATTATTATATGTTATATAATACATGTATTAGGGCTTGTAGCTCAGTTGGTTAGAGCAGGGGACTCATAATCCCTTGGTCGTAGGTTCGATTCCTACCGGGCCCATTACATTACATTAATAATGTTTTTTGTGTATAAATATATTTTTTATAAAATAATAACATGTTTGTTTATTGCGTTAGAAGCTGCCATTGTTAGATATTTATCTGGAGGGTCTTCAATATATTTATATGAAAAATTATCAGTTTATGCAATAATATTCTTTCAGAGTCTTTTTTCTGTTTTATTTCTTTTTTTTATTTTAAAAAAATATATTTTTAAATTATTTATGTCTTCTTTTGTTTTTTTAAATTTTTTTCGCGCAGTTTTAAATATATTTGGTATTGGTTTATGGTATTTAAGTTTACAAAAAATACCTGTTATTCAAGTTATATCTGTTAGTTTTATATCTCCAATAATTAGTGTTTTTGGTGCTATATTTTTTTTTAAAGAAAAATTAACGTTAAAAAGTATTGTAATAGTTATAACTAGTTTTATAGGCTTTTTTTTTTCAATGAGACCTGATTTTTTGTGGAAGCAGATTTATAATTTTAATATTATTTTATTATTGCCATTATGTGCTTCATTTTGTATGGCTGTTAGTAAAATTCTTGTAAGAAAGTTAATGATTTTTAAACATAGTCCTTGGCAATTGATTGTTTGTTTATTTTCTTTAATTATTCCTATTTGTTTAATATTTTTTTTTAAATATGGATGGATTTTTCCAAAATATTATCATTGGTTTTGGTTAATTTTATTAGGAGTTTTAAATATATGTATTAATTATTTTTTTGCTAAATCTTATATATTAGGAGATATTATTACTTTGTTGCCATTTGGAATAGCTGCAAAATTAATTTTTGCAGGGAGTATAAGTTTTTATTTATTTAATGAAATTACTAATTCTTTTCCTATAATTATGGGATTTTTAATAGGCTTGTGTAATTTTATATTATTATTTTATAATTATATTTTTTATTATTTTATTAAATTTAAATGAAATTTTTTTATGTGTGTTATGTGTTATGATTTTTTATGCCTTATTATGGAAAATTATTTCTTATATAATGTTTTCTTTTTGTAATTCAATAATAAGATATTTGGTTGGAGGATCTGTATTCTTTATAGGAGCTCCTATACCTATTTATATTATTGTTATGTATTCATATATGTTCGGTGCTATTTTAATATTTCCTTATATATTTTTAAAAAAAGGAATATATGGTTTAAAAACAAAATATATTTTTTTGCATATTTTAAGATTAATTTTTTTTGTTTCAGGATTTTTATTATGGGGAGTTAGTTTTAAATATATGACTCTTGTGCAAGTTGTTGTTATTAGTTTTGGAAGTCATTTATTAACTATTGTGTGTTCTGTAATTTTTTTAAAAGAATATATATCTTTTAGACGAAGTATAGCTTTAATAATATCTATTTCTGGCGTTATTGTTACTAGTTGTAATATTAAAGTTTTACATTTGGGGGAATTTAATAATATTGTTTTTTTGTTCCCAATTTTTGCATCTTTTTTATTTTCTTTAGAAAAATTAATGGCGAGAAAATTATTGTTATTAAATGAATCTTCTAATTTATTAACATTTTATGTTTTGTTTTTCACTGTACCAGTTTGTTTTATACCTGTTATGGAATATGGTTGGATTGAGCCTGAAATTAATCATTATTTTTATTTTTTAATACTAGGCTTTTTCTTTATTTTATCAATTTATTCACATAATAAAGCTCATATGTGTTCAGAAGTTACTTTATTAATGCCTTTTTTTCCGTTTAAATTAATTATAAGTTGCGTTGTTAGTTTTTTTTTTTTTGGAGAAATACCGAATATATTAGATATTTTTATTTGGGTTTTTGTATTGATATTTTGTAGTTTTATTTTATTTTATTCTGATAAAAAAAATTAAATTATGATTATGATAATTATTTTTTCCTCTAGTTCTTTTGGTAATGTTGGATTTTATAATTTATTGCCTGAATTTTGTTTTAATGAGTTTCAAAATTTAAAAAAACAAAGTATAGGAAAATTTATTATTTGTAGTAACGGTGTTTTAAATACTTTTTTTTATAAATATTTAATAGGGCGTATTTTTTTTGTTATTTATAATAAATTAACATTATTTAATAATTTAAAGGCTAAGTTGTTTATAAATTTTTATATAAATAACATATTAAGTAAATATACATATTATAATTTTTTAGTGAATTTTTTTAAGGTAAATTTAAATAATATATTTATATTTGGAGGGGTATATATTTATGATTTTTTTTTTGTTTTAGTAAATAAATTTATATTTACTTTATTTTATAGATATTTTTATGGAAATATATTTTTTTCAATTTATTTTTTGAATTTATGGTATGTTATTTTATTATCTAGAAATTCTAAATATATTTTTTTTGTTGTTGAAAAAAGATATTTTATTTTTAATAATAGAAATTTTTTTTAAAATAAAAAATATATTTTATATTAATAAAATATGATTTTATAGTTGAATTAAATTATTTTGTCCACATATATATATATATATTTTTGTTTAATTATTTAATAAAAATTTGTAACAATTAGGAGTTTTTATGACTATTAATATTCGCCCTCTTTATGATAGGGTAGTTGTTGAGCGTATGGATGAAAGAATAACATCTGGCGGGATTGTAATTCCTGATACTGTTGGAGATAAGCCTCAAAGAGGTATAGTAAGAGCTGTTGGTAAAGGTAAATTAGAAAATGGAATTTTGATTAAACTTGAAGTAAAAATAGGCGATGAAGTTCTTTTTGGAAAATATTCTGGAACAGATGTGCAAATATCTGGAAAACAGTTTCTTGTAATGCGTGAAGATGATATAATGGGGATAATAGATACGGTATAATTATAATTTTATTTTAAAATAAAATATGGTTTATTTTTAAAGGAAAATAATATGGTTGCAAAAGAATTATATTTTGGTGAAGAGGCTCGTAATAGGCTTTTACTTGGGGTGAATACATTAGCTAATGCTGTACAAGTAACTTTAGGGCCAAGAGGCCGGTGTGTTGTAATAGAAAAATCTTTTGGTGTTCCAGTTGTTACTAAAGATGGAGTAACAGTAGCAAAAGAAATAGAATTAGCTGATAAAGTTGCTAATGTTGGAGCTCAAATGTTAAAAGAAGTGGCTTCTCAAACTTCTAATATTGCTGGAGATGGAACTACGACAGCTACTATTTTAGCTAGAAGTATGATAATAGAAGGTAATAAGTGTATTGTTGCTGGAATGAATCCTATGGATTTGAAGAGAGGTATGGATAAAGCATTATCGTTATCTATAATAGAATTAGCAAAAATGTCTGTTCCTTGTGATGATGGTAAATCTATAGCTCAAGTAGGTACGATTTCAGCAAATTCTGATATTAAAATAGGACAAATTATAGCTGATGCTATGTCTCGAGTTGGAAAAGATGGTGTTATTACTGTAGAAGATGGCAATGGATTGGAGGATGAATTAGAAGTTGTTGAGGGTATGCAATTTGATAGAGGTTATATTTCACCTTATTTTGTTAATAATCAACAATCTATGGTAACAGAATTAGAAAATCCTTTTATATTGTTAGTTGAAAAAAAAATTAATAATATACGAGATATGATTTCTATATTAGAGTCTGTTGCAAAATCTGGAAGACCGCTTTTTATAGTTGCTGAAGATGTTGAAGGAGAGGCTTTAGCTACTTTAGTTGTTAATAATATGCGAGGAATTGTAAAAGTGTGTGCTGTTAAAGCTCCTGGTTTTGGAGATAGAAGAAAAGCAATGTTGGAAGATATTGCTGTATTGACTAATTCAAAAGTTATAACTGAAGATGTTGGATTAACTTTAGAAACTGCTCAAATTGATGATTTAGGAACAGCAAAAAAAATAATTATAACTAAAGATAATACTACAATTATTGATGGATGTGGAGCGTCTTCGGATATAGAAGATAGAATTATTAATTTGAAATCACAGTTGAATGATTTAACTGTAGATTATGATAAAGAAAAATTACAAGAGCGCATTGCTAAATTGTCTGGTGGAGTTGCTGTTATAAAAGTTGGTGGGGCAACAGAAATTGTTATGAAAGAAAAAAAAGCTAGAGTGGAAGATGCATTACATGCTACAAGAGCTGCTGTAGAAGAAGGTGTTTTACCTGGGGGGGGAGTGGCTATAATAAGACTTATTCCTAAACTTAAAGAACTTGTAGGTGAAAATGAAGATCAAAATCAAGGTATTAATATTTTTATAAAATCTTTAGAGTCTCCTTTAAAAAATATTCTTTTAAATAGTGGCGAAGAACCAGCTGTTATAATGGATAAGGTTAAAAATGGTATAGGTAATTTTGGGTTTGATGCATACAAAAAAGAGTATGGAGATATGATAAAACTTGGAATTTTAGATCCTACTAAAGTTACTAGATCAGCTTTACAAAATGCAACTTCTGTTGCTGGGTTATTTTTAACTACAGAATGTGCAATTATTGATGTACCTAAAATTGAAAAAGACTCAAGCCATCATGATATGAGTAATATGGGTGGTGGGTTTGGTGGCATGCCTGGAATGTAATTTTAAATTATGTGTTTTTCATATAAAATATGAAAAACACATAATTAAAATTAATAAAAAAAAAAGTTTTTTTGTTTATTTAATTAAGTTATAATTATGTTTTTGTGGTGATTTTATGTTGCGTTTTTTTTTTCTTTTTAGTTTGTTTTTAAGTTTTAATAGTAATTGTATGTCTGTTTCAAAATCTTTGTTTTATTTTGGAGTTGAAGGGAGTTCTGTTAAAAATTATTTTGAAATTGATTTGTTGCCTATTAATTTTTCTACTAATAATTTATTGTTTTTAAAAAAAGATAAAAATGAAAATAATAAAATTATATTGAAAGAAAAAATGATAAATGTTACAAAACATTTTTTAAGTTATTTAAAAGAAATTAAAACTAGTGATTTTGTATTTGTTAATGGAATTTCTTTTTTTATTGGATATAAAATTAATAATTTTTTAAGTATTAATTTTGGAAGAGGAGTTTTTGTTAATACTTTGGAAATTAAGGTAAATAATTTTAATGAATTATTTAAAAATCAGTTGATTGATAATTATATTGGTAAATATAGATATAGTTATAATTCTAAATGGATTGATATTTTTAAATTTTTTTTAATAGAAAAGAAATTATGCTTATTATTTTCTTTTGGATTTGAATATTCAAAAAGTAAATTTGATTTTTTATCTAACAAAATTTATAAATCTTATAAAAATGATTTTATAAAAGAAAAAAATTTTGATATTAAAAAATTTAATTTTTTTAATTTATTAAAAAAAAAAAAAAATGAAAAAGACATATTAATGCCTTATACTCTCTCGTATAAAAAAAATAAACAAGTTAATTTAATTAAAGAGAATGTTGATATAAATTATTCTAAAATTTACATGGATCATTTATTAGGATTAAATTTTATTTCTAATAGGAAAGGTTTTAGACTTGGAGTTGGATTTAAATGTATTATTTCTTCTAATATATATATGAATTTTATATTTAGATATCATATTTTTGTTGATAATTATAAATATATTAAAGTTTTGAATAGAAATTTGATTAGTACTAGTTTTAGTGTTGTATATAAATTATAATTTATTTTATTCCTTTTTTCATAGATTCAAAAAAAATATTGTTTGTTTTGGAGTTTTTAATATGTTCGATTAAAAATTCCATAGCGCCGCAATCGTCCATTGGATTTAGTAATTTTCTTAATATCCATATTTTTTTTAGCATATTATTTGGTATTAATAATTCTTCACGTCTTGTTCCTGATCTTGCAACATTTATTGAAGGATATATTCTTTTTTCAGATATTTTTCTGTCTAAATGAATTTCTGAATTTCCTGTTCCTTTAAATTCTTCAAATATAACTTCATCCATTTTTGATCCTGTGTCTATTAAGGCTGTTGCAATAATTGTCAAGCTTCCGTCTTCTTCTATATTTCTAGCAGCACCGAAAAATCTTTTAGGTCTTTGTAAAGCATTAGAATCAACCCCTCCAGTTAATACTTTTCCTGATGTTGGTAAAATTGTATTATATGCTCTAGCTAATCTAGTTATTGAATCTAGTAAAATTATTACATCTTTTTTATTTTCTACTAATCTTTTTGCTCTTTCTATAACCATTTCTGATACTTGTATATGTCTACTTGCGTGTTCATCAAATGTACTTGCAATGACTTCGCCTTTTACTGAACGGCTCATTTCTGTGACTTCTTCTGGTCTTTCATCTATTAGTAAAACTATTAATCTGGCTTCAGGATAATTTATTGATAAAGAATGTGCTATATTTTGAAGCATTACTGTTTTTCCTGCTTTTGGGGGCGATACAAGTAAGGCTCTTTGTCCTTTTCCTATTGGAGAAATTATATCTATTATTCTTGAAGTTACATCATTTGTAGATCCATCTCCAACTTCTAATACAAATTTTACATTTGCGTGAAGGGGAGTTAAATTTTCAAAATTTATTTTAGTTTTTATTTTTTCTGGAGAAACCTCATTAATCATATTTATTTTTAATAATGAAAAATATTTTTCATATTCTTTTGGAGGTCTTATTTTTCCTACAATTTCATCTCCGGTTCTTAAGTTATAATATTTAATTTGATTTGGAGAGACATAAATATCATCGTGGCCAGCTAAATAAGAGCTGGAAGAAGAGCGTAAAAAACCAAATCCATCAGGTAATATTTCTAAAACACCTGAGCTATGTATTTCTTCTCCGTTTTGTAAATATTTTTTTAAAATAGTAAAAATGATCTCTTGTTTTTTAGATCTTCCTATATTACTTATCCCTAAATTTTTTGCTATTTCTGTCAATTCTGATATATTTTTTTTTTTTAATTTTGTTAAACTCATAATTTTGTGAATGTTTTTTATTTGATTAATGGAAATATATAAATTATCTTATTCATAAGATAAATAATAATTATACAATAAATCATATAATGAAGAAATTTATTGATTATTATCACTTTTCTCTTAGCATTATATTTTTAATATGTTTATATAATTATATATTATATAATAACATTATTTTATTGTTTATTTTATTATATTTTTAACTTAAAAATAATTTTTACTTAATTACAAAAATTTATCTTTGTTTGTAAAATTTTAATCGATTTTTTTTCTATTTGCCTTGTTCTTTCTATAGAAATGTTATAATCTTTTGATAATTCTTTAAGTGTATTTTTTTTTTGTGAAAGCCATCTTTTTTTTATTATTGTTTTATATTTTGTGTCTAAATTTAGGATTGTTTGTTTTAATATTGAAGTTATTTTTTTCATATAATCAGATTTTTCTATATTTAAATAAATGTTTTGTGTATTATTATTTATTTGATAAATGTGATCATTGTATGTAGTTAAACTTACATTTACACTTGATAAGTTTTGATTCATGAAAATTATATCTTTTAAATTTATGTTTAATTTTTTTGATAAATTTTCCATATCAGTTAATGAAAAAGATTTAATATTTCTTTTTAAATTTTTTATATTAAAAAATAATTTTCTTTGTGCTTTCGTTGTAGTTATTTTTATTAATTTCCAATTTTTTATTATATATTCATGTATTTCTGATTTTATCCAGTGAATTGCAAAAGATAAAAGTTTTATTCCTTTCTTTGGATTAAATTTTTTAACAGCTTTCATTAATCCTATTGTTCCTTCTTGAATTAAATCTATTAAGTTTAAACTGTATTTAACATATTTTTTTGATAATTTTACTACATATTTTAAATTATATGTTATTAATTTTTTTGCAGATAAAAGATCATTTCTTACATGTAAATTTATTGATAATTCCTTTTCTTTTTGAATTGATTTTATAAATGTTGATTTATTGTAATTTATACATAAATAAGATTTTTTAATGATGGATATTTCTTCTTTGTTCATTTTAATAATATATTTAATTTATAACTTTCATAAGATTATATACTTTTCTTTTAATCTGTCAATATTTTATAATTTTTGAGTTTTATTATATATTTTTGTGATTATTTTAGTTTTTTATTGAATATGATAAAATAAATAAACGTTGTTATGTTTTTATATATTTTATTAAGGCATACTTGTGAATAAAAATATTTTCTATAATTTATGTTTTTTTTTTATAATTATTAATTTTATTATATTTTCTAAATGTTTTTGTAATGATTCATTATATAGAATGAAATTTAATTTTTTGTTAACAGTGGATTATACTATATTTGAAGGGACTTTTATTGATATAGGAAAAGAGTTTAAATCTGGTAGTAGTTTAAAAAAAATTTTAAGTTTTATTTCATTTGGAAGAATTGATAGTTATTTTACCAATAATATTGGATTAAAAATATTTGATGGAAAATTTTTTTTGAATAAAGTGTACATTAATTATACAAATTGGTTTAAAAATTTTAGTTTGTCTGTAGGAAAAATTTATTTATCTTTTGGTTTGGAAAAAGGTAATTGTGATATTTTTTTACATAAAAGTGTTGGAACGAAAACCTTATATCCTAATGTTGGTATAGGATTTAAATTTGATAAATGGAACAAGTATTATACATTTAGTTTGGCAATAAATCAAATAAAACAGATGAAATGTTCCTATTCGGCTTTTACTAAAAAAAAAAATTATTATTTTAATAAGTATGATAATTTTGCAGTATCTGCAAGATTTGCTTATAGATTTATAATTGATAATTTTTATAATAATTTATTACAATATGGTTTTTCATTTTATTATGAAAATACTGATGGAAATTATTTGCGTTATAAGAGTTTTCCTGAAGCCACAAGTAGAAATACTATTCCTGTGTTAGATACAAATTGTAAAAATAATCGATTATTAAAAGCGATGTATAAATATAATATGGAATTTGACTTTGCTGTGCAATTTTATTCTTTTTTAAGTAATGTAGAATTTCATTCATCTTCAATAAAAAATGATATTGAAGAAATTTTTACTTATTTTTCTTGGCATGTTCAGTTATCTTATATTATTACTGGAGAAAAACGAAAATTTATTAAAAAAGAAGGTGTATGGGGAAATGTTAATTTTGTGAAATGTACAAAAAATGTTTTTGAATTGGGATTTAGATATAGTTTTATTGATTTTGAAGTAGGGAATTTTATTACTACTGGAAGGTCTCGCAATAAAACTTTTGGAATTAATTGGTATATGAATAGTAACGTACATTTATTTTTAAACTACATACGTTCATTACAGAATCCAAGTATTAATGCTGGATTTGATTCTATTAGAAGAAAATTAAATATTTTAGGAATAAGATTTCAATATAGATATTGAAATTATATTTTGTATTAATTAATTTTTTATTATTATTTTATATCATTTAAATTTTTTTTTATCACAACATATAATGTGATTAAAAAAATATAATATATATAATATTATCAATAAAATTATTATAAATATCCATAATGGTATTTGTATATTCCAATGCAAAAAATTTATGAATATGTAATCTGTTTTATTATAAAAAAAAGTTCCTAATACGGTTGATATTATAAAAATGCATAAATAATTAAAGCTATACATTGAATTTACCTATTTTGTTGTAATGAAATTATTGTTTTTATTATATTTTTAATTCCTATATCTGGATGTTGAATAAAACTTTTTTTCAAGGAATTTAATTTTATTTCAAATTTATGAAATTTACTGATATGCAATGGAAAATATGTACTTAGTATGTTTTCTATATTAATAATAGATTTATTATAAATTTCTTTATTATTGTTTATTGTTGCTAATTTTATTTCTTCTAATAAAAAATAAATTTGTAAAAACAAATTTTGTGGTGGTAAGGATATTGTTCGTATATTTTTATATGAAATATTTCTATTTATTATTACTAAATTATAAACATCATTTGTAATATCTTTAAAAATATTTGATATTGTATGTGATTTATAATTTTTTTTAAATGTTGGAAATATATCTTTTAAAAGTGTGTTATTTTTATAATTTATATTATAATATATTAGATTAGGTAATGAATCTATTAAATTATTTACAATACTCCATATATTATCATGATTGGATTTATTTGATAATTTTATTTTTTCATATATATTTTGTATTTTTTTTGATAATTCTGTTAAGTTTAATTTGTTCATAGACATTAATTTATGTTCTACTCTATTTAGCAAAATGGATGTTTCATGTGCGTTATTTAATGTAGAATAGTATATATCTGCAAATCTTAATAACCATTCAATTTCTATCAGTATGTCATTTGTGCTTTGTTTTATTATATGAGAATTGTGTTTTATATATTGTAAAGTATTATATATGTTAGCTATTTTTATATTATTTATTTGGATGTTATACGTCAAATTATATAATAGTTTTTTTATTATGTTATAAGAATTTTTATTTTGGTTTAAATTTTCTGTTATTTTTGTTATATTTTTAAAAATTATATTTTTTTGGTTTGATAATTCTATTTGTATTTTATTTTGTGTAATTTTATTTATATAAGTTGAATGGCCTATAATTATAGTTAAAATTAGCAATAACGAAATAAATGTTATTGACATTATATGATATGTATTGTATTTTTTTGTGTTATTAGTTGACATAAAACATTCTCAGATTATTTTATTATCATATATTAAATTTTTATTACATTGTCTATAGTAATATTATGTTTCTTTTTACATATAAAAACAATGATATTGTTTGCTATTAATATATTTATTTTCTTGTTTAGATAATATCATTTGTATTTAAAATTTCCATTATATTTTTTAATTAGATATCATTGTTATGATTTATTTATTTTTATTATGTGAATAAATTTTTTAAATATTGTGATATCATATACAAATCAATTTTAATTTGTTTTAATGGGTTTATTATATGTATTATTTTTTTAATTTTTTATTTTATCATTGGATTCTTTCGTTAAGTTTTATAATTATATTGATTTTGTTGATTATTTTTGAATTAATGTATTTTTATAATAGAAATACAATTTCTTCTTTAGAGTTAGTTAACTTAATGAATCGTAAAACTATTTTAATTGTTGATTGTAGAAAAAGGGAAAATTATTTAAATGGGCATATTTTAGGGTCTAACAATTTATGTACAGATGATGATTTATTTTTAAAAAAATATTTAAAAAAAACTGTTATTTTAGTATGCGAAAATGGTAAAAATAGTGCTAAAAAAGTTTCATTGTTTAAAAAAAAGGGATATTCAGATGTTAGAAATTTGGAAGGAGGAATTGAATCTTGGATTAAAGAAGGTTATCCTACAATTTGATATAATTATTTTATGGAAAAAAAAAATTTTATTTTGGGGGTTGACTATTTAAAAAATAATGTTAGAATTATCACTCCTATGTAGTTATGGGTTAACGAAATTTTTAAAAGTAGTTTGTGTTTTATTATAATTAATAGCCAAGCAATTTGTGTGGGCACTTGTATTAAGCAAGTGAAGGAATGATTAACTTTTTTTAAAAAGTTTTAGATAAATTCTAAAAAAATATGATTTATTATTTTATGAAGAGTTTGATCCTGGCTCAGATTGAACGCTGGCGGTATGCTTAACACATGCAAGTCGTACGGTAACAGGTCTTTAGGGATGCTGACGAGTGGCGAACGGGTGAGTAATGCGTGGGAATCTGCCTAGAAGAGAGGGACAACTTGAGGAAACTCAAGCTAATACCTCGTACGCTCTAAGGAGGAAAGCAGGGGATCTTTTTGACCTTGCGCTTTTGGATGAGCCCACGTCGGATTAGTTAGTTGGTGGGATAATAGCTTACCAAGACGATGATCCGTAGCTGGTCTGAGAGGATGATCAGCCACATTGGGACTGAGACACGGCCCAGACTCTTACGGGAGGCAGCAGTGGGGAATATTGGACAATGGGCGAAAGCCTGATCCAGCAATACCGCGTGTGCGAAGAAGGCCTGTGGGTTGTAAAGCACTTTCAGTGGAGAAGAAGAAATAATTGGTAATATCTTTTATTTTTGACGTTATTCAAAGAAGAAGCACCGGCTAACTCTGTGCCAGCAGCCGCGGTAATACAGAGGGTGCAAGCGTTAATCGGAATTATTGGGCGTAAAGAGTGCGTAGGTGGTTTATTTAAGTTAGATGTGAAATCCCTGGGCTTAACCTAGGAATTGCGTTTAATACTATTTAACTAGAGTATTGTAGAGGAAAGTGGAATTTCCGGTGTAGCGGTGAAATGCGTAGATATCGGAAGGAACACCAGTGGCGAAGGCGACTTTCTGGACAAATACTGACACTGAGGTACGAAAGCGTGGGGAGCAAACAGGATTAGATACCCTGGTAGTCCATGCTGTAAACGATGAGAACTTGCTGTTAGACATATAAAAATGTTTAGTAGCGTAGCTAACGTGTTAAGTTCTCCGCCTGGGGAGTACGACCGCAAGGTTAAAACTCAAAGGAATTGACGGGGGCCCGCACAAGCGGTGGAACATGTGGTTTAATTCGATGCAACGCGAAGAACCTTACCTACCCTTGATCTCTGGAATTGAATAGAAATATTCAAGTGCCTTTTAGGAACCAGATGACAGGTGCTGCATGGCTGTCGTCAGCTCGTGTCGTGAGATGTTGGGTTAAGTCCCGTAACGAGCGCAACCCTTATTCTTAGTTACCATCAAGTTATGTTGGGGACTCTAAGAAAACTGCCGGCAATAAACCGGAGGAAGGTGAGGACGACGTCAAGTCATCATGGCCTTTATGGGTAGGGCTACACACGTGTTACAATGGTTGGTACAAAGGGTCGCTAAGTCGTGAGATGGTGCAAATCCTATAAAACCAATCGTAGTCCGGATTGAAGTCTGCAACTCGACTTCATGAAGTCGGAATCGCTAGTAATCGTGGATCAGAATGCCACGGTGAATACGTTCCCGGGCCTTGTACACACCGCCCGTCACACCATGGGAGTGGGTTGCACCAGAAGTAATTAGTTTAACTGTAAAGAGGACGATTACCACGGTGTGGTTCATGACTGGGGTGAAGTCGTAACAAGGTAGCCGTAGGGGAACCTGCGGCTGGATCACCTCCTTAGTGATTTTCTTTCTTTGATTTTATATTTAGTGCCTACATTAATTGTTTGGTTTATGGGTCTGTAGCTCAGTTGGTTAGAGCGCACTCCTGATAAGGGTGAGGTCGATGGTTCAAATCCACCCAGACCCACCATATATTATATTTTTTTTAAAATGTAAGATTTTGGGGTCATAGCTCAATTGGGAGAGCGTCTGCTTTGCACGCAGAAGGTCGTCGGTTCAATTCCGACTGGCTCCATTCATTAATTTTTATTTATTTTAACACAGTATGTTATTTTACAATTTATGGTACAAGGCAAATTTATTAGTAATTATTTGTAATAATTAATATTGTTACTTTTTATGTTGTTTAAATTTATATATTCAAGTGAATAAGTGCATATAATGGATGCCTTGGCGGTAAGAGGCGATGAAGGACGTGGTAGCCTGCGATAAGCTTCGGTTAGCTGGCAAATAAGCTTTGATCCGGAGATTTCCGAATGAGGAAACTTACTTAACTTTTGTTAAGTATTATTATTTGAATACATAGAATAATAAAGCTAACTCAGGGAACTGAAACATCTAAGTACCTGAAGGAAAAGAAATCAAAAACGAGATTCCGATAGTAGTGGCGAGCGAACTTGGAAAAGTCTAGTTATCAAATTAATGTTTATGATAGTAGAAATATTTGGAAAAGTATATAATATAGGGTGATAGTCCCGTATACGAAATTGTTTATATTATGGATGACGAAAAGTAGGCCGGGACACGTGGTATCCCGGTTGAAGATGGGGGGACCATCCTCCAAGACTAAATACTACTTACCGACCGATAGTGAACTAGTACCGTGAGGGAAAGGTGAAAAGAACCCCGGTGAGGGGAGTGAAATAGAATCTGAAATTGTATGCATACAAGCAGTAGGAGCTAATTTTTAATATTAGTGACTGCGTACCTTTTGTATAATGGGTCAGCGAGTTATTTGCTGTAGCGTTAGCTTAACCGTTTAGGGGAGGCGTAGAGAAATCGAGTCTTAATAGGGCGTTAGTTGCAGTAAGTAGACCCGAAACCGGGCGATCTATCCATGGCCAGGATGAAGGTATAGTAATGTATACTGGAGGTCCGAACCCACTAATGTTGCAAAATTAGGGGATGAGTTGTGGATAGGAGTGAAAGGCTAATCAAGCTCGGAGATAGCTGGTTCTCCTCGAAAGCTATTTAGGTAGTGCCTTGCATTTTTGCTCTTGGGGGTAGAGCACTGTTTCGGCTAGAGGGGTGTGATTACCTTATCAAACCGATGCAAACTCCGAATACCAAGAAGTATAGTGCAGGAGTCACACAGTGGGTGATAACGTCCATTGTGGAAAGGGAAACAACCCAGATCGTCGGCTAAGGTCCCAAAATTATAGTTAAGTGGGAAACGAAGTGGGAAGGCATAGACAGCCAGGAGGTTGGCTTAGAAGCAGCCATCCTTTAAGGAAAGCGTAATAGCTCACTGGTCGAGTCGTCCTGCGCGGAAGATTTAACGGGGCTCAAACTATATACCGAAGCTGCGAGCTTATTATTATTGTTTAATAATAAGCGGTAGAGGAGCGTTCTGTAAGCTGTAGAAGGTGTGTTGAGAAGCATGCTGGAGGTATCAGAAGTGCGAATGCTGACATGAGTAACGATAATGTGGGTGAAAATCCTACACGCCGTAAGTCCAAGGTTTCCTGCTCCACGTTGATCGGAGCAGGGTTAGTCGGTTCCTAAGGTGAGGCTGAAAAGCGTAATCGATGGAAAGCAGGTTAATATTCCTGCACTTGACAATATTTCGATGGAGAGACGAAGAAAGCTAGATTAGCTATCAGTTGGTTTTGGTAGTTTAAGTATGTAGATTTTACATTTAGGAAAATCCGGATGTATTTAAGATCAAGGTATGATGACGACCTATTTATTTTAAATAGGGAAGTAATTAATGCTACGCTTCCAGGAAAATCTTCTAAGAGTGGGTATTGTTGAACCGTACCCAAAACCGACACAGGTGGACGGGTAGAAAATACCAAGGCGTTGAGAGAACTTAGGTGAAGGAACTCGGCAAAATAGCACCGTAACTTCGGGATAAGGTGCGCCATTATTTGTGAATTTTTTAACAAAATTAGCTTATGATGGTCTCAGAAAATAGGTGGCTGCGACTGTTTACTAAAAACACAGCACTCTGCAAACTTGTAAAAGGAAGTATAGGGTGTGACGCCTGCCCGGTGCCGGAAAGTTAATTGATGGGGTTAGTTTATACAAAGCTCTTGATCGAAGCTCCGGTAAACGGCGGCCGTAACTATAACGGTCCTAAGGTAGCGAAATTCCTTGTCGGGTAAGTTCCGACCTGCACGAATGGCGTAACGATGGCCACACTGTCTCCACCTAAGACTCAGTGAAATTGAAATTGCTGTGAAGATGCAGTGTACCCGCGGCAAGACGGAAAGACCCCGTGCACCTTTACTATAACTTTATATTGAAGTTTGGATGAATTTGTGTAGAATAGGTGGGAGACTATGAAGCGCTTTCGTTAGATTGCGTGGAGTCAATCTTGAAATACCACCCTAATTTATTTGAATTTCTAACTTCAATCCGTAATCCGGATTAAGGACAATGTATGGTAGGTAGTTTGACTGGGGCGGTCTCCTCCTAAAGAGTAACGGAGGAGCGCGAAGGTACCCTCGACATGGTTGGAAATCATGTTATGAGTGCAAAAGCAGAAGGGTGCTTGACTGCGAGACAAACAAGTCGAGCAGGAACGAAAGTTGGTTTTAGTGATCCGGTGGTTCTGTATGGAAGGGCCATCGCTCAACGAATAAAAGGTACGCCGGGGATAACAGGCTGATACCCCCCAAGAGTTCACATCGACGGGGGTGTTTGGCACCTCGATGTCGGCTCATCACATCCTGGGGCTGAAAAAGGTCCCAAGGGTATGGCTGTTCGCCATTTAATGTGGTACGTGAGCTGGGTTTAGAACGTCGTGAG